>NZ_CP108455.1:335833-671666 GCF_036241575.1 Streptomyces sp. NBC_01267 | reverse complement strand
CGCCGCCGGCCTCAAGGACGTGCACCGGATCCCGTACACCCGCGCGCTGGCCGCGCCCACCACCGGGCGGTACGACTTCCTCGGCAGCTACGTGGCGGACCTCCCCGCGGTGCTCGACCTGGACGCGGTACGGGCCGCGGGGATCAGGATCGGCGCCGATCCGCTGGGCGGTGCCTCGGTCGCGTACTGGGGCCGGATCGCCGAGCAGCACCGGATCGATCTGACGGTGGTCAACCCACTGGCCGATCCCACCTGGCGGTTCATGACGCTGGACTGGGACGGCAGGATCCGGATGGACTGCTCGTCGCCCTGGGCGATGGCCTCCCTGATCGAGCGGCGCCACGAGTACGGGATCGCCACCGGCAACGACGCCGACGCCGACCGGCACGGCATCGTCACCCCGGACGCCGGACTGATGAACCCCAACCACTATCTGGCCGCGGCCATTTCCTACCTCTACACCCATCGTGAACAGTGGCCTGCCGCCGCCGGCGTCGGCAAGACGCTGGTGTCGTCGGGGATGATCGACCGGGTCGCCGCCGACCTGGGACGTGAACTGGTCGAAGTGCCGGTCGGTTTCAAGTGGTTCGTGGACGGTCTGGTCGACGGCTCGCTGGGCTTCGGTGGCGAGGAGTCGGCAGGGGCCTCGTTCCTGCGCCGGGACGGCTCGGTGTGGACCACCGACAAGGACGGCATCATCCTGGCGCTGCTCGCCTCCGAGATCCTCGCGGTCACCGGGAAGACCCCGTCCGAGCACTACACCGCGCTCACCGACCGTTTCGGGGCGCCCGCCTACGCCCGGATCGACGCCCCCGCGACACGCGCGGAGAAGGCGGTGCTGGCCAGGCTCTCGCCCGAACAGATCACCGCGGACACACTCGCCGGGGAGCCGGTGACCGCTGTACTCACCGAGGCACCCGGCAACGGTGCGCCCATCGGCGGCATCAAGGTGACCACCGAGAACGCCTGGTTCGCGGCCCGTCCCTCCGGCACCGAGGACGTGTACAAGATCTACGGCGAGTCATTCCTGGGGGCGGACCATCTCGGCCGGGTCCAGGAGGAGGCCAAGGCGGTCGTCTCGGCGGCGCTCGCGGGCTGACGGCGAACGGGCCCTGCCCGTACTCCCGTCGGGGCGGCCGTCAGGCGCCGGGGACGGTCTGCTGGATCTGCCGCAGGAAGGCCGCGTTGTCCGGCGTCTTCCGGATCCTGTCCAGCAGCGCCTCCAGCGCCGACCGGCCGTCCCTGGACCGGAGCGCCCTGCGCAGCCCCCGTACCGCCGTCAACTCGGCGTCGGGGACGAGCAGTTCCTCGCGCCGGGTGCCGGACGGGGAGATGTCGACGGCCGGGAAGATCCTGCTGTCGGCCAGTGCGCGGTCCAGCTTGAGCTCCATGTTGCCGGTGCTCTTGAGCTCCTCGAAGAAGTAGTCGTCGGCGCGCGATCCCGTGTCGACCAGCGCGGTCGCGAGGATGGTGAGCGAGCCGCCCTCCTCGGCGAGACGCGCCGCTCCGAAGAGGCGCTTGGGGCCCTGTACGGCGGAGGCATCGACACCGCCCGAGAGCGTACGGCCGCCGGCGGGGGCCGCGTTGTTGTGCGCCCGGCAGAGCCGGGTGAGGGAGTCCAGCAGGATGACGACGTCCTTGCCCTGCTCGACCAGGCGCTTGGCCCGCTCCACCGCGAGTTCGGCGAGCGCGATGTGCTCCTTCGGCGGCCGGTCGAAGGTCGAGGCGAGCACCTCGCCCCGTACGGAGCGGCGCATGTCGGTGACCTCCTCGGGGCGTTCGTCGAGCAGGACCACCATCAGATGGCACTCGGGGTGGTTGGCCGCGACGGCGGCGGCGAGCTGCTGGAGCAGCACGGTCTTGCCGGTCCTGGGCGGCGCGACGATCAGCCCGCGCTGCCCCTTGCCGACCGGCGTGATCAGATCGACGAGGCGGGTCGTGGCGCTGCCGCCCGCGGTTTCGAGACGCAGCCGCTCCCGGGGATGGAGCGGGGTCAGGTCGCGGAAGTGCGGCCGGCCGCGCAGGGCCTCGGGCGGCCGGCCGTTGACCCGCTCCACGCGGGCGGGCGAACCGGGACGCTCGCAGCTTCCTTCGACGAAGTCGCCCGCACGCAGGCCGAATTGGCGGATCTGCGCGGCGGACACCTGTACGTCGTCGGGGGAGGGGCGGGAGCCCGCTGTCCGCTGGGTGCGCAACAGGCCGTGCCTGCGGTCGGTGAGGTCGAGAACGCCGGCGGCCGGGACGGCCAAGTGCTGGGGTACAGGGGGGCGTTCGAGTGTGCTGGTCATGAGGGGTCCTTTCGCGGACATGGCGAACAGGGGGCCTGGCGGGGCGGTGTGATCACGCCCCGTGCCGGGCGGAGGAGCCCGGGGCCGGGAAGGGAAGTGTGGTACTCGGAGGCTGGATCGCCGCTCACGAAGAGACAGGCGCAACAGCGGGAGAGGAGAATCTGCACCGGCGCCGACCACGGACTGCTGGGAACGTGGTGTACATGAATGTGATGTACGAGAATGCGGCGTACACAAGTGCTGATGGCACCGTACCACACATCGGGTGCGGTGCACGCCGAGGGCGGCTGTGGCGCGGGCTCGGCATACTGGGAGGTGTGGGGTGTCCCCGCCTCGATCTGCGAGCAGGCGCACCACGAGCCGTACGAAGGAGGACACCGTGGCGATGCGAGCACATGACGCCAGGGGGGACGACGTCTACCAGCCGGACGGCAGCGAAGTCACCGAGGACACGGGCATCCTCGACCGTGAGGACACGCTGACCGGTCGCGCGTCGGACCCGTACGACGAGGGCTGGTCGCCGCCGGAGCGGCCACTGGGTGTCGATCACGTGGGTACCACGGCGGAGGAGCAGCACGAGGGCGAGACGCTGGACGAGCGTCTCGCGGAGGAGCTGCCCGACCCGGCGATGCTGCGGGCTCCGCACGGCGACGGCATCGGTGACTCGTCGGACAGCGACGGCGAGGCGCTGGACGACGAGGTCGGCGCCGGCCGTGCGGGCCGTCTGGTCGCCCCCGACGAAGGGGCGCACGAGGAAGCGGAGAAGGACATGCTGGCGGAGGACGTCGGCATCGACGGCGGTGCCGCCTCGGCCGAGGAGGCCGCCGTACACGTCGTTCCCGACGCGGACGGCGGCCTCGCGCACCGCGAGCAGGCGGGCAGCCCGCGCCGGTAGCCCGGAACTGCTGCTCAGTAACGGAGTTCGGCCGCGATGTGCTGGTGGTCGGCGAGTGTGCCGTCAGGGACGAAAGCGACTTCGGCGCCGCTGTCCAGGGCCAGTTCGACGAGTTCGTCGACGATGTCCTCCCGGACGATCCCGTCGTCGGGTGCCTGTGACTCGTGTTCCGCCGGGTCCGCGGGGGCGAGGTGCCCCTCCTTCACCCGGACGGTCTGCTGGAAGCCCTCCTCTACGGCCACGAAGGCGGCGCGCCCCTCCCGTACCGCCTCCCACACCTCGTCGAGACCCGCGGCGAAGGTCCGCCTGCCGCGTGCGGCGTCGAGCCGGTCAGCGGTCCTTTCCGCGGTCCGCCGCTGGAATTCCGCCAGGCTGGGTTCGAGTTCCTTGTGGAGTTCGTAGGCCGGACCGTTCACCATGCCGCCGGTGAGCACCTTGCCCGCGGCGTTGCGGGTGGCGGTCCCCACGTCCTCCAGCAGGCTCAGTGCGGGCGCCAGACCCACCACGTAGAGCGGCCGGGGCACCGCGGTGAGGATCGCGCCGAGCGCGGTGTCCACCTCACGCAGGAACCGCCGGGTCTCCTCGTCCTGGAACGTACTGGCCACATCGCCCACCCGCTCCTCGCGCTGAGGGTCGTTCTGCAGTTCGTCCGGGGTGACGGGGAAGGTGTTGCCGGTGTGCTCGCGCACGGTCTCGCCCGACCCGTGCCAGAGCGTGGCGCGGGTCGCCGCGACGGCGAGCACCCAGTAGGGCCTGGCCTGCGCCCTGGCGGCGACCAGGTTCCTGGTCAGATAGCTGTCGCTCACCACCACCCGCTCGGGCACCGCCCTTTCCAGCACCCAGATCTGGTACTCGTCCGTACCGGCGAAGATCACCAGACCGTCCAGGGAGTACCGCAGGTCGACTTCGGCGAGCGCCCGGTCCAACTGGGCCTTCAGCCCCACGCGCACCTGCCGCGACACGGATTCGTCGGCGTCGATCCGGCGCCCGGCCTCCGTCATGAGATTGCGCAGACGCACCGAGTCCTGGGCGTTGTCGGGTTCGCGCCGGTGGGTGGGCATACTCACGGACACCACCGGATGGGGCTGCTTCTTGCGCAGGGTCTGCAACAGCGCAGGCGTCAGAGCGTTGGTTTCCATGACTCCCTTTCTGGTCCTTGTCCTCCTTCACAATCCATCAGCCGCCGCACGGCTGCATCCGGACGCGACCCGCTCCGATCCGTGCTTAGCATGAGGAATGGCGACGGACGGGCCCGTGCTCGATGTGGTGACCGAATCCCTGGTGGAGCTGTACGAGCGGCTCGGCGCACTGGACGACGGAGCGGTCGCCGACTACATCCCGCAGCTGGCCCTGGCGGACCCGGACACCTTCGGGCTCTCCCTGGTGAGCATGGACGGACACCGGTACCAGGCGGGCGACGCGGAGATGCCGTTCACCGTCCAGTCGGTGTCCAAGCCGTTCGTCTACGCGCTGGTCCTCTCGGAGTTCGGCCTGGAGGAAGTGACCCGCTGGGTGGGCACCGAACCGAGCGGCGAGGGGTACAACGCCATCAGCCTGGAGCCGGACACGGGACGGCCGGACAACGCGATGATCAACGCCGGGGCCATCGCCACTACGGCATTGGTGCCGGGTGCCACCTGCGAGGAGCGGTTCGAGCGCATCCTGGACTGCCTGAGCCGCTTCGCGGGACGCGGCCTCGACGTCGACGAGGCCGTCCACCGCTCCGAGGCGGAGACCGGCGACCGCAACCGCGCGCTGGCCTATCTGATGAGCAGCGCCGGCGCACTGCCCGGCGCGCCCTCCGTCGTGGACACCTACTTCCGGCAGTGCGCGGTACGGGTCACCACCGGAGACCTCGCCGTGATGGCGGCGACCCTGGCCAACGGCGGTGTCAACCCGGTGACCGGAGAGACGGTGGTGTCCGAGACGGTGGCCTGCCAGGTACTCGCGGTGATGGCGTCGTGCGGGATGTACGACGCCTCCGGCGCATGGCTGCTGCGGGTCGGGCTGCCCGCGAAGAGCGGGGTGTCCGGCGGCCTGATCGCGGTGAGCCCCGCCCGGTTCGGCGTCGCGGTGCACAGCCCGCCGCTCGACGCCAGCGGCACCCCGGTACGCGGTGTCGCGGCGCTGCGGGAGCTGTCCGAGCGGTTCGGCCTCCACATGATGCGTCATCCGACGCGCAGCGCCCCCACCGTCACGGAAGCCGACCGGGGCGTGCGGCAGGGCCTGGTGGCCGCGCAGGGAGCGCTGGACTTCACCGCCGCCGAACGGCTCCTGCACGGTCTGTCGGACGTCACCCCGCAGGACGGTGGCTGGGTGGTCCTCGATCTGCTGGACGTCACGAGCATGGACACCTCGGGCGCGACGATGGTGGCGACCGCGCTCGCCCGGCTGGAGGAGGAAGGGCACCGGGTCGCCGTCGTGGTCGAGCCGCGCGCGACCGCCGGCGCGGCGCTGACGCCCTGGCGGAGGTTCCCGTCCCGCGAGGAGGCCGTCGACTGGTGCGAGAACGGGAGCGCCGGTGTGGGCGGGACCGGGCGTACATGAGCGGTGCGGGTGACGGCCCGGGTCCGGCCGTACGGATGACGCCGGCCCGCCGGGCGGGGCCGCGTGGTCGCGCGGCCCCGCCCGGCGGGATCCCGGAACTGCCGTACCGCCCGGTGCGCCGGTTCAACCGCCGTGCGGGGCAACCTTCTTGGCGGCCTGCCCGGTCGGCAGTGCGCTGTTGCCGGTGGTGACCTTGACCTCGTCGACGACCAGCTGCTGCGGGAAGGCGGTGCTGCCGTCGGGGTCGCCCGGCCAGTATCCGCCGACCGCGAGGTTGAGGATCAGGTAGAAGGGCTTGTTGAACACCCACTGCTTGCCACTGACATCGGCCGGTGTGCGTTTCTGGTAGACGTTGCCGTCCACGGACCAGGTGATGGAATCGGGGGCCCAGTCGACGGCGAAGGTGTGGAAGTCGTTGGAGAACACCTGCCCGCCGGGGAGCGTGTAGGGGGCGCCGATGCCGTTCGATCCGGAGTAGCCGGGGCCGTGGATGGTGCCGTGCACGGTCGACGGCTCGAAGCCGACGTTCTCCATGACGTCGATCTCACCGCAGTTGGGCCAGCCGACCTGCCCGATGTCGCTCCCGAGCATCCAGAACGCGGGCCACATGCCCTGTCCCTTCGGGATCTTCATCCGGGCCTCGACATGTCCGTACGTGGACGAGAACTTGCCCGAGGTGTTCAGCCGGGCCGAGGTGTACTCACATGTTCCGTACCAGCACTGGTAGTTGTGCGGGTTCTCCTTGCGGGCCGTGATGACGAGATGGCCCTGCCCGTCGAGGGCGGCGTTGTCGCTGCCGGGTGTGTAGTACTCGCGCTCGTGGTTGTCGACGTTGTCGCCGGTCTCGATCTGCCACTTTCCGGAGTCGACCGCGGAGCCCGCGGGCCCGTCGAAGGTGTCGGAGAACGTCGTCGTGGCGGCCTTCGCCGCGGGTGTCTGGTCCGCGCTCGCCGTGGCGGTGAGGACCGGGGCGAGGAGCAGGGCTGAGGCGGTGGCGACAAGAAGTCGCCGTGCCAGTCGTGGGGAGTCCATGACTCTCCCTTCCGGTGCACGGATGCCGTGCACTGAACGGGCATGTTTGACACAGGTATGACAGACATGCGCAGCGGGGTCGCCCATGTGCGACGACCGGGGTGGGGGGTGCGCCGTACTTCACTTCGAGATTTAAGAAGTGAACCAACTTGCTGTCAAGGCCTTGGTCTGTACCACCCACCGGAAAGCTGAATTCATGTCTGAACGGACCAAAACGAAAAGGGTGTTGTGTCATGGTCGTGTGTTCAGGACTTGAAATGGGACGTCCGTGTCGACCTGTAGGTGTCATCTGCCGGGCCCCGGGGCGAGGACGCGAATTCACCGGCGGGACATGGCCCGGGGGGCGGCCCCCGGGCGTGCGCGGAGGGGGCGTCAAACCGACGGGTGAGCGGGCGCGTTGGAGACCGGAGTGAAGGGTGGGGCGCCGATGTACCTGCGGGTGTCGGGGCGATACCCTGCGCGCGCACCGCCAAACGGGCGGTGCCGCAAGTGTGGAGGATTTTTGTGACCGTATCCAAGAGATCGTGGCGGCGCCGGGGGGCCTTCATAGCCGCGGCAACCAGTGTGATCGGCGTCGGTCTGTGTGCTGTCCCGGCGCAGGCGCATGCTCCGGCGTGGTCTGTCTCGTGCTCCGAGGTCACTGTCGACCTGAAGGCGTACAACGCCAAGGTCACCAACACGGTGACCGTCAGCGTGGACGGGAAGGACATTCTCCCCACGCAGGAGTTCGGCTCGTCGTTCAGCAAGACGCTGCCGCTCGCCGAGCACACCGAGAAGCTCTCTGTGCACCTCGTCGTGAAGGCCGGCGACAGCCAGCAGTTCTCGCTGGACGAGACGAAGACGGCGCCGGTGTGCGACACGCCGAAGCCGCCCGTCACCCCGACCCCGTCGGACACCCCGAGCAAGCCGGCCCCCACTCCGAGCGAGTCGGTGACCCCCAGCGCCAGCCCCAGTGAGTCGGCTGCGGTGCCGGTGCCCTCGCCGAGCGCGAGTAAGCCGACCGACCTGGCCGAGACCGGTTCCTCCAGCTCCACGCCGCTCATCGCGGGCGCGGCTGCTGTGGTGATCGTCGCCGGTGGCGGCATCATGTTCGCCGCGCGCAAGCGCCGCAGCACGCAGAGCTGATCCCCCGTGAGCTGCCGACGCCTCTGCCTGAGGCGTCGGCAGCTTTCGTGATACGTCGGTCAGACCTTGTGGTACGCGTACGCCTCGGACGCCGCGGCCTCCACCGCGTCGAGATCGCCACCCGCCGAAGCGGTGACCAGGGCCGCCACCGCGCCCTCCAGGAACGGTGCGTCCACCAGCCTGGTGCCGTCGGGGAGTTCATCGCCCTCGGCCAGCAACGCCTTCACTGTCAGTACCGCGCTGCCCAGGTCGACGAGGATCGCGACACCGGCCCCCCGGTCGACCGCCGCGGCGGCAGTGCTGATCAGCTCCGAGCTGGTACCGAGCCCGCCGTCCGGGGTGCCACCCGCCGCGGCCACCGGAGCGGTGGTCGCCCCGCCGGTCAGCCCCGTCGCCAGCTCGGCGACCGCAGCCGCGACCGGCGCGCTGTGCGACACGAGGACGATTCCCACGAGCGCACTCATGCGGCCACCGCCACGAGCGCGCCGATCAGCAGCGCGGACGAGGTCGCCCCCGGATCCTGGTGCCCGATGCTGCGCTCGCCCAGATAGCTCGCCCGCCCCTTGCGCGCCAGCAGCGGTACGGTCGCGAGCGCCCCGGCGTCGGCGGCTTCCCCGGCAGCCGCGAACGACTCCCCGAGAGCCTCGGCGGCCGGCAGGAGTGCGTCCAGCATCGTCTTGTCACCGGCGGCGGACCCACCGAGCTGGCCCACCGCCGCGACACCGGCACCCAGGGCCTCGGCCAACTGCTCCCGGGAGACGGTGGCGTCGTCGCCCAGTGCCTTTCCCGTACGGCGCAGCAGCGTGCCGTACAACGGCCCCGACGCACCGCCGACCGTGGAGATCAGCTGCCGCCCGGCCAGGGTCAGGACCGCGCCCGGAGTGTCCGGGGCCTCCTTCTCCAGCACGGCGGTCACCGCGGTGAAGCCGCGCCGCAGATTGCTGCCGTGGTCGGCGTCACCGATGGCCGAGTCCAGTTCGGTCAGCCGGTCCGCCTCCCTTTCGACCGCCTCGGCCGTCGTGTACATCCAGCGGCGGAAGAATTCGGCGTCGAGCACAGGGCCTCCCTGATGGGTCCGGTTCGGTGGACGGGACGAGTTCGGTGGACGGGACGGTCAGCAGCCCCAGCGCAGAGCGGCGGTCCTCACCGGCGCGTCCCACAACCGCAGCAGTTCCTCGTCCACCTGGCAGAGCGTCACCGAGCAGCCTGCCATGTCGAGCGATGTGACGTAGTTCCCCACGAGGGTACGAGCCACGGCCACACCACGCTCGGTCAGCACGCGCTGCACCTCGGCATTGAAGCCGTACAGCTCCAGCAGGGGAGTCGCCCCCATACCGTTCACCAGGGCCAGCACGGGGCCGTTCGGCCGCAGATCCTCCAGAACCGCGTCCACCGCGAAGTCCGCGATCTCCCGCGATGTCATCATCGGGCGCCGCTCGCGGCCGGGCTCGCCGTGGATCCCGACACCCAACTCCAGCTCGCCGGACGGCAGATCGAAGGTCGGACCGCCCTTGGCGGGCGTCGAGCAGGCACTCAGGGCCACACCGAAGGACCGCGCACTGCCGTTCACCTGCCGGGCGATCGCCTCGACCCGCTCCAGCGGCGCGCCCTCCTCCGCCGCGGCCCCCGCGAGCTTCTCCACGAAGAGCGTCGCACCGGTGCCGCGCCGTCCGGCGGTGAACGTGCTGTCATCCACCGCCACGTCGTCGTTGACCAGCACCTTCGCGATGCGTACGCCTTCGTCCTCGGCCAGCTCGGCCGCCATGTCGAAGTTGAGTACATCGCCGGTGTAGTTCTTCACGACGAACAGCACCCCCTCACCGCTGTCGACCGCGGCGGCGGCCCGGACCATCTGGTCCGGAACCGGCGACGTGAACACCTCACCGGGACAGGCGGCGGCAAGCATGCCGGGGCCGACGAACCCGCCGTGCAACGGCTCGTGCCCGGATCCGCCCCCCGAGACCAGCCCCACTTTTCCGGCGACGGGCGCGTCGCGCCGTACGATCAACCGGTTCTCGACATCGACGGAGAGGTCCGGGTGTGCGGCGGCCATGCCGCGCAGGGCATCCGCGACGACGGTTTCCGGGACGTTGATGAGCATCCTCACGGGTACCTCCTGGTGAGCTTTGCAGGCAAGTTGTTGAGCACGATTTTCACAGGTCAGGATGGGTGGGGCAGATTATTGATCTGGGCGGTTCACGGCGTCTCGAAGCGGTTCCGCGCGGTATTGATGCTGACTCCTTGCCGGGTTCCCGATGGAGCGTCAAGTTGGATTGGCGGGTGGCGCCCTTTGCGGATGTGCATCATGGCGTAATTATCGACGCCAGGGTGCGGGCGCGCGCCAGTGTGCCATCGGTCGGATGCAGGTGATCCCACCGAGGTGGGCGGGGCAGCGAGTCAGCTGGCCGGGCGGGGCGGCGTGGCCAGACGGCGGAATGCGGCCGTGAGCTCAGCCGGGTAAAGGAAGGATCCCTGGCTCCGGGTGGATCAACGGACGCATCTGTTCAGTTGAGGAAGCGAAGAGGAGAAACCGATGAATGCGAGGACTTGTTCCGTCATCATCAGCCACACTGCCCGGCCCCACCGCACCTCGACACACAGTCAAACACCCACACACCCAACAGCGTGACAACGCCGATCGACGGGTTCATCGCCTACGGCATCCGGGCACTCCTGGTCCTCCGCGACGCGCCCCTGCGCGCCCGGCTCTACGTTTGGACCCTCTTCGGCACGGCCACCGCTGCCAGCATCTGGGCCAATGCCCTCCACGCGGGCAGGCTCAACGAGGAAGCGGGCCCACCCGCGCGCTGCCGGCCTCGGCGCCCCGGCCGCCCACCTGGGCTTCCTCGGCCTGGACGACGACGGGGACGATCCCGTGGTCGTCACTGGCTTCAAGGCCACCCGCGCCCGCAGGCTCACATCTGCCGAGAAGGAGGCCAACTGGGTCATGGCCGCCGGACGCGTCCCCGTCGAACGCGGCCTTGCCCACCTGAAGAACTGGCGGATCCTCACCCAGCTCCGTAGTGACCCCGCCCTCGCCACCCACCTGTTCCGCGCGCTGCTCGTCCTGACGAACATCGAGGCCGCTACCGGCAATTGATGTCTGCCGCAGGTAGCCCACGATCAGCACATGCCCCCGGAAAAGCGTCACCGGGCCGGGATCGGCTGAGTGAGGTTCACCGGGTTGCCGTCGGGGTCCTGGATGTGGGCGACGCGCTGTCCCCACGGCATGTCGTTGGGGCCTCCGCTGACCGAGCCGCCGAGCGCCTCCACCCGGGCGAGCGTCTCGTCGACGTCGTCGACACCGATGCTGAGCAGGATCCGTGGCGCCGCCCCGGTCTCGGGGTCCGCCTTGGCCACCAGCCCGAGGTCGGTGTCGCCGATGCGCAAGCCGAGGTAGAAGGACGGGCCTTCCTCCGGTACCCGGAAGATCTCCTTGGCGCCGAACAATTTCGTGTAGAAGCCGAGCAGAATGTCCTGGTTGGCAGTCAGGATCACGGGCTGGATGGTGGACATGGCACTCCTGTCGAGAACGGTCGTGTCGCTGGGTAGACCGTAGGAGGACGGTGAACTCATCGGCAAAAACCACCGCGCCGGACGATCGACAGCACGGACTGCCGCCCACGACCAGCACGAGCACCTCGAAACGAGGTCACGGCACCCCGCTGACCAGCTACTTCAAGATGGCGGAGTTTCAGGTGTCACCGCCAGGCTCCGCAACGAGTGGCAGTGCATTGCGACAGAGGCCCGAGGGACAGATATCGCATAGCACGGCCCTCGGGGATCCTCATGCGACTGGACAGGGTTGGTGCACCGGCCAGGGGAGAGCGTTGCATGGCAAACGAGATGGTGATTGCGGCATCGGTGATTTTCCGGGGAACGCCGGGCCGCGGGTCGTCGCACAAGCCGTCCAGGCCGCGCCCGAGGAACCTGCGTCGCCAGGTGCGGACCGTGTCCGGGGTGATCCGCAGCCGGCGGGACACCTCCATGATGGAGTGGCCTTCAGCGCACTCCAGCACGATCCGTGACCGCTGGGCCAGAGCCTGGGCCGTCGTCCGGCGACGTAACCAGCCCTCCAACACAGCCCGCTGGGCATCAGTTACCGACAACGGCGGAATCTTCGGACCCGGACGACTCATGCCCGACTGACGACGAGTCTCTGACTCAGGTCACTAGGGTGCACCGGTTCGTGCCTGGACACGGTACGAACCGCTCGCGCAGCCCGTGATCCGCCAACCGCCCTGCTCGCGCGCCGACTTCACATCAGTCACGCCGTGCACGGACAGCTTCGGCGCGGCCGAGCCGGGGAACCACACGTCGAGGGTGCACGAGCGTGCGCCCTTCGCCGCCGTGCCGCTGAACTTCAGCGTGTGCCGCGAGCTGGAGAGCGCGTCCAGGGTCCCCGGTACGGCCCGCGGGTAGGGCCGTACCACCAGGTCCTTGACCCCGGCGGCGGGCGGCAGGGTGTCGCCGGTGGCGCAGTCCTGCTGGACGTAGTTGCCGGCCGCCGGGGACGTGGTGCTCGACTCGGGGCTGCCGCAGGCCTGCTTCCACACCCAGAAGGCGCCACCCATCCGGTACGCGTCCGCCTCGTCCTGGAACCGCTCGGCCAGGGACTGCGCGCGCTTGCCCGTGAACGGGAACCAGCCCCACTCGCCGCTCCACATCGGCATCCCGTACGCCTTTGCCTGCCGCTCCGCCAGCGCGAAGCCCCGTTCGACGGAGACGAGGGTGATGCCGAGGGACTGGTCCATGGTGATCGACTCGTTGTACAGGTGCGGGGCGAACACCGTCCACGGGTCTTCGGTGAAGCCCGGCAGCGGCGTCGCGGCGAAGCCGAGCCCGGACCACAGCACGCTGGGTTCGAGGAAGGCCAGGTGGTGGAAGCCGCCCGGCGTCGCGTTCTCCGCCGCGCGGATCGCCTTCAGCGCCCGGTCGTAGTACGCGCCGAGCAGCACCGAGCTGTCGGTGCTCGCGTCGTCACCGAACCCCGGCTCGTTGTAGAGGCCGTATCCGGCCACCGCCGGATTGCCTGCGAAGGTGCGCGCGAGCAGGGCGAGGGTGTCCACGAGGTGGCCCTGGATGCCGTTGGTGTCGTGGTAGAAGTTGCTCGCCGCGCGCTGGACGGCGGACGTGGTGTCCCGGTCGAGACCCTGGCAGCGGGAGAGCCCGTCGGTGAGCGTCGCCCAGGCGGGCGCGCCGTCGAACCCCGGCAGTGGTGTCGCGCACGCGCTGCTCTTTGTGCCCGCCGTGTAGCGGGAGTAGGCGTCCTGGTGCATGTCGATGTCGGTGTACATGCCGTACTCGGCGGCCCAGGCGACGGCCCGCTCGATGCGGGCGAGGTAGGACTGCGACCAGTGCCCACGGGTCGGTTCCAGGCGTGACCAGTTGACGTTGAGGCGTACGACGTCGAAGCCCGCGGCGGCCATCTGATGGAAGTCGTTCTCGGTCAGCGGGAGCACCCTCTTGGCTCCGGACCGGCCGTTCGTGCCGTAATCGTTGAGCTGGTTGACGTTCACGCCGCGCAGCAGCACCTGACGGCCGTTCGTGTCGACGATCGTCCGGCTCCGCACCGTCAGTGCGGGCAGCTCCTGCGACCCGGTGGCCCGTGCGGCGGCGCTCACCGTCGCGGTGCGGTCCGGCGCCGCGGTCAGCAGATTCCCTGCGACGACGGCGAGCAGCACCAGGACCGCCACCAGCGGCAGGCCTGTTCGTGGGTTCGTACGTATCTGTGGCGGGCGGCGCAGGAGCAACTCGGCCGGGGCGAGGGCCCACCCGAAGGCCAGGCCGAGCGCGAGCCCCGCACCGACCGCCTGGCCTGCCATGGGTATCGCCGCAAGGTCGCCGCTGCCGGACACGGCTGCGACGAGTCCGTCGACCGCGCCGACCAGTGCGCCCGCACCGAGCGCGCAGACCCAGCCGCCGACCAGGAGTCCGGTCCCCCGCGCCTGGGCGAAGCGCCGCTCGCTGCGCAGTTGCAGCGCGATCGCCACCGCCGTCACCAACACGGCTGATATCGCCGGCAGCTGGGCGGTCAGGCCCGTGGATATCGAGGCGGCGGGTGAGGAGGAGGCCAGGGCGCCGAGCAGCAGCAGTCCGGCAGGCAGGGCGGTCAGCAGGGTCCGGGCGACGATCGGCCGGAGGTCCTGCCCGGCCGCCGGCTCTCCTGGCGGCGCCGCACGCCGGAGCACCAGTACCGCGACCAGGGCCGGCAGCCAGCCGAGCAGCGCCGTCCGCTCGGCCACCAGTCCCGCCGACCAGAGCGCGACCGGCAGGAAGTCCGTGCTGCCGCTGTGCACGGCGACCCCCACGGTGTCCGCAACGGCCTGCCCGAACCGGGCCAGGGCGCCCGCGAGGACGCACACCCCCCAGACCCGGAGGAGTACCCGGCCGCGCCCGGTGCCCGGCCCGGCGGTGCGCACCGTCGCCAGCGTTCCCGCGTACGCCACCGCGGCCAGGACCGGTAGGAACACCAGCCATCCGGCCAGCGACCACAGTCCGTGCACGGCCCCCGCGCGCAGCGTCTGAGCGCCCACCGGGGCGAACAGGCCGGTCGGATCCGCGTACGCGGCGACGAGGCACAGTGCGGTGAACGAGACGGCGGTGGCTGCCGCCACGGTGTGGTCCTGGTACCTGGCACGGGGCATCGGGCGATCGTATGACACCGTCGGGCGCGCCAACCGGCCTGTGTTGATCACGAGTTGATTAAGTTACCGACGGGTTGGACCGGGCCCCGGCGTGTGCGGGACCCCTTGCCACCGGATGCTGATGTTCGCTCAGGTGGCGCTACGAGGTGTTCGCCACCAGCCGCGTCAAGGACAGTGAGGACGGTAAGGACAGCGAAGACGGTAAGGACGGTGGGGCGTGGCCCCACTGCCGGGTGAGAGCCGCGGTACCCAGGGCGGACGCGAGTCCGAAGTGACCGCGATCGGGATCCGGATCGGGTCGACAGGCTGGTGCGGTCGAGCGCGTCGTCCTGCGTCGGGTAACCCGACTCTTCGCACTGTCGCCCCGCTCCGTTGCGGAACCGGATGGCGTAGGGGTGTGCGCATCCGCCCTGTCGTTTGCAGCTGCAGGTCTTGAAGAAACTGCCCGTCCCACGGATGAGTCTGGTCGCCACGTGCGCCGCTCCGGCCATGTGTTCAGGCCCGAGTCGTACCGAGGAGCGGCTGTCGGCGTCGGCGGCCGGGGGACGGCGCCGGCCGGCGGTGGCGCCCCGGGTCCACCGGATGAGTTGCGTTCCGGGAGTGGTGGAGGACCCGGGGACGTCCACCGCTTGGGCGGCGCCGCCCCCTGTTTGCCGTCTGTCTCAGGACCCGGAGCTGACGGGACCGGTACCGCAGGAGACGGCCCTGCCCGCGTAGGCGCCGATGTTCGGGGCGCCGGTGGCCGGGACGGTGTTGCCGTAGTAGTCGCGCCCGCCGTTGCCGGTGATCGCGGCTCCGGTCTTCAGCGCCGGGGATCCGGAGCAGAGCCGGTAGCCGGTGGCGTGGGCGCGGTCGGCGGCGGTGCCCGGTGCCTGCAGCAGCGGGTCGGTGGTGATCCCGGCGCCGGCCGGTGCGCCGGTCACGTTCGACAGGTCGTTGTGGTCCAGCGAGTAGCCGCCGCCGTGCAGGTTGACGGAGGCGGAACCGCTGCCGGTCTTGACGACTGTGTTGTTGCGGAATGTGACGTTGCGCAGGGTGGTGTTGTTCTCCTGGATCACGGACTGGCTGACACCGGGGCCGATGTAGATGGTGTTGTTGTAGACGTCGGCCGACTCGATGGTCCCGCTGCAGTTCTCGAACCCTCGGTAGGAGTCGTTCTGGCTGATGTTGTACCGGACCACGGCCGTGCGCAGGATGCCCGTCGCGTTGCACAGCAGGAAGAATCCGCCGGCGTTGTCGTGGCTGTAGTTGTACTGGAAGACGGTCCCCACGGTGCCCTGGTCGATGTCGTAGGCCATCCCGTCCAGGGTGGTGGTGCCGCCGCTCGTGTCGTTGTACTGGAAGACCGCGTTGTCCGAGTCGTAGGGCCACATCCCGGCGTTGTAGCCGCTGGAGCGCTTGTGGAAGCCGGTCAGGGTGTTGTGGTCGATCAGCGCGCCGGTGGTGTTGCCGGGCACGATGCCGTCGCCGCCGATGTCGGAGAGGTGGTTGCCGCTGATGGTGACGTTCGGCCAGGGGATGAAGGTACCGGCGCTGGGTCCCTCGAAGCCGGACCGGTTCCAGGACGAGACGAAGAAGACGCCCTCGCGGTCCACCGTGCGGATGGTGTTGTTCCTGATGGCGACCGTGTCGAAGGAGGACGGCGTGGTGGTTCCGCTGACGGTGAAGTAGATGCCGCCACTGCCGGACAGGCCCTTGGTGTCGTCGCCGTTGACATCGTGGATGTTCAGGTTCTCCAGCACGATGTGGTGGGCGGTGCCGTAGTCCGAGAGTTCCACCGACACTCCGCGACGGTTGCCCTGCGTCGCCGCTTTGTTGGTGATCTCCAGATTGCGGATCTCCCACCACTGCTGGTTGTGCAGCCGTACCGCGGCGGCTGCACCGTCACCGGCCACCAGTGGGTCGGCTCCGGTGCCGTAGGTATTCACGGTGATCGGTCTGCGAGCGGCCCCGGAGCCCTGCGGTGCCAGGGTTCCGGCACAGGTGGTGCCGCGGTTGAGCAGGATGCGGTCGCCCGGCGCGAACACGGTCGCATCGACCTTGTCCAGGGACTTCCAGGCTGTCCTGGGCGAGGTGCCCGCGCCTGTGTCGCTGCCGCCCGAGCAGTCGAGGTAGTAGGTACGGCCGGCGGCAGCGGCGGGCCCTGCCGGGAGAACGACGCCGAACAGCGAACCACAGAGGGCGCCGGCGAGGAGAAGGGAACGGACGCGCATGAGAACCTCCCGTTGAGGGGGAACGTGAGAGCCTCCGGCGGCAGGCGCGATGCGGTCAGCCGCTCCGACAGGTGGGGGGCTGATCGGTGCTGTGCAGGCGGCCGGGGCAGGGCAAGTGCATCGCACCCATAACTGGGTGTCAATAGGTGATTGAAAGAGCGTCAAAATAAGCATGAACAAGCAGATTTGATGCAGTCGGCTTCCGAATCGGGAACGTGTGAGAGGGGCGAAATCGAGACCGAACTCGTGGAGCACCCGTGAATACCCTGTGGAAGTGATGTCAGTGGGTCCCCTTATGCTGCACCCCGACGATCACGCGGGACCAGGGGAGGGCGCGGCATGTTCGGCAAGCTGTTCGGTAGGAGTGGCGAGAGACCGGCGGCGGATCCGCACGCCCTTCCCGTCACACGCAGGCAGAAGGGCGGCACGTACAAGGTGCGCGCGCTCGGGGACGCGCGGGTGCTCGCCCTGGTGGAGGCGGCCGACGCGGGTGACTGGGAGGCGGTCAAGACGGCGCTGGCCCCCTTCGACCTCGGCCGCGACCACCAAGTTCTCAGTGAGCTGGCCGACTTGGACGGTGTGCAGGACTGGATCGGCCGGGCCGCCGAGGAGGACAAGGAACACCGGGCGACGGCCCTGCTGATATCCGGGGCCCGTCACATCAGCTGGGGCTGGGAGGCGCGGACCGCCGCGCAGGCCGTGAACGTCTCTCGGGAGCAGTGGCGAGTCTTCCACGAGCGGCTCCACATCGCCGAGGAGCAGTTGTTCGAGGCCGCCGAGTTGCGGCCGGAGTGGGTCGCCCCGTGGCGCCGCCTCCTCACCTCCGGCCGTGGCATGTCGTTGGGTCGCCTCGTCAACGAGACCCGGCTCGACGCCGCGCTGCGCCGCGACCCGCTGGATCTGGAGACCCGCGTCGAATGGCTGTCGCAGTTGCAGCCCCGCTGGGGCGGCGAGCCGGGCCAGGCCCTGGCCTTCGCCCGTGATGCGCTCGCCCGCGCACCGCAGGGGCACCGGCTCGGCTGTGTGATCGCCGTGGCGCACATCGAGGACTGGGTCGAGTCGGACACCGAGGACGTCCTCGAAACACCCAGGATCCAGACGGAGTTGCGGGCCGCGGCCGACCACAGCATCCTGCACCCCGCATACGTACGGCGCCCCGGATGGCAGCACGACTTCAGCATGTTCGCCATGGCGCTGTCGCTGGCCGGTGAACGCCACACGGTCCGGCGCGTCTTCAAGGCGCTCGACGGCGCGTACACCGGAGGGCGGCCCTGGACCTATTTCGCGGAACCCGAGGAGCAGTTCGCCCGCCGCCGCCGCGCCTGAGCGCCCGCCGCCATCGCCGCCGCTTGAGCGCCCGCCGTGCCGATCCCCACCGCCACCTGCCGCCCCTCCCACTTCCGGACTTCCTGATGACTCTGCCCGACACCGCCCCGACCCCGCCCGCCGCCGACCGCACCTTCCAGGTGGATCTGCGCGGCCTCGTCGACCTCCTCTCCCACCACCTCTACTCCAGCCCCCGCGTCTACCTGCGCGAACTCCTGCAGAACGCGGCGGACGCGCTGACCGCCCGGCACGGCCTCGAGCCGGACGCACCCGCCGACGCCTTCGGTATCCGCCTGTACGCCGACGGTTCGGTGGTACGCGTCGAGGACGACGGCGTCGGTCTCACCGAGGCCGACGTGCACACCTTCCTCGCCACGATCGGGCGCAGCAGCAAACGCGCGGAGCGGCTGGCCGAGCAACGCGGCGACTTCATCGGCCAGTTCGGGATCGGCCTGCTCTCCTGCTTCCTGGTCGCGGACGAGATCCACGTACTGAGCCGCTCCGCCCACACCCCCGACGCACACGCCGTGGAGTGGCGGGGGCGTGGCGACGGCAGCTACACCGTCCGTACCCTGCCCGCATCCGCCCGCCCCCGGCCCGGTACCACCGTCACGCTGACGCCGCGCGCCGACGCGGGCGAGTGGACCGGGCCGGTGCAGGTACAGGCGCTGGCCCGGCACTTCGGTTCCCTGCTGCGCCACCCGGTGGCCTTCGACGACGGCACGGGCGGTGCGGGTGCGCCCGTGAACCCTGAGCCCGCACCGTGGGCACGTACGTACCCCACGCCCGGAGCCCGTTCGCGCGCACTGGCCGCGTACGGCGAGGAGGTCTTCGGGTTCACACCGCTGGACACCATCGAGCTGGACCTGCCGGCCGTGGGCCTCAAGGGCATCGCGTGTGTGCTGCCCGAGACGGTGCCGGCCGGGCGCCGTCACGGCCATCGCGTGCACGTCAAGGGCATGCTGCTGTCCGAGCAGGCCGAGGAGATCCTGCCCGAGTGGGCGTTCTTCGTCCGCTGTGTCGTCGACGCCGAGAGCCTGCGCCCGACGGCGTCCCGCGAGTCCCTGTACGAGGACGACACGCTCGCCGCCGTCCGCGACGCCCTCGCCGAGCGGCTGCGCGCGTGGATCGCCCGCGCCGCCGCCAGCGACCCGGACCTGCTCGCCCGCTTCCTCCAGGCCCACCACCTGGCCGTGAAGTCGCTCGCGGTGCACGACGACGAGATCCTGCGGATGCTGCTGCCCTGGCTGCCGTTCGATACGACCGACGGGCACACCACCCTCGACGAGTTCGCGCGCACCCACCGCACCGTGCTCGTGACGTCGAGCGTGGAGGAGTTCCGGCAGGTCGCGGCGATCGCCTCGGCCGCCGGGCTCGGCGTCGTCAACGGCGGCTACACGTACGACCGTGAACTGGTCCACCGGCTGCCCGAGATCAGGCCCGAGGTCAGCGTCGCCGACCTCGACCCGGCGACCCTCACCGCCCACCTCGACCCCGTCGACCGGGAGACGGAACTGGCCGCCGTGGCCTACCTCGCCCTGGCTCGCGACGCCCTCGCCGTCTTCGACTGCGACGTCGCACTGCGCACCTTCCAGCCCGCGTCCGCGCCGGCCCTCCTCGTCGACAGCCGCGAGGCCCGGCACGAGCGCACCCGCTCCCAGCTCGCCCGTGAGCAGGAGGGCGGCCTGTGGGGCGACATCCTGGGCGCTCTGCGCCAGGAGGCACCGCGGGCCCAGCTGATCCTCAACCAGCTCAACCCGCTGGTTCGCACCGCCGTCGCCATCGACGAGCCCGAGCTGGCCCGCACCAGCGCCGAAGCCCTCTACGGGCAGGCCGCACTGCTGTCCCGGCGCCCGCTCAGGCCCGCCGAATCGAGCCTCATCAACCGCTCCTTCCTCGACCTTCTCGCCCACGCCCTCCGCAAGGACAGCTGACGATGCCGACCGCACCCCATCCCCAGAGCACGGACGAGCTGTACCAGGCGCTCCAGGAGAACGACCGGCGCCCCTACGGCCGCACCCGCACCGTCACCGCCGAGGAACTCGTGGAAGCCGCCGAGCAGTTCGGGGATCCCGTCCCACTCGTCGACGCGCTCCTCGAACTCCAGGAGGCGTACACCTACGGCTCCGAACCCCGGAAGTCGCCCGTCGTCTTCGCCCGCCTCCTCACCTTGTTCGACGAGCAGCCCGACGTCTTCGACGAGCGTCGGCGCCGCACGCTGCTCTGGCGGTTCAAGTGGGTGGCCAACGCTCTGCGCGCGCTGCCCGAGATACCGCTGGCCAGCCTGCGCCAGTGGCTGACGGAGATGCGCGACCGGTACGAGAAGGCCGACCTGGGCCTCCAGCCGTACTACGGACAGGCGTACCAGCTCGCCGCCCATGCGGGTGAGGACACCGCCCTCGCCTACGAGCTGTGGGCGGGCCGGCCCCGGACACCGCTCAGCGACTGCGAGGCCTGCGAGATCTGCGAGCTGGCCCTGCACCACCTCGCGGCGGGGAACGACGAGCGGGCGCTGGGCGCCTGGGAGCCCGTCCTGGCCGGGAAGGAGTCCTGCCAGGAGGAACCGGCCCGCTCCATCTCGTACGCACTGCTGCCCCTGCTGCGCTCCGGCCGGATCGACCGGGCCCGCGAACTGCACCTCGCCGGGTACCGCGGCTGTCGGCGCAACCCCTCCATGTCCGGGGAGGTCGGCCGGCACCTGGAGTTCTGCGCGCTGACCGGCAACGAGGCACGCGGCCTGGAACTGCTCGCCGAGAACCGGAGCCTGTTCGACGAGGTGGACTCTCCGCTGGACATGTTCGACTTCGTCACCGGCGTGGAAGTCCTCCTCCAGCGCGTCGAACACCTCGGCCACGGCGAACTGCCCACCGCCGGATACGGGGGCCGCACCTGGACGGTGGCCCGCCTGCGCGCCGAGGTACGGGACCGCGCCGACGACCTCGCCGCCCGCTTCGACGCCCGCAACGCAACTACGGCGCACACCGACCGCCGCAGGGCCCGCCTCGACCGCGCCCCGCTCCTGGACGCGCTGGAACTGACCCTGCGCCCGCGCAGCCTCGACGACGTGACCCCGGCCGCCCCGGTGGCCGCACCCGCAGCCCCTACGGCCGCCGTTCCGCAGTCGCTGCCCGAACTCATCCGCCAGGCACGGGAACTGAACGAGCAGGGGCACCCGGGCGCAGAGGCCTGCTGGGCGCAGCTGCGCACGCTCGTCTCCGCCGGCGACTACACCCACCCCGACGACCCGGCCGTGGGCCCGCTGGTACAGCTGCGCGCGGACCTGCTGACCGACGAGGCGAGCCGGGCGGACGAGAAGGACGACTTCGCCGTCGCCGCCGCACTCCACGAGGAGGCCGCGGGCCTGTACGACGACGCCGGTGCGCCGGGCGATGCGGCGCTCGCCCGCGCCTACGCCCTGCTTGCTTCCGCCGAGATCCCCGCCGGGATCCCGGCGGAGGGCGGCGACGGAGCCGAGGCGAAGGCCGCCGCGCTGACCGCCGCCCACGCGTCCATGGTCCGCCTGCACGAGGAGACGCCCGGCCTCGCCCCTTACCAGGAGGCCCGCCTGCTGCGGCTGCGGGCGACCGCGCTCGGCATGCGCCTGCAGACGTCGGGGAGCGAGGAGCATGCCGCGCCGGTCTTCGCCGAGGCGGACCTGCTGCACGCGTTCGCCACCCGGCACGACATCGGCGCGCAGATCTCCGGCGCCCTGCTGCTGCGGACCAGTGCGCACGCCATCTCCGGCGACCTGCCCGCCGCGGTCACCGAGATCGACGGCGTCCTCGACCGGCTGAAGGCGCACGGCCCCGCCTGGCACCTGCCCCGCACGCTCGGACTGCGTGGCCGGATCCAGCTCGGCCTCCGGGACGCGCAGGCCGCGCACACGGACCTGGCCGAAGGCCTGCGACTGGCCGCCGACTGGCCGGCCGGTGTGGTCGACTCCACCCGCCTCCACGGTGACCTGGCCGAGGCCTGCATGCATCTCGGTCGCCCCGACGAGGCCGTGCGGCACCTGACGCGCTCGGCGGAGGTGTACCTGCGCCGCGGCAGCCGGACGGAGGCGTTCTGCGCCTACAGCAATGCGGCTCAGCTCTGCCTCGACCTGGGCCGCGTCGAGGACTGCATCGCCCTGCTCGACTCCCTCCTCACCGAACCGGACGTCGACGCCGGAGAGTTGGACGACCGGCTCGTCGCCCAACTGCGCCTGACCCGCGCCCGCGCGCTGCGCGCGGGGGAGGACCTCAAGGTCGCCGTGGCGGAGTTCGTCGCCCTCGCGGCCGAGTCGGCCGACTGGGACGACGACCCGGGGAGCCACGCCATGATCGCCGCGGAGACGGCCGTACTCCTCGCCGAGTCCGGCGAGTTCGGCCGGGCCCGCGAGGCCGCGGACCAGGCACTCGCCGCCCATGCGCGGGCCCCGCGCTTCGAGGTGCTCAGCAACTGCCTGCGCGAACTCGCCCGCCTCCAGGCCGAGCGGCAGGGCCCCGACGGCCTGGCCGACGCCCTCGCCCACCTCGACGACGCAGGCCGGATCGCCGACGAGGCCCGCGGCGCCGCGTACGAGGCCCCCGGTCGTTCCCTGGACACCGCCCTGGCCTACGAGCACGGGCGGGTCAATGCCTACGCCGGTGAGTACGAGGACGCCCTTTCCGCCCTGGAGAAGGCCCTCGCCCTGCTCGGTGAGCCGGGGCCCGAGGAGGACCGCGCCGGCGAGTGGGCCGAGTGCGTCCGTCTCGCGGGTGCCGTGGAGGGCATCTACCTGGAACGCCCCGCCCCCGCCCTCACCCGCCTCGACGCGGCGGTCTCCCGCCTGACCGCCCTGGGCCACACCGAGGAGACCCGGCCGCTGACCTCCCTGGCGGCCCGGCTGCGCGACGAGGAGTGACGCTGCGGCCCCAGGCCCCACGCTGCGTTGCGTTGCGCACACTGCACCGCGTCGGCACACCGTGGCGCGCGGTGCAGTTCAGCCCAGACCGACCGGATGGACGAAGGTGCCGGGGCGGGGGGTGCCGGAGCGGTCCAGGACGGCGCCACCGTAGGGCCGGCCTCCCGCTCAGGAGGGTGCGCCGGCCTCGTAGGTCCCGTACCGAGGCAGTCCGGTCGGCTCGTACACCTGGGCCACCACTCCGCTCGGGGTCGTCTCGGTGCTCAGCAGGCGCAGCCCGGCCTGCACGCCGTGGTCCGGGAACAGCCGCCGGCCACTGCCCACCAGCACCGGCGCCACCATCAGGCGTACCTCGTCGATCAGACCCGCGGCCAGCAGGGATGCGCCGAGGCGGGCACTGCCGTGGATCTGCAGCTCACCTCCGGGCTGCCATTTCAACTCCGCGACCCGGGCCGGTACGTCCCCGGAGAGGATCGTGGTCGGCTCCCAGCCGGCCTCGGTCAGGCTGTGTGAGGCCACGTACTTCGGCAAGCCGTTGAGCTTCGCGGCGATCGGGTCGTCCGGGTCGTTCATCGCCGGCCAGTCGCGCGCGAAGTTGTCATAGGTACGGCGTCCGAACAGGAACGCGTCCACGTCGCCGATCCAGCCCGTGACGATCCGCATGAACGCGTCGTCGAGGTGCGGAACGAGCCATCCTCCCCGGGTGAACCCGTCGCTGGTGTCCTCCTCCGGAGACCCCGGACCCTGCGCTACTCCGTCCAGCGACAGGAACTCCTGCAGAACCAACTTCACAGTGCACTGCCCTTTCTCGGTTCCGAGACGCCTGCCGCCCCGGTTCAGTGGAGACCGCCCGATGTGCGGAAACTCATCGGATGAGGTCGTTTCAACCTCATCCGACGTCGTACGGCGGTGACGATTCAGCCGGTGGCTGGGGCGGCTGGGTTCGCGGTACCGCGCCGTGTGACTGCCCACAGGAAGAGTGCGAGAAGGCTGATCCCAGCGCCGAGGGCGCACACGGCTGTCCAGCCTGCCACTGCGTAGAGAGTTGTCGAGGCGACCGCGCCGGAGGCGCTGCCGATCGAATAGAAGACCATGTAGCCGCCGATCAGCCGGCTCCCCGCCTCCGGGTGCAGTGCGTAGATCAACGTCTGGTTGGTGACGTGGACCGCCTGCACGGCGAGATCGAGGACGATCACGCCGACGGCCAGTGCCCAGAGCGAGTGCCGGGTGAACGCCAGGGGCAGCCAGGACACGGTGAGCAGGGCCAGGCCGAGGCCGGTGGTCCGCTGGGCGAAGCCGCGGTCATTCAGCCGGCCGGCCGCGGTGGCGGCGAGGGCGCCCGCGGCTCCGGCCAGCCCGAATGCTCCGATTTCGGTGTGGGACAAGGAGAACGGGGGCGCGCTGAGCGGCAGCGCGACACTGCTCCACAGTGCGCTGAAGGCGGCGAAGATCAGGA
This sequence comes from Streptomyces sp. NBC_01267, assembly GCF_036241575.1. Taxonomy (NCBI): domain Bacteria; kingdom Bacillati; phylum Actinomycetota; class Actinomycetes; order Kitasatosporales; family Streptomycetaceae; genus Streptomyces; species Streptomyces sp. NBC_01267. The sequence continues at coordinate 647,252 of NZ_CP108455.1, read as the reverse complement.
GGGCGAGCAGGGCCCGCACACGAAGGAGGCGCTCGCGTGCGAACAACGTGAGGGTGGAGCGCAGGAGTTGCCCGTATCCCTCGGGTGCCGACGGGGCACTGTTGCGGGACGGCAGCAGGCGGTACAGGGCCAGGGCGATCACGCAGGTGAGAACCGCCGAAGCGAGGTAGACGGAGCGCCAGCCCGCGAGGTCGGCCAAGAGGCCGGACACGGTGCGGGCGAGCAGGATGCCGGTGACCACGCCGCTGGTCACCAGGCCGACGACCCGTCCTCGCTCCTCGGGTGCGGCGAGGGAAGCGGCGAAGGCCACCAGCGTCTGGGTGACCACCGCGAGCAGCCCCACGGTGGCGAGGCCCACCAGCAGGAGCGTCGCGGTGCCGGCGGTGCCGACCGCCGTCAACGCCGTTGCCAGGAGGAGGAGTTGCACCGCGATGAGACGTCTGCTGTCGAGCAGGTCTCCCAGTGGCACGAGGAAGAAGAGTCCCAGCCCGTATCCGATTTGAGTCAAGGTCACGACTGCGCCGACCGTCGCCGTACTGATCGAGAAGTCGTGGCCCAGCGTTACCAGGAGTGGCTGCGCGAAGTAGACGTTGGCCACAGCTGTTCCACAGGCCACGGCGAAGAGGAGGGTGACTCCTCTGGACAGCCTGAACCTGGACGTCCCTGTGCTCGGTCCCGCGGCCTCTGTCGTCATGACCCCGCGATCTCTTTCCACGTGAAGCTCCCTCGTGACTGGTTTCATCTTGCTACCAGATAGACCGTAGTCCGAGCTGGTAGCATGTTGCAACCAGCTTGAGGTGGAGAGTGACATGGTGGAGCGAACGCGCTTCGACGACAGCGACTGCCCCGTCGCGCGATCGGTCGACACGATCGGCGACTGGTGGTCCTTGCTGATCGTGCGGGACGCCTTTGACGGCAGCCGCCGCTTCGGGGAGTTCCAGCGCAGCCTCGGCGTGGCGAAGAACATCCTTGCCACGCGTCTGCGCTACCTGATCGCCGTCGGAGTCCTTGACACGGTGCCCGCGTCGGACGGCAGCGCCTACCACGAGTACGTACTGACGACCAAGGGCAAGGGCCTCTTCCCCGTCATCGTCGCGCTGCGCCAGTGGGGCGAGCAAAACCTCTTCGCCCCCGACGAGTTGCACTCGGAGATGATTGACCGCCGACAGGGGCGTCCCCTGCGTACGTTGGAGGTCCAGTCCGCGGACGGTCGGCGACTCGACGCCGACGACACCACCGTGAACAAGGTCGGTTGACGGGGGGCGAGCCTTTGGAGGTTCCGCGCTTGACCGCGGGCGACAAGTTCCTGCTCCGTCCTTGGCAGCTCGACGATCTGCCTCTCGTGCGGGAGGCATCGAGCGATGACTACATCCCGTTGATCACGACCGTTCCTGCGGTGTACTCGCAGGAGGCGGGCGAAGCCTTCGTCCGACGCCAGTGGGAGCGAGCGTCTACTGGCAGCGGCTTCCCCTTTGTCATCGTGCGGATCGAGGACGGGCGCCCGCTCGGAATGCGGCCGAGGCCTCGCCGCCGTTGTCCACTGGGCCTTCGGTGACCTGCAGATTCCCCGTCTTGAGTTGTATGTCGAGCCGTGGAACACCGCCTCGGCGCGAACGGCTGAGCGTGTGGGTTTCCGGCGTGAGGGGCTGCTCCGCAGCTGTCAGCAGGTGGGTGAGGAGCGCCGGGACAGGTTCATGTATGCGATGACGGGTGTCGATCTGTCCTGGCCGGCCGCCGGCCGCCGGCTGACTTCGGCGGCGTGGCGGCCCAGCCGCCGGCGGCGGCTCGCTGTCGGTTGACGGTGATCCGGGAGAGGGGCGGCTACTCCCCGGCGAGCCCACGCAGGCCCTTCCAGGCAGGCTGACGCAGAATCCCGTCGCGCGTGCGTTCGGCGTAGTGGACCTCCCCCTGCAGGAGGGGCAGCACCCAGTGGATGCCGGGTGGGGGCCGTGGCGCACCGGCCATGAAGGGGGAAGCGTCAGTGGCGGCCGTCCTGAGGAGCGGAAGCAGGAGACCGCGCGCGGCGGCCGACAAACCGGAACCGACGGCGCCGACGTAGCGAAGGCCGTCGGCTTCGGGGATGCCGACGAGCAGGGACCGCGGCTCACCGCGGAGGTCGGCGGACCAGCCGCCGATCACGACATCGGCCGAGGGACGGAACTTGACCTTCACCCAGTCCGGGGACCGGCGACCGGGCTGGTAGCGGGAGGCCAGGCGCTTGACGATCACGCCTTCCATCCGGCGTTCACGGGTCCACTCGATGCCGGCCTGCACGTCCTCGACCCATACGGGCGGTACGGCGACCTGGCCGTCGTCGGGGAGGTCGAGGCGCTCCAGCAAGCGGCGCCGCTCCAGGTACGGCCGTCCGGTCACCGGCGTACCGCGATGCATCAGGATGTCGAAGATCATGAATGTCACGGGGGTTCGTGCTTGTGCGGTCCGGATCCGGGCGGGTCCGGCGAGCCCCATTCGCAGCTGGAGACGGCCGAAGGACGGTAACCCTGTCGAGTCGAGGGCCACGACTTCGCCGTCCAGGACAAGGGGCGCCTCGGCCACCAGAGCGGTCACCGCACCCAGCTCCGGGTACCGGGCGGTGGCGTTCGTCCCGGAGCGGCCGTACGCGGTCACCACGCCGTGCGTGTCAACGGCGGCGAGCACCCGCATACCGTCCCACTTCACCTCCGCCGCCCACCCGCGCAGATCGGCGGGCGCGGGCCCGTCGCTCGCCAGCATCGGAGCCGGCCGGCCCGGCTGCCGGTCACTGGGGCGGTGGCCAGGCATCCGGTCCGCCGCCGTGCCATTCGATCAGCGACGTCGTCGCGACGAGCTCCTCGTCGATGCCTTCCAGACCGGCCCTGCGCAGGGCGTCGGCGACATCCTTCCGGCTGCGGGCGACGCCGAGGACTTCGGTGCCGGCGCGCACGCGGCGGCCCCCGGACGGATCAGGCGGATACACGATGACAGGCACTGGCATGCTTCCAGCGTGCTCCTGCTCCGGCATTCCAGCACCCGGGGGAGGACTGCCCGGTCCGGGACCACCCGGCCGGATGAGACACCCGGCAGGAGAACCCGATGAGGCTGTCCGCTCCGGAAGTCGAGGTGGGCGCACACCTGCCACAGCACCTCCCGGTCCGGCAGGCTTCGGTCACCGCTCTGGCGACGCGGGCTGGCCGCGGAAGTAGCGACTGCACGACGACGCCCCGCCCACCAGGGACGTTCTGCCCTGTGGCTCGGTCACACCTCCCCGCGCAGTCCTGCCGCCCATCGTGCGAGCGTCGCGAAGTCGTCCGGGAGCAGCCCGAGTCGGGGACTGACCCAGTGCAGGAGCGCGGGGCTGTCGCCATGAGCAGCCACCCAATCGCGGTCCACCGGTCCCAGCTCGTCGTCGACCCAGGCGAAGGGACGACCGGCGGCGTACGCGACCAGGGCCTGCGTCTTCCAGTGCAGTCGGGTGTCGGTCTGCAGGCTCGCGCCCGGCCAGTCGACGAACGGGAGCTCCGGCAGGCCCAGCTGCGGGCCGATCCATTCGTTCGCCTCGTTCATCCAGGTGGTGGCCCAAACCAACTGGTAAGGCAGCGCGAGGAGTTGCTCGCCATGGCGGTGGTCGAGCCAGACCCGCAGCGGCTTGGTGGACGGATCTTCCCACCCTGTCGGCCGCATGCGGTGTGTGACGTACCCCTGCGGGCGCTCGTGCGGCGGGGCCCCGTAGGGGTTCAGCGGTCCGTCGACATCCAGGAAGAGCAGGGGCCGGGTGCTCTCGTTGTCCGTCATGACACCCCAAGGTAGTTCCGTATCGGGAAGGGCGCGGCGGTCGGCCGGGAAACGCGTGCCCCTTCCGGCCGGCCCGACCGCGTCCTGTGCGTTCTCCTCTCACTCGCTCCGACTGCGGCGGCGCTGGTACACGGTGACCCGGCGGCCACGCGCCTCGGTTTCGGAGCAGCGGACGAAGTGCGCCCGCAGGACGCGCTGTTTGGCCCGGTCGCGATCGGTGAGGGCGGACGGCGCGCTCGCGTCGCTGACGACGACGATCCGGTGCACGGCCAGCATGGCGGCCGTTATCTGTTCCGGGGTGCCCTCCACTCCGTTCATGGTGCCGGACTCCAGCGGGCCGCGGACCAGCACCAGATCTCTGATCCCGGTGAATTCCTCGGGCGAGACCAGGGCGGTGTGAGGGGAATGCCGAACAGCAGCCGGACGATCCCGATCACGTGCAGCACGTTAGGCGGCGGGCGGGATCGGGGTCGTCCCCTGCGCTGACGACCCGGCGGGTCCGCCGCAGGGACTACGGCGTACCCGGGCACAGCCGTTGGGTGTAGTTCTCCGGTGCCGCACGGCCGAGGTGCCGCACGGCCGAGGTGCCGCACGACCGCGGTGTCGCCCGGCCGTGCGGCACCGCGAGGTGGGTCAGCGGCGGGCGGCGCCGGGGGACGCCGGGTCGGGGGAGCGAGGCAGGCCCTGACCCGGGAGTGTGGCGCGGTGTGTGGTCAGTCCGCCGCCTCCAGGTGCCGCCAGCGCACCGGATCGCGGGCATCGCCGCCGGGCCTGGCCGTGGGCAACGGGCCGTGATCGGCGCAGTCGAGGACGAGGGTTTCGTTGCCGCCCGGCTGGAACTCGTACCCGACCCGGTCCAGCCGCGACGGCACCCCCAGGCCGTCGAGGGTGTCGCGCAGCCGGTCCAGCGCGGCGTACCGCAGGTCGCTGGTGTGCAGCACGACCGGGAAGAGCCGCACCTCACGGCGGGCCACCCGGACCAGTTCGAGCAGCGCGCTCAGGTGGAACTCCTCGCTCAGCTGCGCCCCGTAGGAGAAGAGGAGGTGAGAACTGAGTACGAGGTCGAAGGAACGGTCGGGGAAGGGGAGTTGAGGCAGGGTGGCTTCGACGTAACGGTCCGGACGGGCCGCGATGTCGGTGGCGAAGGCGCGCGCGGACCGGGCCCGCAGCCGCGTGTACCGCTCGGCGTCACCGAACCAGTTCCACACGAAACTCGACGCGTGGTCCGCCACGTACCGATGCTTGTGCTCGATCTCCTGCTGCGCCAGTTTCCCCAGCAGATGACGTTGCGGACCGTACTGCGGATCGACCGCGACGACATCGGTGCCCCGGGCCCCGGCCTCCGCCGCGAAGCTCGCGGCCCCGCCGGGGCAGTCGAGGATGCGCAGGCCGAGGTCGTCCTCCGAGAGCGCGAACATCGCCCGGTACTCGTCGAAGGAACGTGCGCTGATCAGCATCGCGTCACCCCCGCCCGATGTACGGCATCGTCGTGGGCAGGACCGTGAGGAACTGCACGTTGGCGTCCGGTGGCATCGACGCCATCAGCAGCAGGGCCTCGGTGAAGCGCTCCACGGGGATGGTCTCCTCCACCGCCATCGTTCCGTCGGCCTGCATGGCGGGCGGCTGCGGGCTGCCGTCCACCGGGGTCACGTTGCCCACGTCGATCTGCCCGCAGGAGATGGTGTACGGGCGGCCGTCCAGCGACAGGGCCCTGGTCAGACCGAGCACCGCGTGCTTCGCCGTGGTGTAGGCGATGGCGTTCGGGCGGGGTGAATGGGCGGACGGCGCACCGTTGTTGATGATTCGCCCGCCCTGCGGGGTCTGGTCGCGCATGACGCGGAACGCCTCCTGCGCGCACAGGAACGTTCCGGTGACGGTGGTGTCCATCACCCGGCTCCAGTCCTCGAACGTCACCTCCGCCACCGGCCTGCGCGGTACGGCTGCGCCCGCGTTGTTGAACAGCAGGTCCAGCCGGCCGAAGTGGTCGCGTACGGTCCCGAAGAGCGCCGCGACCTCGGTCGGGCTGCTGATGTCGGTGGGCACGGCGATCACGCGCTCCGGACCGGCGCCTGACAACGCGACGGTCTCTTCGAGCGTTTCCTTGCGCCGGCCGGCCAGCGCGAGCGACCACCCCTGGTCCAGCAGGGCCAGCGCGGCGGCCCGTCCGAGGCCGCTTCCGCCGCCGGTGACGACACCGATCCTTCCGTGGCCGGTCACCGCTCGTTCATCCACGCGCGCAGGATCCGGCGGGCCTCCGGACCGGGGACATCGACGTAGGGTGAACGGCCGTGCAGCACACGGCTGTTGCGGATCATCAGCAGATCTCCCGCGATCAGTCGGAGCCCGAAGGCGATCTCCGGGCGGTAGAGCACCTCGTCCAGGTAGTCGAGGGCTTCCAGCTGCCGGGCGTCCAGGTCCGCGGACGCCCGTACCGTCCGGGTCTGGTAGTAGCAGCCGATGGTCCCGTCGTCCTGTGTGAACAGGATGGGGGTGACGAGGATCTGCCGGCCCGCACGGCCGGTCCGGTCGAACGTCCACTCCTCCTCGAGCAGGGCGAGCAGGTCCGGCCTCTCACGTTCGATGATGTCGTGGACGTGTCGTGCACTGGCCAGCTTCGTGTTGCCGCCGCCGTCCGCGGCAGGCTGGAGGCAGAGCAGGACGAGCAGGTCGCAGGTGTCGCAGTGGAAGCCGAGCTCGGTGGCGCCGTCGCCGTCGCGGTCACGCAGGATGGTCCACAGGTCGCCCTGGGCGTTCTGCGGTACGGCCCTGCCCACCTCGTCCAGGATGAACGACAGGCTGGTGATGAGGTCGGCGTCGGACGCGTCCGGGGAGATGAGGTTGCGGACGCGTGCGAAGCCCACGGCGTCCAGGCTGCGCCGGACGGACGAGCGTACGGCCGCGTACGCCGCCTCGCCCTCGTCCCAGCGCTGCGCCAGCGAGTCGGTCCACAGCAGCCGCCGGTCCTCGTCGGTCATCGACAACGACCACACGTCGGGTGCGGACTCCAGGTACTCGCTGGTCCAGCCGATGCCACCGATCGTGGTTCCGGTCATGGGGTGATCAGTCCTTTCGGGAGCCGTACGGGAGTTCACCGGGTTGCCGTGGCGACGGCGTCGGCCCACAGCCCGAGCGCCTCGCCGATCTGCTCGCCCGTGACGACCAGCGCCGGGAGCATCCGTACGACATTGCTGTGGACCCCGCAGGTGAGCAGCAGCAGACCGAGATCGGCGGCGGCGCGCTGGACGCGCTGGGCGGTCCCGGCGTCGGGGGAGCCGTCGGGCCGGCAGAACTCGCTGCCCACCATCAGGCCCGTCCCGCGGACATCGGCGACGGCCGGGGCATCGGCGGCGGTCTTGCGCAGGCCGTCCACCAGCAGACGTCCCTGTTCGGCGGCGTTCGCCACCAGGCCCTCGTCGCGGATCACGTCGAGAGTGGCGAGCGCGGCGGCGCAGGCCACGGCATTGCCGCCGTAGGTACCGCCCTGCGATCCCGGCCAGGCCCGGCTCATCAGCTCCGTGGACGCGGCGATCGCGGACAACGGGAAACCGCTGGCCAGGCCCTTGGCGGTGATCACCACATCCGGTACGAGCCCCGGGGCGTGCTGGTGGGCCCAGAACGCGCCGGTCCGGCCGAAGCCGGACTGGATCTCATCGACCACCAGCAGGATCCCGTGCCGGTCCGCACGCTCCCGGAGCCCCGCCAGGAAGCTCGGTGGGGCAGGCACGAAACCGCCCTCGCCCAGGATCGGTTCGACGAACATCGCGGCGGTCTCGGCGGGTGCGCTGACGGTGGCCAGCACACGGTCGAGGCCGCGCAGCGCGTGCTCGGCCGCTTCCTCGTCGCTCATTCCGAGCCGGAAGGCGTACGGGAAGGGCGCCACCGCGACCCCGGGCATCAGCGGCCCGATTCCGGCGCGGAAGCGGGTGCCCGCGGTACTCATCGCCGCCGCACCCATCGTGCGCCCGTGGAACGAGCCGTCGAACACGATCACGTTCTGCCGGCCGGTGGCCTGCCGGGCGAGCCGCAGTGCCGCCTCCACCGCCTCGCTGCCCGAGTTCAGGTAGAACACCGAGTCCAGACCGGTGGGCAGCACCTCGCCCAGGCGTTCCGTCAGCGTGAGCAACTGGTCGTGCAGCACGGTCGTGTACTGCCCGTGGATCAGCCGGCCCGCCTGCCGTTGTACGGCTTCGACGACCCGGGGGTGGCAGTGACCGGTACTCGTCACGCCGACCCCGGCGGTGAAATCGAGATAGCGCCGGTCGTCGGCGTCGTAGAGGTACATCCCCTCCCCTCGGGTGGCGATCACGGGCGTGGCCTGCTTCAGGACCGGGGAGAGCTGGGTCATGGCTTCACTCCTGAGGTGGGGCGGTGGGCAGGGTGGTGCGGGCCGGCGGTCAGGGCCGGCTGGGGGAGGGGCAAGGTGAACCGGCATGCGGCCCAGGCCTGTCGGGACAGGCGACGGCCGCCGGGAGGAAGCCGGTACCGGCCGCCCAGGACAGCGCGGCCGACCACCACTGCGCGGTCGGCTCGGCGAAACGCACCCCGAGCCGGCCGAGCACCGCCTGGGTCCACGAGCTGTCGAAGACGACGTTGCGGTCGCCGAGCTGGGACCAGGCCGAGGCGATTCGGGCCATGTCCGGATGGTGCTCCTCGGCGCGGGCCAGCGCCGCGGCGAACGTGGCGTCGTCCGTCAGCCGGACGGGATAGCCGTGGCGGGTCATCCACGTCACCAGCTCGTCGTGCGGGACGGTGTGCGGCGACTCGACGTGGTAGACGCCCGGCGCCGCGTACGGATAGCTCGCGATCGCCGCGATCCCCGCCGCCACCGTGTCCACGTGGGAGAACTCGAACGTCGCCGACGGCCGGCTCGGCGCCGCGCCGGCCAGTACGTAGCCGCGGACGGTCTGATAGACCCGGTTGTCCGCGATGTTGTCCTGGAACGCCCCGGTCCTGCTGTGTGCCGCGATGTGGCCGCTGCGGTGGATGTAGGCCTGACCGCCGGAGGCGGCCCAGGCACGGACGGTCTCCTCCGCCCCGAACTTCACCTTCTCGTACGGGGTCCGGAAGCTCTGGCCGATGCGGAGATCCGCCTCGCTGAACCGGCGTGCGGGACCGGCCACACCGCCCGCGACGGCCAGCGTGGAGATGTGGTGCAGCCGGGCACCGGGGGCGTGCGCGTCGATCCAGTCGAGCAGTTGCCGCACCCCGGCGATATTGGTCCGCTCCAGTTCGGCGGGTGAGGCCACCAACCGGACGTCTGCGGCGGCGTGTACGACGACACGGGCCGTACGGGCCCGTGCGAGCCCGGCGGGAGAGAGGCCGAGGCCCTCCCGGGTGATGTCACCGGCGATCACTTCGGCGCCGCCGAGCCGCCGGGCCGCCTCGGCGTCGCTCCTCCCGCGCACCAGACAGGTCACCCGTGCGCCCTGGTCGGCCAGCTCGGTGAGTACGTGCCGGCCCAGATAGCCGGTCGCCCCGGTCAGGAGTACGTGTGCCGGCTCGCGCACGACTCGCCAGCCGCCCCGAAACGGTTCAGCACCCCGGTGCAGCAGCTGACCGGAGGTGGACACCCCTGCCCTGACGTGGGGAGGAGCGTTGGTGTCCGCCGCACCGGCCACCGCGTGGGAGAAGGCGGTGAAGATCTGTTCCGCGTGGTCGTGGGAGAGCTGTGGCCATGCGTACACCAGATCGGTCACCAGCCTGCCGTCGACGATCCGGGCGGTGAGGCGGAGCCGGTACAGCGTGTCGCCGCTGGGACAGCGGGCCGCCCCGGCCTGCTCGTCCGCCACCGACCAGCCCAGGGCCGGATCCTCGGGCAGCCGGAACGTGCCCAGGAAGTTGAACCCGGCCTCGGGGCGCGCCCCTTCGGCGTCCATCGGTATCTGGGGTGCCCGCCGGACGAGATCCTCGACCTCGGACACCCGCCGTGTGCCGTCCGCCGCGTCGATGGTCAGCCACTTGGCGGCGGTGAACCAGCCCACCGTGTCCAGGTACTGCCCGTCGTCACTGCCGGTCTCCCGGCCGTGGGTCTCCACCTCCACCGCGAGACTCCGCTGGCCGCTCCAGGCCGGCACGGCGTCGGCGAACGCCGAGAGCAGCACCGCTTCGAGGCGCTGGGCACGCCCGTGGCGCGCGACGAGGCGGTCCGTCGCCTCCTCGTCGAGACACCAGGTGAGGGCTGCCGGTTCGGCACCACCGGTGGCGTCGTCCTCGGGGAGCCGGGGTGCGGCGGCCGGGTGCACGGCGGTGGTCGGGGGCACGGCAGCGGCCCACGCGTAGAAGTCGGCGGTCGGCGGGAGGTCGGCCTGCCGGCCGGACAGCGCGGCCCGGTAGGCGGTGGCGAGGTCGTCGAGCAGGATGCGCCACGACAGTCCGTCGACGACGAGGTGGTGGGCGATCAGCGCGAGCCGGTCGTCCACACCGGGCCCGCCGGAGAACAGATGCACCCTCAGCAGGCGTCCGGCTTCCGGGTCGAGACTGCGGTGCAGCTCGGTGCAGACCGTGCCGACCGTCTCGGACAAGGCGTCGGCAGCCCGCAGCCGGGTGTGGCTCACCGTGTCCAGGTCGGCCTCGGGCCGGGTACGCCCGGGACCGCCGGGGCCGAGCGGCCGGCGCAGCGCCGCATGGCGGTGCAGGACGGCCCGGACCGCCGCCGACAGGGCGCTCGTGTCCACGCGCTGCCCGCACCGCAGCAGAACGGACTGGTTCCAGTGCCGTGGCTCGTCGATGGGCTGTCGGAACAACCAGCGCTGCGCGGGAGCGAGCCGGCCCGGTTCGGTGGCGGTGTCGGAGCGCGGCTGCGGAGGACGGTGCGCGGAAGCAGTCGCTGCCGCTGCCAGCAGGGTGGGTGTCGGGTGCTCGTAGAAGTCCTGGAAGGCGACGCGGTGGCCGCGTCGGCGCAGTGACGCGATGGTGCGCATCGCGAGGATCGAGTCGCCGCCCAGGTCCAGCACGTTGGCGTGCTGATCCACCACGGGCAGGCCCAGTGCGTCCGCCCACAGCTCGGCGATGGTGTGTGCCAGCGACGCGGTGGCCCGGTCGGCGCCCTCTGCCGGGGCGGACGGTTCGAGGCGTGCCGTGCGGGCCCGGGACTCGATGAGGCCGGACACGGCGCTGCTCAGACGTTCGCGGTCGAGCTTTCCGTTCGCTCCGAACGGGAAGTCCGGCAGCGCGAGGATCGGCTGGGGGACGGAGTAGTCCGGCAGCCGGTCACGCAGGTGCGAGCGGAGTGCGGCGAGCGCCTCGCCCTCGGCACACCGGTCGGACAGCCGTACGGCGGCCACCAGATGACTGCCCGCGGGGGTGGCGCGCACGATCACCGCGCACTGGCGGACATCCGGGAACTCCCCGATGGCGTGCTCGATCTCGACGGGATCGACGCGGAAGCCCCGGACCTTCGCCTGGCGGTCGGACCGGCCGACGAAGACGAGGTTCCCGTCCGGCCGGCGGCGGCACACATCACCCGTCCGGTACTCCCGCCGCCCCTCGCGCGTGACGAACCGGCGCGCGGTCTCCTCCGGCCGCCCGAAGTACCCGGCGCTCACCCCTGCTCCGCCGATGTGGAGCTCGCCCTCGACCACGTCGCCCTCGATCACGCCGCCCTCGACCGTGTCGCCCTTGAGCACGTCGCTGTCGACCGCGTCGCCCGCCACCGTGTCGCGCTCCAGCCGCAGTTCGACCTCGCCGATGGCCGTGCCGATCGGCACGGTGACTTCGTCCGCGGGCAGTTCGGCCTCGCTGGACGCGAGGAAGCAGGTGGCCCCGACGGTGGTCTCGGTCGGTCCGTAGTGGTTGGCGACCCGCGCGGTGACGCCGTCCCGGAGGAGGCTCGCGGCGAGCGAACGGGGCAGTGCCTCGCCGCCGAGGATCAAGGTGTCCAGGACGGGCCCGTGCGAAGGACGGCCTGCCAGCAGCGCCGTCAGATGCGAGGGCGTGGTCTTGAGCACCGACACCCCGGCGTCGTGCAGCGAGGCCCAGAACGCCTCCGGGTCGCGCGTCCGGTCGTCGGGGACGACATGCACCGATCCGGCGGTCGCCAGCGCGAGCAGCCACGAGGTGTGACCGAGGTCCGCGGCAAGCGTGGTGACGTGGGCGACGCAGGGCGCGTCGGCGGCAGTGAACCCCAGCCGGTCGCGCAGGGACCGCGCGTAGTGCACGGCGTTGGCGTGGGTGACCGCGACCGCCTTCGGCTCCCCGCTCGACCCCGAGGTGAACGACAGGTAGGCGAGGTCGGCGGGCGCCCAGGGGAAGACCGCGGGCGGGTCGACGGGATCGGTCTTGGCGAGCGTGTCGACATCGACGAACTCGGTGCGGTACGGCTCGGGGGCCCGCATCCGCGGGGTCGTGGTGAAAACCTGGCGCACCCCGACGGCGTCCAGCCTCCGGCGTACATCGTCCGGACTCCACCCCGGATCGACCAGTACGGCGGCGGCTCCCGAGCGCAGGATGCCGTGCAACAGCGCGCACACCCGGGCGTCCCGGGCCCCGAGCAGCGCCACCCGGTCGCCGCGGCCGGTCCCGAGCTCGGCGAGGCGGGCCGCGACGTGGCCGGCCACGGTGTCGAGCCGTCGGTGGTCGAAGGCGCGTGCGCCGTCGCTGAGCGCGGGCCGGTCCGGATGGGACAGGGCGTTGCGTATGAGGAGTTCGGGCAGCGAAGTGCGGGAGCGGTCCGCATCCGTCATGTTCGTGGACCTCCGGCTGTGGCATCGGGTGTGCTGCCGCTCACGGAACCCGGGGCGCCCGGGGTGAGATCACCGGCGATGTACACGGTCGGGCTCTCCGGGAGCGACAGCCGCCCGGACAGTTCCCAGGCGAGCAGACGGTGCAGGCCGTCGAGGTGGACGATGCCCTCGCCGGTGGGGAGGTCCGCGTAGTGGTCGTGGGTCACCGGGCGGGTGCTCAGATAGATGGAGGAGAAGGGGGCGTCACGGAACCGGGCGATCTTCGCCGTGCAGACGGGGTTGGCCGCCGCCAGCTCCGCCGCACGCGAGCTGAGCAGGTCCGCGGCCTCGCCGACCGTCCGCCCGGTGCGGGGTACGAGCTCGAACCCACCGCCCTCGCTGAGGTGCCAGGGCAGTATCACTTCGCGGAATTCGGCACGGGTCAGCCGTACCTTCGACCAGGTGCCGAACATCTTGTCGGCCAGGAGGAGAACATTCTCCGCGTCCTGGTTGGTGTTGTTCCCGTGGTCACGCGCCACGGGATGGTCCTGATGGAAGGCGGTGAGCACCTCGTCGAATGTGACCGGACCGATGATCTGCATCGATGCCACTCCTTCTCACGCCGACCGGGCGTACTCGGTGAAATGCCGTTCGGCGAAGAGTTCCGGCCACCGCCCGCCGTCGAGACCGAGGGTCCGGGCCGTGGCGAGCATCTGCCGCCAGTACGGCTTCGCGGGACGCCAGCGTGCCCCCGTCTGGCAGTAGCACGCGTCGACGAAATAGCGGGGAGCGGCACCGGCCGGGCTCGGCGCGGGCCTGCGGGCGTGCAGCAGAGCGGAGTTGATCAGTACGGTCGAGCCGGGCGGCAGCGTGTCGATCACCACCTCGCCGGGCAGCTCGGCGCTGCCGAGGTGGGCGAACGCGGACTTGCTCCGGGGCCGACGATGGGACCCGGGCACCATCGCGAGGCTTCCTATCGTCCCGTCGAGACCACCGAGATAATGCAGCGCGTGCACCATCAACAGCTCCGGATCGCCACGGTCGTTGGGCTCACGGTCGTGGTGCCACGGCTTTCCGGGAACTCCGGGACCGTGCCGGTCGCTGTGCAGATGGTGAAAGACGAACGGCGCGCCCATGAGATCCGCGATCACCCGTAACAACGGCTCGTAAGTGAGAAGTTCACCGTGTGCGGGCATTTCCAGTTCCATGAGCGGCGGCGGGGTTTCGGCGCCGTGGTCGGCACAGGCGGCTATGGAACGTGAACGCAGTCCGTCGTCCACCCAGCGGTCCACTTCGGGCCTGAGCCGGTCCTGCAGCGATTCGGGAATGAGGCCGGGCAATACGATGTACCCCGAATCCGTAAATTGCTGCGCCGAGAGTAGTGTGTTGCCTTCGAAAGTGAGGCTGGCGCGGGGATTCTCCGGATGTTCCTCGGCCGTCGTCGGCAGCGTGGACACAGCGAACCACACCCTTCCCGGGCTCGTACTGTCAAAACAGCCCCTAACGTAATCAGAACCACTTCTGCCGCAACTGTGATCACGGAAAACGGCTGAAAAGCCTTGGCCGGGTCCCGAATCCGTCGGTTTGTTGTACGTGCAACTGAGGGTATTGCCAGGCCCACGGCATGGCCGGCGCGCTCCTCGGGGCCCGGGGCGAACACAGCGGTCACGACTTCCTGCGCGAGGGGGACGAAGTCCTCTCTCCGTTCTCACCGCGACCTGCGGGGGGCCGCGGATGTGCGTGCCCACACCACTGTGTGTAGCGTCGGCGGTCTCCTGGCCCTGCCCTGAGACGCACCACAACGCCACGTGCCGCCAGCCGTGTCGACACCCGCCCACTTCATTTCCGCGCTTTCTGCCCAGCCCTTGGAGTGCACGTTGAGGACGACGTTCCGTTCTCGTATGACCGCCCGCATCGGGCGCGCCTACCTGTCCAGGATTCAGCAGCGCGGGCTCGGCCCCTCAACCATGCGACTGCTGCCCGCGGACCTGCTGATGCTGATGCGCCGTGACGGCATGGACCCCGTGGACCGGATGGCCGAGGTACAGGCGACGACGCCGGTGTCCAAGGTCTCGCTGCCGTTCGGCATGGACGCCTGGATCGTCACCGGTTACGAGGAGTCGAGAGCCGTCCTCGGCGCGGCCGACGCCTTCAGCACGGACTTCGCCCACCTCGCCGCGAATGCCCGCGTGACGGCGGAACAGACGCCCGGCGGACTCGGGTTCAGCGATCCCCCCGTACACACCAGGCTGCGCCGCATCCTCACCCCCGAGTTCACTATGCGCCGGCTGCGGCGCCTCGCCCCCCGGATCGACGCCATCGTGGAGGAGCGCCTCGACGCGATGGACGCCCGGCAGGGGCCCGTCGACCTGGTGCAGGAATTCGCGCTGCCGATCCCGTCCCTGACGATCTGTGAACTGCTCGGCGTGGCGTACGAGGACCGCCACGACTTCCAGCAGCTGGCCATGGACCGCTTCGACCTCGCCGCCGGATCGCGTGCGCCCTTCGGCGCCATGTCGGCCTCGCTCGCCTACTTCCGGGACGTCGTCAAGAAGCAGCGCGCCGAGCCGGGCGACGGTCTGCTCGGCATGATCGTGCGCGAGCACGGCGACAACGTCGACGACGAGGAACTCGCCGGCCTCGCCGACGGTGTGCTCACCGGCGGGTTCGAGACCACCGCCAGCACCCTCGCTCTCGGCTCGCTCGTCCTGCTGCGGGACGAGGACCTCTTCCGGCGAATACGGACCGACGGCGCGCTGACCGCGCCGTTCGTCGAGGAGGTGCTGCGCTATCTCACCGCGGTACAGATCGCCTTCCCCCGGTTCGCCCGGCAGGACATCGAGATAGCCGGACAGGTCATCCCGCGCGGCGACATGGTGCTCTGCTCGCTCAGCGGCGCCAACCGTGATCCGTCGTACACCGCGGACGGCGGACGCTTCGACCCGCACCGCGACACCACCGGGCACCTCGCCTTCGGTTACGGAATCCACCGCTGCATCGGCGCCGAACTCGCCCGGATGGAACTGCGCGCCGCCTACCCGGCCCTGGTGCGCAGGTTCCCTCACCTGCGCCTCGCCGTCCCGCCGCAGGACCTGACCTTCCGCAAGCTGTCGATCGTGTACGGCATCGAATCGCTCCCCGTGCACCTGCGCTGAAGCCGGCCGCCCTCGCACCGGCGTGAGCGCTCGTGTGCGAGGAGCCGTCGGCCTCCGTCATGCCGCGCCCGTGCGCGCGCCCGTACGATCCCGTCCTCACCGGGCCGGGCGCCGTCGTCGGCAGAAGATCCGGGCGGCCTCTGTACAGGGCCGGGCCCGTTCGTAGATCCTCTGTACGGTGAAGCACACCGACGCATCCGACACGGCCCACCTGACCTCGGCACCGGATCCGGAGATCCGGACACTGCTCTCGGTCCTGGACGGGCAGCGGCGCCATGTCCTCGGCATCCTCGACGGACTCGACGCGGACGGCCTGCGCCGACCGGTACTGCCTTCCGGGTGGAGCTGCCTGGGCCTCGTCCAGCACCTCGCCCTCGACGTCGAGCGATTCTGGTTCCGTGCGGTGGCCTTCGGCGACCAGGAGGTCATCGGGGCGCTGGACGAGATCGACAACGCCTGGCAGGTGGAGCCGGACGTCCGGGCCGTCGACGTCCTCGACCGGTACCGCGCGGAGGCACACCTCGCGGACACCGTCGTCACCGCTGCGACCGCGGACACGCCCCTGGTCTGGTGGCCCCGGCATCTCTTCGGCGAGCCGCACCTGCACACCCTCAGGGACGTCCTGCTGCACGTCATCACCGAGACCGCGTGCCACGCGGGCCACCTCGATGCCGCACGGGAACTCATCGACGGCCGACGGTGGATGGTCCTGACCTGAGGCTTGCCCGCAACACGCTGACGACCGAATGTCTCCCGGGCGTCAGCGGACGCCCGCCGATACCGGGTCCGCCGAGGTGTGCGGGTCGGTGTCGGCCGCTCGGATGCGGCGGGAAAGGATCAGCAGTGGCTGGGTGAGCAGCGTGGTGGCGATGGCCATGAGGACGAGAACGGTGTAGAGAGGACCGCTCAACAGGCCCGCCTGGAGACCGGCGTTGAGGGCGATCAACTCGGTCAGACCCCGGGTGCTGAGCAGGATCCCGACCGTCACCGAGGTCCGCTTGTCCAGACGGCACGCGCGCGCCGCCAGTGCGCCCGAGCCCACCTTGGCGACCACCGCGAGCACCGTGACGACCACGAAGGCGGCCACTGCGGTACCGGTCAGGGCGCCGACACTCACGCTCCGGCCGGAGACCACGAAGAAGAACGGCAGCAGCAGCGACCCGACACCCTCCAGCGAGCGCACCAACTCCGGGTCGGGGGTGCCGTCCTGCTCGCGCGGCGTGACCACTCCGGCGAGCAGTGCCCCGAAGATCACGTGCAGGCCGAGTGCGCTGGTCGCCCAGGCGCCGGTGAAGGCGAAACCGATCAGTACCGCCAGCCGCGGCCCCTGGCTGACGCCGGGACGCCGCATGAACCAGCGCAGCAGCAGGCGCGCGGGCCAGACCATCACCACGGCCGTCACCAGCAGCAGGGCCAGACGCACCGGCATCGCCATTCCGGACCGGTCGCCGGTTCCCAGGAGGATGCCGACCAGGACCGTCCACCCCAGGATGTCGATCAGCCCGGCAGCCGAGACGGCGATGACGCCGGGCACCGTGCCGGCCAGCCCGGACTCGCGCACCACGACGACCAGCACCGGAACGGCCGTGATCGACAACGCGATTGCCAGGAAGAGTGTCGAACGCACCGGCACGTCGTGCGGGAGGCCGAGTTTCTCCAGCGTGCCGTGGAACAGCAGCGCGGCGCCCCCACCCACCGCAATGGGCACGGCGAACGCCGCGAACGCCACCGTCAGCGTGGTGCGGGACCGGCCGCGCAGCAGACGGAGGTCCAGTTCGTACCCGACGAAGTACAGGAACAGCACGAGGGCGACCTGGCTCAGGGCGGTGAGCATGGGGGTGATCTCCGCGGGGAACAGCATCCGGCCCACGGAGGAAGGGAGTTGGGACAGCAGACTGGGACCGATGGCTATGCCGGCTGTCAACTGGCCCACGATGGACGGCTGTCCGAGTCTGCGGGCCAGCAGGCCCGCTCCGTTGGCCACGACCAGGATGATCGCGGCGGCTCCGACCAGGTGCGTGATGGTGCTGTCCGGGCTCATGGGTTCCCCCTGTCGTCCGCGCCGCGTACGGCACGTTCACTGTGACAAGCCGGCCGGGCCCCGGAACGTGTTGCCTGAACCGGGGGCGAATGCGCTGATCCGGGAGACGGTCCCGCTGCGGAGTGGACATTCGACTCTTACGCTGCAGGGCGGTGAGCCGACTGTAGCCGAGCCGATCTCGCACGGAGTGGGTATCGCTGTCCGAGTATTGTCAATTCTCCGTTACGGGCGGGGCCAGGGGGAATTGCGCACTCCGCGCGCGGCCGAAATCGAACCTGCGACACCTGGTGGCCGAGGCGGCACCGACGCCGTAGCGGCGCTCGCCCCGGCGCTCCGCGAACCGGCTGCGGATGCGGCCAATCCGGCACCGCATCAGCTCCGAATACCTGTGGCCGGTCCGCGTCGGCAGACCGTGGCCGGATGGGGTACGGCGCACGGGCCGCGCCCCGCGGACGCCGGAGGTACACCGATGAGCACGCTTCTCCCCACGGGTCCCGACGAGTTCGGGGACGGACCGGTGGACGGGCCCGCCGAACCCGACGAGCAGGCGAGGGCCCGCCACCTCGCGCGCGCCGCAAGCGCTGCCACTCGCGCTGTCGCCTACGGGGGCGCCGAGGTCAGGGACGCGGCGGGGCGAACGGCCGCCGACATCGCGGCGGAGGCCGCGGTCGGCGCCGCCCCCGGCCGCGCGGCGCTCCTCGCCCTCGACACCGCCCGGCTGGCCCTCGGCGCCGCGGTCGACAACACCTCACCGCTGCGCGACGAGTTCGCCGCCACCGCCAGGGACGCCGTCGACGCCGCTCGGGCCGCGGTGGACCACGGCGCCGACGGCCTGTGTCCGGTGGCGAACATCCTGGCCGACGGGTACGAGGCACGCGCCGTCGCGATGCTCGGCGGCCACGCACCGCGGATCCCGACCCGGGAAGAGGAAGCCGCCGCAGGCCGGGGGGAGGGCGAGCCGTACGACGCCGTCTACGTCCACCCGGAGGACTCGGCCGCGTACACGGTGGAGACCCGGGTACGCCAGCCGAAGAACGGGAGGTCCTATCTCCCCCTGCCGTTCGTCCTCTCTCCGGACGCCAGACGCATCTCGCCGACGGGTGAGCTGTTCGCCCCCGGTATCGGTCCGCACTGGCGGATCGCGTGGCGTCCGCTGTTCTCCTGACCCGTCCGCAGGTCTCAGCCCTTCACGGTGAAGCCCGCCCGCAGCAGGGACTCGTCGCGTGACGAGGGGCCGACGAGCAGCTCGAAGGCGCCGGGCTCGACGACGCGACGGCCCTCGGAGTCCACCAGCGAGCACGAGGAGACCGGCAGTTCGATGACGACCTCGCGTGACTCACCGGGGGCGAGTGTCACCTGCTGATAGGCCTTCAGCTCCTTCTCGGCCCAGGTCACCGAGGTGACGGTGTCGCTCACGTAGACCTGCACGGTCTCCCGTGCGGGCCGTTCGCCCGTGTTGTGGACCGTGACACGGGCGTGCAGCGTGTCGTCCGCCCCGAGGGTGGGCGTCCGGACTTCGAGACCGGTGTAGGTGACGGTCGTGTAGCTCAGCCCTTCTCCGAACACGAACGCCGGATGCTGCGTGAGATCGGCGTACCGGGTGCCGTGCTGTCCGCGCACCTGGTTGTAGTACGTCGGCTGCTGCCCCGCGTGCCGTGCGAAGGAGACGGGCAGACGCCCCGACGGTTCGACGAGGCCGAGGATCAGTTCGGCCACCGCCCGCCCGCCCTGCATGCCCGGGTTGAAGGCGTACACGATCGCCGCCGCGCCCAGCGCGGAGGGCGGGAGCACCAGCGGCTTGGAGCTGATGACCACGACGACGAGCGGTGTGCCCGTCGCGGCCAGCGCGTCCAGCAGCGCGACCTGCCCGCCGACGAGTTCCAGGGTCGCGGTGGACCGGCCCTCGCCGACCAGCTCGATACGGTCGCCGACGACGGCGACGGTGTAATCGGCGGCCCGCGCCGCGGCGACGGCCTCACCGATCAGGGTCTCGTCCGGTTCCGCGGGGACGACGACGTCCGGCCGGGGCTGGCCGTCGGGGAAGAACGCGCCCTCCGGATCCGGGCCCACCGTGAGGATGTCGGCGCCCCGCGCGTGCGAGACGGTCCAGCCCGCGGGGGAGTGGGCACGGAATCCGTCGAGCACGGTCCTGATCATCGCGCGCGGGTGACCGTCCGGCAGCCAGTCCGCCTGGCCCGACGCGCCCGCCCAGTCGCCGAGTTGGGTGTGCGGGTCGTCGGCGTTCGGCCCGACGACGGCGATCGTCCGCGGCCCGGAGCCGGCCCCGGCGACCACCCCTCCGGAACCGGACCCTCCGGTGAGGGGCAGCGTGCCGTCGTTGGTCAGCAGGACCAGTGAGCGGCGGGCCGCCTCCAGGTTCAGCGCGGTGTGTTCGGCGCTGCCGATGACCTCGGCCTGCCGGGCGGGGTCGGGGCGGCGCGGGTCCTCGAAGAGACCCAGCTCGAACTTCAGGGTCAGGATGCGGCGGACCGCCGCGTCGATCGCCGCTTCGTCGAGCGCGCCCCGGGCGACCGCCTCCTGCGCCCCGGCGAAGAACTTCGGCGTCGTCATCACCATGTCGTTGCCCGCGCGGACCGCTGCCGCGGCTGCTTGCGGGTAGTCGGCGTACACCCGCTGCTCCCACACCATGCGGCCGACGTTGTCCCAGTCGGTCACCAGGGTCCCGGTGTAGCCCCACTCGCCGCGCAGCACGTCGTTCAGCAGCCAGTTGTTCACCGTGATCGGGACGCCGTCCATCGACTGGTACCCGAGCATGAACGTACGGCAGCCCTCCCGGGCGACCCGCTCGAACGGAGGCAGGAACCAGGAACGGAGCTTGCGCCGGGAGAGGTCGGCCTCGCTGGCGTCCCGGCCGCCCTGGGTCTCGGAGTAGCCCGCGAAGTGCTTGGCGCACGCCAGGATCGCGGTCGGGTCGGCGAGCCCGTCGCCCTGGTAGCCGCGCACCATGGCCGAGGCGAACTCCCCGATGAGGTACGGGTCCTCGCCGAAGGTCTCGCTCACCCGGCCCCAGCGCAGGTCGCGCGTGATGCACAGCACCGGGGAGAACGTCCAGTGCACACCGGTCGACGCGACCTCGACGGCCGTCGCCCTCGCGATGCGCTCGACGAGCGCCGGGTCCCAGGTCGCGGCCATACCGAGCTGGGTGGGGTAGATCGTGGCGCCCTCCCAGAAGGAGTGCCCGTGGATGCAGTCCTCCGCGACGAGCAGCGGGATACGCAGACGGGTCCGGCCGGTCAGCTCGGCGGCTTCCAGAACGCGGTCCGGCGGGGCATGCAGGATCGACCCCACGTGCAGGTCCTCGATGAGGTGCCGCACCCCGTCCTTGGCGTTCAACTGGAGCATCTGTCCGGTCTTCTCCGGCAGCGTCATACGGCCGAGGAGGTCGTCGACCCGCTCGGCGACGGGCAGCGCGGGGTCGAGGTAGGGCAGGGAGGGGGCCACAGGGATTCCTTTCGCAACGTCGTTGTCCTGCTCGTCGGGCGGGACAACGGGAGACGCGGCCCAGGGGGCGGGGCACGGCTCCCGCTGGCCGCGACGGTCCACGGTACGCACCATACCGACCAAGTGGTAAGTATTCCGGTGTGCGAATCTGTTCGGCGACGCAGTCCGACGAGACCCGGGAAGTGACGAGTGACCGCTGAAGAGCGGCGCGGCTACGCGAAGGGCCGTGCGAAACGGCGCGAGATCCTCGACCACGCCATGGCCATGTTCGGCGAGGCGGGTTACCGGGGAGCGTCACTGCGCACGATCGCGACCCGCTGCGGTATCTCCCACCCCGGGCTGCTGCACCACTTCCCGACCAAGGAATCGCTCCTGCTCGCGGTCCTGGAACACCGCGACGAGGTCGACGGCGAGTGGATGTCGCTCGGCAGCCCGACCGGCGTCGACCGGCTGCGCAGGATGGCCGATCTGGCCGAGCTGAACGCGGGGCGCCGCGGGATCGTCGAGTTGTTCTCGGTGCTCGCCGCGGAGGCGACGGCCGCCGACCACCCCGCCCACGCGTACTTCGTGCGGCGTTACCGGACCTCGGTGGAGGGAGCGGTACTCGCGTACGGGCAGGCGCACGACGCGGGCGCGCTGCGGCCCGGCATCGCGCCCGAAGTGGCGGCGCAGCAACTGATCGCGCTGATGGACGGACTCCAGGTGCAGTGGCTCCTCAGCGGATGCACGACGGACATGGCGGGCGTGCTGCGCGCGCACGTCCGGGCCCAGCTCACCGTCCCGTTCTGACCCGAGCCGAGTAGGGCCGATCCGATCCGAGCCGGTTCCCGGGGCGGACACCACGTCCGCCGCGCCCCGCATGCGCCGCGCCCGGTGGTCCCGCAGGCTGGTGCCGGACAGGCCGGAACGAGATCGGGGCATCGCATGGGACAACCACTCGGCCGACGCGCGGTGCTGCTCGGCGCCGGAGGTCTGGTCACGGGAGCCGTGGGACTGGGCGCGGCCGGATGCTCCGGAGACCCCCGGACGGCTGCGGGCCCCGGCCGGGCTTCGTCCCCGTCCCCGTCCTCTCGTTCCTCCTTGCCCGCGACCACGCCCTGGCGCCCGGACCGCGCCGACGTGGACCCCGCGGTGAAGCTGCGCGCCGTACAGGTCGTGGAGGCGATCGGCGCCTGGGGCGCCGGAGAGGGCGGCGCGACCGCGGCGAAGAAGCGGGTGGCCGCGCTGGGAGCGGCGCCGTCCCTGGTGGACCAGGCGGGACCGCTGCTGCCGGGCGCGAACGAGGCCGCACTCCAGGTGATCGACGCGCAGTACGGCGGCATCCTCAGCGACTCGGCCAGCGTGCTGGTGGTCTGCCGCCAGTGGACACCCGGTCATGCCGGTGGCACGACCGTCGACGTACGGCTGAGCCGGGCGCAGCCCCACTGGAAGGTGACCGCGCTCCACCCGGCGCGACCCGGCGCGGCGGTGGCGTCGCTGCCCTCGGCCGCACAGCGTGTGCTGGCGAACCCGCGGATCACGTTGCCCCCCGCGGCCGAGGCCGACATCCGCAGCGGGCACATCCACCCGACCGTCCTGCAGGCGCTGCTGCGGCTGGCCGGCACCTATCGGATGTACGTCAGCGTGATCCGCTCCGGCCACCCGCTGGACGTGTTCGGCACGAACCGGCCCAGCGACCATCCGCTGGGCCGGGCCTTCGACGTATGGCAGATCGACGGGCACATGGTCGTCGACCCGGCCACGTCACGCCGGCTGATCGAGTCCTTCATGCGGGACGCGGCGGCGGCCGGCTCGTACAACGTCGGCGGCCCGGTCCAGCTCTCCGGGGGTGCGACGGCCGGTCAGTTCTTCACCGACAACACCCACCACGACCACGTGCACGTGGGCTTCACGGCTTGAGGACCGACCTGATCAGTCCTGGACGACGGCGAACAGCCCGCGTGCCCTGGTGCCGTCCGGCAGCAGCCACTCGGCGCTGACCTGTCCCAGCGACCCGGCCGCGCTGTCGGACGAGCCGTCCTGTCCCGGCCGTCCCGGCTGCTCCGGCCGGAGGACGCGGTTCACGCGGAGGGTCAGCCGACCCGGTCCGGCAGGGGTGCGCATGCCGATCTCGGTGGCGTCCGGCCCGTCGGCCACCGCCGTGGGCCCGGTCGCCGAGGTGGGGCAGGACCCGGCGCGCCGACTGGTGACGGTCGGGTCGGGGCTGTTGCTCGCGTTCTGTGCCTGCGGCTCGGCCGCGCCCACGACGAGAGCGAACAACTGGGCGGCGAGAACCGGGTCGTGGGCTCCGTCGTACACCCACCGCTGTCCCAGCACCCCGTGCTCCGAGGTGCCGATGAGAGCGTGGTCGGCCCCGTCCAGGGGCGCGCCGCGGTACGTGAGCGGTACCTGGTACGTCACCGGCCCGTCGCCGGAATCGTCGGTGACCGCCATGAACTCGATCCCGACCTCGCCCTGCGGATCGTCGAGCCGGAAACCGCCGGCCTTGGTCAGTTCCGGCTGGTGCCCGCTGCCGCGGTACCAGGACTGCTCAGGGAGCCAGGAGGCGAGGAGCTCCAGCTTCGTAGGGGTCAGTGTGGTCCTGTGGACGACCGCCATGTCGTGGCACCTTTCCCGTCGGTAGGCTGCTCATCCTGTCACTCGCCGTGCCGCGGACCGGCGCCCGGTACCAGCAGTACGGCGGCGGCGCGGGCCGTGGCGAGGGCCTGACGGCTGTCCGTCCCGCCCTGCCCCAGGACGACACGGGTGCTCAGGCCGTCCAGCAGGGCGAGCAGTTGGGACGCCTGCTCGGTGACATCGGCCGGGGCGAACTCCGCGCGCTCCACTCCCTTGAGCAGGATGGACCGGAGATCCTGCTGCCAGGCCGCGTCCATCTCCTCCTGGGCGGGGCGCAGGGCTTCGTCGGAGCCGGTGCGCGCCCAGAGCTCGATCCAGAGCATCCAGCGCGGATCGCGCGGACCGGTGGGCAGATAGAGCTGGAGGAACAGGTCGAGGCGCCGTCGTGGCGTGACCCGCTTCCTGAGTAGGGCCCGGCGCTCCTCGGTGAGGGCGTTCTCGCTGTAGCGCAGCGCCTCCAGGAGGAGCCGGTCCTTGCTGTCGAAGTAGTACAGCAGATGGCCGCCGCTGGTGTTCAGGCGCTTGGCGAGGGCGGACATGGTGAGCGTGGCCAGCCCTTCCTCGGCGATGACCGTCGTGGCCTCCCGCACGATGCGTACGCGCAACTCCTCGCCGCCGCGTGCCGAGTGCCGCTGTGCCGCCGCCCCTGCCACCTGGTCCCGCTCCTTCTGTTCCCGGCGCCCCGTGCCCCGGCGCCTGCGGAGCCGAGCCTATCTCTGTGAATTGCCGTCAAGGGGTTGACGGCCGAGGGGAGCTGCCTCCATCTTGAATGACGTTCAAGAGTTTAGAACACCATTCAAATGCGCGACACGGGTCGCGGGACAGGCGGCGGCGTATGGCCGGCGGGACGAGCACAGCGCGGCGCGAAGGAGTGGGGGAGCACCCGCCCGCGGTCGGCGGCGCCCCGGCCGCCGACGACGTCTTCCAGGTGGAGGAACACGGCATCGACCCGATCCCGGACGCCGAGCGGCACGGAGGCGCCCGGGACCTGTTCTGGCTGTGGTTCGGCTCCAACCTGACGTTCACCTACGTCATCAACGGAGCCCTCGCGGTCTCCTTCGGCCTCTCCTTCTGGCAGGCCGTCCTGGTCGTGGTCGCCGGCGGCCTGACGTTCCTCGCCATCAGCGCCGCGGGCCTGAGCGGCGTCCGTACCGGCACCGCCACGCTGGTGATCTCACGCGCGGCCTTCGGCGTACGCGGCAACTGGCCGGCCGGACTGCTGAACTGGATCGTCAGCATCGGCTACACCATCGTCAACACCGTCGTCGGAGCCCTCGCCCTGGCGGCCTGCTGCGCCTCACTGGGCTGGCACGGCAACGCCGCTCGCGCCGTCGCCCTGCTGCTCACCCTTCTGCTGACGTTCGTGGTGGCCCTGTGGGGTCATGCCACGGTGCAGTGGGCGGAGCGGTGGATGGCCTACGTGCTGGCCATCGGCTTCGCCGCCCTGCTGGTCTTCCTGCTGCCGGGTACCGACACCTCGGCGCCCAGCCTTCCCGGCGGCGCCACCGGCTGGTCCCTGGCCTTCGTGGTGACGCTGGCCGGGCCGTTCAGCTATGTGCCCATGCCCGCCGACTACACCCGCTACCTGCCGCGCACCACCACGCTGCGCTCCCTCACCCTCAACGGCGCGGCGGGCGGCTTCGTCTCCTCCGTGGTCCTCGGCATCGCCGGGGCCGCGGCAGCCACCCAGGCGGACCTGGGCGACGCCGTCGCCGGAACCCAGAAGCTTCTCCCGGTGTGGTTCCAGCCGGTGTTCCTCGTGCTGGTACTCGGCGGATCGGTCACCAACTCGATCATCACGCTGTACTCCTCCAGCCTTAACCTGCAAGTGCTCGGCATCCCCTGGAGCCGCGCCAAGGCCATCCTCATCAGCGCCGCCGTCACCGCGCTGGGTTCGCTGGCCGCGCTGTTCGTACTCGACTTCACCGAATCGCTGCTCTCGTTCCTCTCCCTGCTGGTCATCGTGTTCGCCCCGTGGGGCGGCGTCTTCCTCGCCGACATGCTGCTGCGGCGCTGCCACTACGACAGCGACGCCCTGCACGGCGGGCGCGACGGCGCGTACTGGTACCGCGCGGGCTGGCACGCCCCGGGAATCGTCGCCCTCCTCGGCGGGATGACCTTCGCCGCGCTCACCTGTGACAGCGCCCTGTGGACCGGCCCGTGGGTGGCGCCGCTGGGCGGAATGGACCTCACTGCCCTCGGCGCGCCCGTCTCCGGCCTCCTCTACTGGGCGCTCGCCCGCCGCACGACGAAGCCGTACCGGAAACAGGCCTGAACTCCCTGCGGAACGCGGGCAGTCGAGCCCGCACCGCACTCCGATGCCCCACCGACAAGAACCACGCAGGAGCACCACAGATGACACCTCGCACCCCCTCCGCCCCGGCCGCGACACTCGTTCTGCGCGGAGCCCGGATCCACACCGTCGACCCCGGCCTGCCCCGGGCCGAGGCGCTCGCCGTGCGCGACGGGCGCATCGCCTGGATCGGTGACGACGAGGGGGCCGCGGCGTGGATCGGGCCGGACACCCAGGTCATCGAAGGAGAAGGGCGCCTGGTGCTGCCCGGGTTCATCGACGCCCACAACCATGTCCGGCTGGGCTCGGACGACGCCTGCGTCCAGTTGGCCGGAGCGCAGTCACTGGAGGAGATCCACGCCCGCATCCTCCGCTGGCGCGCAGCGAATCCCGACGCCACGTGGATCGAGGCCGAAGCCTTCGACTACTCCGCCGTCCCGGACGGCAGGATGCCCACCGCCCGCGATCTCGACCCGGCCACCGGGGACACCCCCGCGTTCGTCCTCAGCTACGACGTCCACACCGTCTGGCTCAACACCGCCGCCCTGCGGCTGCTCGGTGTCACCGCGGCCCAGCCGGACCTGCCGTTCGGCACCGCGAGGACGGACCCCGCGACCGGCGAACCGACCGGCTTCTTCACCGACTTCGCGGTCAAGGGGCTCTCGCGCGACGGATACCGCGCCCTGCACGCCCTCGGGGTGCCCTGGGCCTCCCCGGACCGCCAGTACCAGCGCCTCGCCGCCTCGCTCGACGACGCCATCAGCTTCGGTATCACCACCGTCGTCGAACCGCAGAACTCCCTCGACGACCTGCCCCTGTTCGAGCGCGCCCGCGCCGAGGGGCGGCTGCGTTCGAGGATCGTCGCCGCCCTCTTCCACCCGCGTGGCACCACCGGCGCGGACCTCGACGACTTCGCGGCGGCGGCGCGCGAACACGCCGACGACCGGCTGCGGCTGGGACCGCTCAAGCTCTACATCGACGACGTGGTGGAGCCGCGCACCGCCGCCATGCTCCAGCCCTACGCAGGGTGCGCCCACCACCGGGGCGACACCTTCTACCCGCCCGAGGAGTTCGCGGACCTGCTCACCGCGCTCGACGCCCGTGGCTTCCAGTGCTTCGTGCACGCCACCGGCGACCGTGGCATCCGCACCGTACTGGACGCCATCGAGCAGGCCCGCGCCGTCAACGGCCCCCGGGACGCCCGCCACCAGGTCGTCCATGTCGAATGCCTGGACCCCGAGGACCTCCCGCGCTTCGCGGCGCTCGACGTCGTGGCCTGCATGCAGCCCCGGCACTGCGCGCCGGAGATCGCCGGCCCCGGCCAGGACTGGGCGGAGAACGTCGGCGAGGAACGCTGGCACAAGGCATGGCCCATGCGCTCCCTGCACGAGGCCGGTACCGTGCTGGCCTTCTCCAGCGACTGGAACGTCGCGGAGATGGACCCCATGGTCGGCATCTACACCGCCGTCACCCGGCGGCCGTTGTCCGGCGGCCCGGCGTGGATACCCGAGGAGACGGTGGACGTACGGACCGCGGTGCACGGCTACACGATGGGCTCCGCCTACGCCAACTTCCTGGAGCACGAGCGGGGTTCGCTGACGGTCGGCAAGCTGGCCGACTTCGCCGTGTTCTCCCGGGACATCCTCGGCCTGCCCATCGAGCGGACCCCGGGAACCGTCGCCCAGATCGTGGTGGTGGGCGGGGAAGTGGTGCACACCGCGGGCTGAGACGGAACGGCCCCGGGGCCGGGCCGCCCGGACGGCGGCCCGGCCCCGGCGGCCGTGGTTACGCCACCGGTGAGTCGAAGTGCGGTTCCGTGCCGAGCAGCGCGGACACGTCGGAGCCCACCGGGAGCTCCCGGGCGGGCTCGCCCCGCGTGAACAGGCGCGCCGGACGCTCCCCGGCCAGCCGGGCCTCGGCCCCGGTCACCCGGAGCCAGCTTCCCTCGCGCAGTCCGAGTACCGGGACGTCGTTGTCCTCCAGGAACTCCGTCAGGCGCTCCGCGCGGGTCTCGCCCTTGTGCGTGCTGCCCGGATCCGGGTCGAGGTAGTGCGGGTTGATCTGGAACGGGACCAGGCCCAGCGTCTCGAAGGACGGCGGCTGGACGATGGGCATGTCGTTGGAGGTGCGGAGCGTGGGCGCGGCCATGTTCGTGCCCGCGCTGGCGCCCATGTAGGGCAGCCCGCCGCGCACGGCGTCGCGCACCGCCTCGCGCAGCCCCGTACGGTACAGCGCGCTCAACAGCCGGAAGGAGTTGCCGCCACCGATGAACACGGCGTCCGCGGCCGCCAGTTCGGCCACCGGGTCGGCGTTCTCGTGGACACCGCGCACCGTGATGCCGACCGGTTCGAGGGCGCCGCGCACCCGCGCCGTGTACGTGTCGTGGTCGGCCAGGGCGTAGGGGACGAAGGCCAGTCGGGCGCCCCGGGGCAGGAACCCGGTGACGGTGTCCAGGGCGTGTTCCAGGTAACCACGGCCGTGCTGGGTGGAGTTGGAAAGAAGCAGCAGATTCACGGTGGTGCTTTCTCAGCGAGGGGACAGGTGTTGTAGCGGGAGGAAAAAAGGGGGTCAGGTGCGCGGGCGGCGGGTGCGCTGGGGCGGGTGGGTGAGCCGCTTCTCCAGGAGCTGGGCCGCCTGCCGGAGGCTGTCGAGCCGGGACTCGGGTCCCTGCGCGAAGAGTTGTTCGGCCCCGCCCAGGCTGAGGCTGCCGTACGGCTCCCGGCCGAGGAACACCGGGACGGCGACGGTGGCGATTCCGCGGTCGTACTCGCCGACCGTCCACGCGTACCCCTGGGCGCGGATACGCAGGAACTCCCGCTCCAACTCGTCGGCGTCGGTGACCGTGCGGTCGGTGAAGCGGGCCATCGGGCGGGCGCGGAAGAGGCGGTGCCGCTGCTCGTCGGGGAGGAACGCGTAGTACGACTTGCTGGTGGCGCCCGCGTGCGCCGGATACAGCTCACCGACCAGCGGGTAGTACCGCAGCGGCCCGGCCTCGCCCTCCTCCGCCGCCACGCAGCGCATGTGGTAGCTGTCCGGCAGGCAGAACAGCACGGTGTCGCCGGTGGTGCGGCACAGCTCCTCCAGCACCGGGCCGGCCAGCAGCTCCAGCGAGCCCGAGCGCTCCCACTGCCGGCTCAGCCGCAGCACGGCCGGACCGATCCGGTAGCGCCGGGTCGCGGGGTCGGAGACCAGGAAACCGCGGCCCGCCAGCGTCGACAGCAGCCGCTGCGCGACGGAGGTGTCCCAGCCGAACTCGCTCGCCACCTCGGTGACGCCCCAGTCGGGTCGGGTCCGCTCGAAGGCCAGCAGGACGAGCAGTGCCCGGTCGACGGTCTGCAGTGCCCCTGCGGGCTTGCGCCGGTCCAGATCGATCTCGGCCAACGTCATCTCACCATCCAGACCCGAATTGCAAATAGAGGGAAACAGTTGCGCTCAACGCTATCGGATCCCGAATCTGCTGTCAGCACCCCCCGGAAGCACCTACCGGAACTCAGCGGGTGCTGACGTAGCGAGAAAGGCCCCCCATGTTGAAGTACGTCCTGGACATCGTGGATCTGCTGGACGATCCCGCGGCCGACGGCAAGCGCGTCGTCGAGTACCTCGACGCCGTAGCCGGTTCCGAGGGCTCGGGGGCCCGGGTCACCACGGTGGCCGGTGAGCGGGGCTCCACCGACTTCGTACAGATCCGCATCCCCGGCAGCCGGGGCCGCACCTCGGGCGGCACGGCCCGCACCCTCGGTGTGGTCGGCCGCCTCGGTGGAGTCGGCGCCCGGCCCGAGGTGACCGGACTGGTCTCGGACGCGGACGGCGCCGCCGCCGCGCTGGCCACCGCCGCCAAACTGCTCGACATGCACCGCCGGGGCGACGTCCTGCCCGGTGACGTGATCGTCGCCACGCACGTCTGCCCCAGCGCGCCCACCGAGCCGCACGACCCGGTGCCGTTCATGGGCTCGCCCGTGGACATCGCCACGATGAACCGCCACGAGGTGACCGATGACATGGAGGCCGTGCTCTCCATCGACACCACCAAGGGCAACCGGATCATCAACCACAAGGGACTCGCCCTCTCTCCCACGGTCAAGGAGGGCTGGGTCCTGCGGGTGAGCGAGCAGCTCGGTGAGCTGCTGGCCGTCGTGACGGGTGAGCCGTTGGTCACTTACCCCGTGACGACACAGGACATCACTCCGTACGGTAATGGTGCACACCACATCAATTCGATCCTCCAGCCCGCGACGGCAACCGCCGCCCCGGTCGTCGGACTCGCGATCACGTCGGCCGCCGCGGTTCCCGGCTGCCAGACGGGCGCCAGCCACGAGACGGACATCGCGTCCGCCGCACGGTTCGCCGTCGAGACCGCCAAGGTCTTCGGCGGTGGCCAACTGGACTTCCACGACGTGGGGGAGTTCGACAACCTCGTCAACCGCTACGGGTCACTGACGCATCTGCAGACCCTCGGCCACCCGTCACGGGAGTCATAAATGGCAACTTCACCACCCGCTGCCGAGGACACCACAGGTATCGGAAGCGACGACTACGCGCTCTCCCGCGTTCCGCGTGACAAGCGCTTCGGCTTCGGGAGCATGCTGCTCCAGTGGCTGGCCCAGTCCGGCTCGATCTCGCAGTTCACGCTCGGCGCCACCATCGGCGTGGGGATGACCTTCGGTAACGCCTTCCTCGCCTTCACCCTGGGCGCGGTGACGCTGGAGATCGTGATCTTCGCGATCGGCCTGGCCGGAATGCGCGAAGGACTGGCGACCCCGCTGCTCACCCGCTGGGTCGGCTTCGGCCGCAACGGCTCCGCC
The DNA here is from genome assembly GCF_036241575.1 of Streptomyces sp. NBC_01267. Classification (NCBI taxonomy): domain Bacteria; kingdom Bacillati; phylum Actinomycetota; class Actinomycetes; order Kitasatosporales; family Streptomycetaceae; genus Streptomyces; species Streptomyces sp. NBC_01267. The sequence goes on along the minus strand of NZ_CP108455.1, from coordinate 616,452 downwards.
CTGGTCAGCTTCGTCATCGCGGTCAGCCTGGTGGGCTGGTTCGGCGTACAGAACACGATCTTCGGTGACAGCGTCTCCTCCCTGGTGGGAGGCCCGTCCTGGATGTGGTGCGTGGTGGCCGGACTGGCCGTCACGGTGCTGGTGATCTTCGGCTTCAAGTACATGGCCGTCTTCGCCAAGATCGTCACGCCGCTCTTCTTCGCGCTGGTCGCCTGGTCGGTCATCTCCACCCTGACCAAGCACTCCTTCACGGACCTGGTCCACTCGCCGCCGCCCGGCGAGCCGATCTCGCTGGCAGTGGCGGCCACCGCCATCGCGGGCGGGTTCATGACCGGTGCGATCGTCGCCCCCGAGATGACCCGTTTCAACAAGAAGGGCTCGCACGTCTTCCTGCAGAGCGCTTCGTCGATGATCCTCTCGGAGTACATCGTCGGCATGACCGGCGTGCTCCTGGGCCACCTCGTCAAGAGCAACCAGGTCTCGCACATCGTGCTGAGCACCTCGGGCGCGATCGGCGTGATCGTCGTGCTGATGTCGACCGCCAAGGTCAACGACTGGAACCTGTACGGCTCCTCGCTCGGCGTCGTCAACTTCTTCCAGGTCGTCTTCGGCAAGCGTCTGCACCGCGGCGCGGTCACCATCGTGCTGGGCCTGGCGGGCACCCTGCTGTCGGCGGTCGGCATCATGACGCACTTCACGGACTTCCTGTCCCTGCTGGGCGTCGCCATTCCGCCCATCGGCGGCATCATCGTGGCCGAGTACTGGATCGTCCGGCGGATGCGCAAGCCGCTGGACGAGACCCGCGAGGCGCAGACCCTGCCCACCAGCTCGCCCACCTGGGTCCCGATGTCCCTGGTCATCTGGGTGGCGGCGTTCTGCGTCGGCAAGTTCTACGACGGCGGCATCCCGGCGCTCAACTCACTGATCACCGCCTTCGTGCTGTACGCGGGACTCGGCCTGCTGGGCTGGATCAAGCCGTACGGCACCTCCGCCGTGGAGACCACCCCGGAACTCCCCGTTCACGACACCAACACCCCCGTGGGAGCGGCATGAACACCCCTGACCCCGACCCGATCAGCACGGAGCCGATCCCCGCTTCCGAAGAGGCACAGCGCGAGGTCGTCGAACTCTGCGCCGAGCTGATCCGCTTCGACACATCCAACCCCATCAGCAACGAGCGGGCCTGCGCCGACTGGGTCGTGGCCCGGCTGGCGGAGGTCGGCATCGACTCGGAACTGATCGAGAGCGCGCCCGGCCGGGCCAGCGTCATCGCCCGGATCGAGGGCGCGGATCGTGAGCGCGGCGCGCTGCTGGTCCACGGCCACCTCGACGTCGTCCCGGCGGACGCCGCCGAGTGGCAGGTGCCGCCGTTCTCCGGGGAGATCCGCGACGGCTACCTGTGGGGCCGCGGAGCCATCGACATGAAGGACACGGTGGCCGTGATGCTGGCCACCGCCCGGCACTTCGCACGGACCGGAATCCGCCCGTCCAGGGACCTGGTGCTGGCCTTCCTCGCCGACGAGGAGGCGGGCGGCAAGTTCGGCGGCCACTGGCTGGTCGAGCACCGTCCCGAACTCTTCGCCGGAGTCACCGAGGCGATCGGCGAGGGCGGCGGATTCTCCTTCGCGATCGACGACGACCGCAGGCTCTACCCGATCGAGAACGCCCAGCGCGGCATGGCGTGGATGGAGCTGACGGCCACCGGCCGGGCGGGTCACGGCTCGTCGCCCAACGACGAGAACGCGGTCACCGACCTGGCCGAGTCGATCAACCGCATCGGTCGTCACACGTTCCCCATCCGTCTCATCGAGCCGGTGCGGGCCCTGCTCGTCGAGGCCGCCCGGCTGTACGGTGTCGAGTTCGACGAGAACGACATCGAGGGCAGCCTCGCCCGGCTCGGCCCGGTCTCGGACTTCATGCAGGTGGTGCTCCGCAACTCGGCGAACCCCACCATGTTCCAGGCCGGATACCAGACGAACGTCATCCCCGGCCGGGCCACCGCCCGTGTCGACGGCCGCTTCCTGCCCGGCCACGAGCAGGAACTGATCGACGCCATCGACGCCCTGCTGCTGCCTTCGGTCAGCCGGGAGTGGGTCAACCACGACATCGCCATGGAGACCACGTTCGACGGCCCGCTGGTCGACGCGATGTGTGCGGCGGTACGCGCGGAGGACCCGGACGGGCACCCCGTGCCGTACTGCAACCCGGGCGGCACGGACGCCAAGGCCTTCACGCACCTGGGCATCCGGTGCTTCGGTTTCAAGGGGCTCAAGCTCCCGCACGACCTGGACTACGGCCGGCTCTTCCACGGAGTGGACGAGCGCGTGCCGCTGGAGGGGCTGCGGTTCGGTGTCCGCGTCATGACCCGGCTCTGGCAGAGCGCCTGACGGCACTGCCCAAGCGACCGGCACCGGTCACCGCATACGCGTACGCCCCCGACGTCACGGACGCCGGGGGCGTACTGCGTTCCGCGGGCCCGCCGGGCGGATCCGTTCGGGCCAATTTACGCGCCGACGGGTCACGGCCGATGAGGCCGCCGGTCCCGCCGTGTGCGGCCGGCGTGGCCGGGAGGGCCACGGCACGGTGCAAGGGGCGTGGCCAAAAAGATGCCCTATGCATGAACTTGGGGTTCCCCCGTGCGTGAACGGAGTACTACCGTCCGCGACAGGAAGTTACTTTAGTTAAGTAACGCACCTGCTCAAGTCCTGCCAGCCCCAGTCCCCTGGAGGAACGACGTGCAGATCGCCGTGGACACCGACAAGTGCTGTGCTGCCGGCCAGTGCGTACTCGCCGCCCCCGAAGTATTCGATCAGCGTGACGAGGACGGGATCGTCGTGGTGCTGAACGCCACGCCGCCCGCCGACCAGCACGCGGCAGTGGAAGAGGCCGCGCAGATCTGTCCGGCCGCTGCGATCACCCTCACCTGATCCGGCCCCGCACCCCCCACCGTGACCCACCGTGGAAGGACAACGATGACCGAGGTCCCCACCGCAGCACCCGCCTTCACCACCCGTCGCGCCTCCGGGTGTCCGTTCGACCCGCCTCCCGAGATGTCCCGGCTGCAGGAAGCGGAGCCTTTGTCCCGCGTCACCCTGTGGAACGGGGAGCAGGCCTGGTTCGTGACACGTCACGCCGATCAGGTCTCGCTGCTGCGGGACGAGCGCATCAGCGCGGACAACCAGCGGCCGAACTATCCGAGCGTGAGCGCGGGCAACGAGGCCACCCGCGCGCACAACCGCACGTTCATCACGATGGACGAGCCGGAACACAACGAGCAGCGCAAACGGTTCACCGGCGACTTCACCATCAAGCGCACCCAAGCACTGCGGGTACGCGTCGAGCGCATCATCGACGACCTGCTCGACGCCATGGAGAAGGCGGGCCCCCCGGCCGATCTGGTCACCTCCTTCGCCCTGCCGCTTCCCTCGCTGGTGATCTGCGAACTGCTCGGTGTCCCGTACGAGGACCACGGGTTCTTCCAGCGGGCCAGCTCCGTCATCATCGACACGCGCAGCTCCGTGCCGGACGCCCTCGCCGCCTCCCAGGAACTGGTCGAGTACCTGGGCGACCTGGTCGAGTCGAAAGCCAAGAATCCCGGGGACGACCTGCTCAGCCGACTGGCCGCGCAGTATCTGGTGACCGGGCAGAGCACTCGCGACGAGTGCGCCAAGCAGGCCCGGCTGCTGCTGGTGGCCGGACACGAGACGACGGCCAACATGATCGCCCTCGGTACCTGCGCGCTGCTCCAGAACCCCGAGCAGCTGGCAGCCGTTCGCGACGGCAGCCCCGAGCGCGTCGCGGGCGCGGTCGAGGAACTGCTGCGATACCTGTCCATCACCCACATGGGACGGCGGCGGGTCGCCGCTCAGGACATCGAGATCGGCGGACAGACCATCAAGGCGGGCGACGCGGTCATCTGCGCCAACGACATCGCCAACCGGGACCCGGAGGTCTTCGACGAGCCGGACAGGCTGAACATCGACCGGCAGGCCCGCCGCCACCTCGCCTTCGGCTCCGGTCCGCACCAGTGCCTGGGCCAGAACCTCGCCCGGATCGAGCTCCAGCTCGCCTACCCCGCACTCCTGCGGCGGCTGCCCGGCCTCCGGCTGGCCCGCCCGCTGGAAGAGATTTCCTTCCGTACCGACATGGCCGTGTACGGCGTCCACGAGCTGCCGGTCGTCTGGTGAACCGCCCGGTGCCGCGGATCGCCCGCCACCGGGGGACCGCGGCACCGGCTTGCCGCACATCCTGACGCGTCACTGCATACCCTCTCCTTATGCGGAAGGAGGAGAATTGGGTACGGGGAGAAACGCGACAGGAGACAACGATGAAGCGAAGCCGCTACACCCTTGATCGTGGTCTCACCACGCGCATGGTGACCACCATGTTTCTCATCGGCCTGCTGTACGTCGTACTGGTCGGCGTGCTGCTGGTTCTGTTGCGTGGTGCCTGGCCGGCCATTCTGATCATCGCGGGTGTGCTCTTCGTCGCGCAATTCTGGTTCAGCGACAAGATCGCGGCTCTGAGCATGGGGGCGCGGGAAGTCACCGCCGAGGAGGCGCCGGAACTGCACGGCGCGGTCGACCGTATCTGCGCGCTGGCCGATATGGAGAAACCACGGGTGGCGATCGCCCGGAGTGACATTCCGAACGCGTTCGCGACCGGCCGCAGCGAACGCACGGCACTCGTCTGCGCCACCACCGGACTGATGCGCAGACTGGAGCCCGAAGAGCTGGAAGGCGTGCTGGCCCACGAGATGTCGCACGTCGCCCACCGTGACGCCGCGGTCATGACCATCGCCTCGTTCCTCGGTGTGCTCGCCGGTCTGATCACCAGGATCACCCTGTGGAGCGGCCTCGCCCGGGGCAGCCGCAACGCCGGTCCGCTCGGTATCGCGATCCTGCTGGTCCCGCTGGCCAGCGCCGTGGTGTACGCGCTCAGCTTCCTGCTGACCCGGCTGCTCTCCCGCTACCGGGAACTCTCCGCCGACCGGGCCGCCGCACTGCTCACCGGCCGCCCCTCGGCGCTCGCGTCGGCGCTCACCAAGGTGAACGGCCAGATGGCGCGGATCCCGACGGAGGACCTGCGGCAGGCCGAGCCGTACAACGCCTTCTACTTCATGCCGGCCTTCTCCTCGAAGGAGAGCCTGGGCCGCCTGTTCTCCTCGCACCCGACGCTCGAACAGCGCCTGGACCAGCTGGCCCGCATCTCCACCGAACTCTCCCGCGGGGGTGACGGCGCACCGCGGTGACGACCCGCTCCGCTCCGTGCCGTGCCGCTGACCGCGGCCCCCTGAACCTGAACCGCCTGGACCGTAGGAGTACGACTCGTGGGCCTTCTCGACAGCATCCTCGGCCGGAGCAAGCCGGTCCGCCCCGATCTGGATCAGCTCTTCGCCCTGCCGTCCGCCGCGCTCACCCTGCAAGCGGGTGCCGGATTCACACCCACCGGGCTGGGTTCGGTCTGCTTCGCGGGCGTCGAGGGCGGGGGCTTCGCCCGGATCAAACAGGACGTGGAGGAACTGCTCGACGCCGACACCGGGCGGGGCGGCTCCCCGGTGCGGTTCAGTAACGACTCGTACGGCTACACCTGGCTGCTCGCCCAGCAGGATCCCGACGACACGGCAGCTCTCGTCAACGACCTGCACGCGGTCAACACGCTCCTGGAGGACGGCGGATTCGGCCCGCAGCTCCTCTGCTCGCTGCTCGCCTTCAAGGACGCCGACGAGCGGCCCCTGGCCCTTGTCTACCTCTACAAACGAGGCACTTTCTTCCCGTTCGCACCTGTACCGGGCGGCGGTGAGAAGCGGGACAGCCAGCGAGAACTCCAGGTCAGAGCGGTACTGGGCGACGATCTCCGGATCGAACCCGACCTCGCGCGGTGGTTCCCCGTATGGGGGGCACCCGGCCTGTAGCAGTCAACCCGTTGCCGAGGCCTCCGGGTTTTCGGTACGCGTCAGCTGCGCCACCAGCGGTCCTTGCGGGGCTTACGGTGCCGGGGCGCCGACGACGGCGCCGGGGCCGATGGCGGTTCGGCAGGCGCCGACGGGGCCGCGTCACCACGCCGTTCCGTGTCGGTCGGCGGACGGAGACCTTCGGTGGAATAGCCGGTGGTCGCAATGGCGTCCACCAATTGCTGTTCGGTGAAATCCTCCGAGCCTTCGATATGCGGCACGAAACCCACGAGCATTCCGTCGCTGAGTACCTGCGCATCGAGCCCCGCAGCACCATCGGTGTCCCAGACCGCCTCGATGTTCCAGTCGATCACGACACGCACACCGAATTGATAGACACCCACCTCGGCCACATGAGCCATCACCCCACGGGCGCGCAGTGCCGATACCAGACGAGTGGCACGTTCCGAATTCATGGGCGATACGGCCTCCCTGTGCCGCGATTCCCGCTGGGGAAGCGGCCTCGGCCGACAGGTGATTCCCGTCCTTGGTTCCACTGTATTCCTCGTGCGGTATTGCCGCGCTCAGCGGAGCGGGGGCGGCAGTACCGCCGGATTCAGACGTGGAAGGGGACGGTCGTCACCACGATCTTCGGCAGGGGACGCAGCGCGCGCCGCAGCCGCCCGCCGAGCGGGCTGTGCAGCAGGCGGTGCCGCCAGTGGCGCACCACGATCTCCGGGAGGATGACCGTGATGGTCAGGTCCGGACGCTGGTGGTGCAGCGACCCGATGTAGCCGATCAGCGGGGCCACGGTCGCGCGGTACGGGGAGATGACGATCCGCAGCGGCAGATGGTCCCCCCAGAGATGCCAGGCCTCACGGAAGCGCTCGGCGTCCTCGTCGCTGGCGCTGACGTGCAGAGCGAGGACCGGCTGCTGGAGGGAGGCGGCGTAGGCGAGCGCACGCATGCTCGCCTGGTGCAGTGCGTCGATCAGTACGACGGACAGATGGCTGATCTCCTCCGGCGAGTCCTCGGACTCACCGTTCTCCTCCCCGGACCCGGACGGGCCCGTCGCAGGTGGGGGTACGGGCGGAGCGGCCGGAGGCGCGTCACAGGAGCGCGGCGAGATCGAACGGCTCGGGATCTCGATCGTCTGCGTGTGCAGCCGCAGCGCCGCGGTCACCATGTCGTAGTGACGCCGGATCCTCGTCGTCACCAGCAGGAACAGCCCCACGGCGACAAGGGCGAGCCATGCCCCGGCGGTGAACTTGGTGATCCCGGCGGTGACGAAGACGATGGCGGAGAGCAGGGCGCCGGTGGCGTTGAAGCACAGACTCTTGCGCCAGTGCTTGGCGCGGCTGCGCCACCAGTGCACGACCATGCCGCTCTGGGACAGCGTGAACGCGAGGAAGACCCCGACGGCGTACAGCGGAATCAGCGAAGCCGTCAGACCGCTGAACGCGATGTAGACCACGGCCGCCGCCAGCGACAGCACGATGACCCCGTTGCTGAACGCCAGCCGGTCACCGAGCCGCAGGAAGACCCGGGGCGCGTGGTTGTCGCGCGCCAGCAGGAAGAGCACCCGCGGAAAGTCGTTGTACGCGGTGTTCGCCGCGAGCAGGAGCACCAGCGCGGTCGCCGTCTGGGTGAACACGTACATCCCGCCCGACCCGAAGCTGTGGTGGGCGAGCTGCGACAGCACGGTCTCCTTCGACTCCGGGAGGACCCCGTTCAGATGGGCGATGGCGACGGTTCCGGCGAACAGCGCGATCAGGAGCCCGATCATCCAGGTCAGGGTGGTGCGCGCGTTGCGCCAGGTGACGGGCTGGAACACGGGTACAGCGTTGGAGATCGCCTCGATACCGGTCATGGCGGTCGACCCGGAGGCGAAGGCCCGCATGACCAGCAGCAGACCGGCTCCTTCGACCGCGTGCGAGGGTGGGGTCGGAAGTGAAGTGAAGCCGCGCCCGGCCGCCTGGTGCAGGCCGACGGCCATCATCGCCAGGACGGCGATGATGAAGGCGTACGTCGGCGCGGCGAACAACGCGCCTGCCTGCCGGACCCCGCGCAGGTTCCCGGCGAGCAGGACGGCGATGACCAGCACGCCGATCGGGACGATGTCCCCGGAGAGCTGCGGGAGCGCCGAGGTGACGGCCGCGGTCCCGGACGAGATGGAGACGGCGACGGTCAGGATGTAGTCGGTCATCAGACCGGCCGCGGCCACCAGCCCGGGGATCCGCCCGAGGTTGTCGGTGGCGACGATGTAGGAACCACCGCCCTTCGGGTACGCACGGATCGTCTGGCGGTACGACACCCCGACGGCCAGCATCAGGAACACGATCGCCAGGGACACCGGCAGCGAGTAGGAGAGCCCCGCGCTGCCGCCCAGCACCAGCACCGCCAGCAGCGCCTCGGGACCGTACGCCACCGACGACAACGCGTCCGCCGAGAGGACCGGCAGCGCCACCAGTTTGCGCATCCGCTCCCGCGCGAGGGCCGTGCTCCGCAGTGGCGCCCCCAGCACCGCACGTCGGACGCGAGCCCCGATGCCGGCCTTCCGGCCCGAGTCCTCCCAGCTCACCTCCAGTTCACGGGGTTGCGCACCGGAAGGCTGCCCGAGGAGCGGCGCCACGGGGACGATACGGCCGAAGCGGGCCGGTACGACCTGCGCGGGCTCCGGGTAGCTGCCGACATCGGGGTCGACGGGCAGGGCGCGGCGCCAGGCGTCGGGCGCCGCGGACACCCGCCCCCACTCGTACCCGACCACCCGCAGCAGCCTGGACTGTTCCTCGCTGAGCTTCGGTACGGAGACGATCGAGCTGGAGGCGGTGTCCGGGCCGTTCTGACCGTTCCGGCTGCTCCGGTCGTTCCGGCCCGCCGGGTTTTCGCTCTCTTCTCTGTTCACGACTGCGAGACCCTTCGGACAGCCCGGACAGCCCGGACAGCCCGGACACCCGGTTCCCCCGTCCCGGCGGCACACGGGCAGGAACGCTGATCACCACCGGAGTTGACGTACGTACTGAACAACCCCGGGGCGTACGCCGGGTGTTCGCGCGAGGAGCCTCCCGACGGGACCGGTGCCGCGGACGGCGCGGAGGGCAGCCCGACGGTGGTGATGGTCATCGGTTTGTCGGTCACCGCGATCAGATAGAAGCGGGAGCGGGGCAGTGCACGGAAGCCGCCCGGTGGCCGCACGACGTACGTGGCGGAGGCATGCGGGCCGAGCGTGGCCGGGCCCGAGCGGATGCTCCACCAACTGGAGGCGCCCTGGCCGGTCCGGCTGGCGAAGTGGGGACGGAGCGCGGTCCCGGTGGTGTTCACGGCCCGGACGAGCACCGAGGTGATTCCCCGGTGGGGCCGGTCGGTGAGCCGGGGAGTGACGGTCATCCGCAGCGGCGGCGCGCTCGCCGCCGCCACCGTGAAGCACAGCAGGGACGGCACCAGCAGCCCGACAGCCAGGGTGGCTTTGACCCGGCGGCTGCGCAGCTGGGGAATCCGCGGCTGCCAGGCGGTGGCCAGTGCGGTGGCGGGCACGGTGGCGGCTGCCGCCAGCCACAGCGGTGTCATCAACAGGAAGTAGCCGTCCTGCGAACGCGTGGCGAGATAGAAGGACAGCCACGGCATGACGGTGAGGGCGGGACCCAGCCGCCGGACGAAGAGAACCGTGGCGGTGAGCAGCCCGAGGAACAGCAGCAGGCTCGCGTACGAGTAGAAGTCCAGATGGCGACTGCCGTCGGTGAAGTAGTACGTCAGGCCCATGGCGCCCTGGCCGTGCAGGATCGCCCCCTGCGTGATGGGCAGGAAGGACCCCTCCAGCCAGTCGTGGAAGTCCTGAGCGGCGAAGTACGCGTTGATCAGCAGCCAGACCAGGGCGGCGATGCCGGCATAGCGGGCGATCAGGGCGAGCGCGGCGCGCCCGCCCAGCTCCCCCCGGCGCACGGCGTGGATGCCGACCAGCAGGAACGGGACCAGGAACCAGGCCAGTTGCTGGCTTGCGCAGGCCGCGCCGAGGCAGACGGCGCGCAGCACCCCGTACCGCCCGAGGCGTCCGCCCGCCCCCGTGTCGGGCCAGCGGACCACTGTCGGGACGAGGAAGGCGAGCGCGAGGACGGCCGGGTAGCCGGAGCGCGCGTAACCGGGCAGCAGACCGAATCCGAGACAGACCGCGGTGGCCGACGACCGCCACGGCGCCGGGAGCAGCCACCACAGTGTGACCGTCCCGACGAGCAGCGCGGCGGTGGTCACCAGGGTCGCGGCAGCCGTGGTGTGCACGAAGGCATGCACCGGCGCGGTGAGCAGGGCGGTCAGTGGCGGATAGGCGTACGTGTAGTCGACGCCACCGGACATCGTCTTGGTGACGCCGACGCTCGATGTGCCGAAGAGCCACGGCCAGGGCTGACCGTAGACGGGCTGACCGTGCAGGATCGCCTTCGCGGCCTGCGCGGTGAGTACGCCTTCGTCCGAGCCCGCGTGGTCCAGCCAGTAGTGGCCGAGCACCAGCACGATCGCCAGGACCAGCACGCCAAGGTCCACTCCGGCCAGGGCGCGGCGTCCGCGTACGGCCAGGGCCAGGACACCGCACACCAGGATCCCGGCGTAGCAGACGGTGACGATCGCGGCGAGCGGCGGGTGGGACGCGGTCGCCTGCGTCCAGAGGGCGCGGGTACCGATGAACAGGCTGGTGACGGCGATCAGGGTCAGGCCCCGGTGCCACTGCGGTGGCGCGGCGTCGGGTAGCCGATCGCGCTGCTCCGCCCGGACCGGCACGGTGACGAGCCGACGGGTTCCGGTACGCCTGGGACGGGTGGGCAGGGAGTCGTCCATGCAGCTTCCTTCTTGGTGAACCCGACCCGGAAAGTAACTAACGCCATCGCGTGGACAGACGTGGCTGCCGTGAGGTCTCGTGCTCGGAAGGCTATGGCCGAGGTCTGCGGGCGGGCGGCCAAGCCCGCCCGGCAGACGGCCGTGTCGTCGCGGCATACCGCCGGACGGGGGATCTCTGCACCGGCCGAGAACCGCCCTACTAGTTACGACTGCTTGATAAGCCTATTGTTAGTAATTGTGGATGGGGTTGAGGAGTCGGAAGCAGCGGACGACGCCGCCCGCACCGGAGCGGCGGTCCGGCTGGCCGTGGCCCGCATCGCACGGAGGCTGCGACAGACCCATGCCGTGGGCGACGTGACCCTTTCGGAGGTGTCCGTACTGGCCAGGCTGAGCCGCGACGGCGCGGATTCCCCCGGCTCGCTCGCCGAACTGGAACGGGTGCGCCCACAGGCCATGGCATCCACTCTGGCCGCACTTGAGGAGCGCGGCCTGGTGAGCCGCCGACAGGATCCCGCCGACCGCAGACGCGCGGTGATGACGGTCACCGACGCGGGCCGCAGCGTGCTGCGGGAACGGCGCTCGGAATCCGTCCAGCGCCTCACCGAAGTCCTCGACGAGGAGTTCACCACCGCCGAGCGGCGACGACTGCTCGCGGTCGTACCGCTGCTCGAACGCCTGGCGGAGCGGCTGTGATGGCCGCGCGACGCCGCGGGAACGCTGCCCGGCGGAGCGGCGACGCCGCGGTCGGTGAGCGTTACAAATGGGTCGCGCTCTCCAACACCACGCTCGGTGTGCTGATCGCGACCATGGACGCGTCGATCGTGATCATCTCCCTCCCGGCCATCTTCCGCGGGATCGGTCTCGACCCGCTCGCTCCGGGCAACATCGGCTACCTGCTCTGGATGATCCTGGGCTATCTGCTGGTCTCCGCGGTGCTGGTGGTCGTCCTCGGCCGGCTCGGCGACATGTTCGGCCGGGTCCGGATGTACAACATGGGCTTCGCGATCTTCGCCTGCGCCTCGCTCGCCCTCTCGCTCGACCCGCTGAAAGGCGGCCCCGGCGCGCTGTGGCTGATCGGCTTCCGCATCGTGCAGGCCGTCGGCGGGTCGATGCTGACCGCGAACTCCGCAGCCATCCTCACCGACGCCTTCCCCGCCGAGCAGCGCGGCATGGCCCTGGGCGTCAACCAGATCACCGCGCTGGCCGGACAGTTCCTCGGGCTGCTCGCGGGTGGGCTGCTGGCCACCATCGACTGGCGTGCGGTGTTCTGGATCAGCGTGCCGATCGGGGTGTTCGGCACGATCTGGTCGTACCGCAGTCTGCGCGAGACCGGTTCCCGCAAGCCGGGGCGCATCGACTGGGCGGGCAACCTCACGTTCACCGCGGGCGCGGGCATCCTGCTCGCCGCCATCACCTACGGGATCCAGCCCTACGGCGGCCATCCGACGGGCTGGACCAACCCCTGGGTGCTCGGCGGGCTCGGTGGGGGAGTGCTGCTGCTCGTGGCCTTCTGTCTCGTCGAGACCCGGGTCGCCGAACCGATGTTCCAGCTCGGCCTGTTCCGCATCCGCGCCTTCGCCGCCGGGAACCTGGCCGCGCTGCTCACCGCGATTGCCCGTGGCGGGCTCCAGTTCATGCTGATCATCTGGTTGCAGGGGATCTGGCTGCCCCTGCGCGGATACGACTTCGAACAGACGCCGCTGTGGGCCGGCATCTTCATGCTGCCGCTGACCGTCGGATTCCTCATCGCCGGGCCGATGTCCGGCATCCTGTCGGACCGTTACGGCGCGCGGCTGTTCTCCACCACCGGGCTCGCGCTGGTGGCCGCCGCTTTCGTCGGTCTGCTGATCCTGCCGGTGAACTTCTCGTACCTCTACTTCGCGGCGCTGCTGCTGCTCAGCGGGATCGGGCAGGGAATGTTCTCCGCCCCGAACACCTCCGCGATCATGGGCAGTGTCCCGCCGGAACAGCGCGGGGTGGCGTCCGGCATGCGCGCGACGTTCCAGAACTCGGGTACGGCGCTGTCGATCGGCCTGTCGTTCTCGCTGATGATCTCCGGTCTCGCCGGAACGCTTCCGCACACGCTGAGCAGTGGTCTGCAGGGACAGGGGGTACCCGCAGGTACGGCTGAAAAGGTGGCGGGGCTGCCTCCGGTGAGCACGCTGTTCGCGACGTTCCTCGGTAAGAACCCGATCAGTCAACTGCTCGGTCCCAGCGGCGTGTTGGACAGACTCCCCGAGTCTGCGGCGCGCACCCTGACCGGGACCCGGTTCTTCCCCGAACTGGTCTCGGGCCCGTTCCACCACGGCCTCGTCACCGTCTTCAGCGCTGCCGCGGCCATGGCGGTGGTGGCCGCGCTCGCCTCGGCGTTGCGCGGCCGTCGTCCCACCAGCCCCGTCGGCCCCACCAACTCCAGCGACCCGACCGGTGCGAGCAGCCGGCCCGACGTCAGCAGCCCCGGCGGCTCCAATGACCAGGAAGAGAACATGACGAAGAGCGCACTCCTCGTGATGGACGTCCAGCAGGGCATCGTGGAACGGTTCGGCGAGGACCCCGCGTATCTGTCGCGGCTGCGGGAGGTGATCGACGCGGCGCGGACGGGTGGCCTCCCCGTGGTCTACGTGGTCGTCGGATTCCGTACCGGACACCCCGAGATCACCTCCCGCAACAAGAACTTCGGCGCACTCCCGGGCAGCGAGAGCGCCCTGCACGGCGGGGGCTTCGCCGAAGGCGATCCGGCCGCCCGGATCCATCCCGATGTGGCACCGCAGCCGGGGGACGTCGTCGTCACGAAGAAGCGCGTCAGCGCGTTCGCGGGCAGCGACCTCGACATGGTGCTGAGGGCGGGCGGCATCGACAGCCTCGTCCTCACCGGCATCGCCACCAGCGGTGTGGTGCTCTCCACGCTGCGCCAGGCCGCTGACCTCGACTTCGTTCTCACGGTGCTGGAGGACTGCTGTCTGGACGCCGACCCCGAGGTGCACCGGGTGCTCACCGGGAAGGTGTTCCCCCGGCAGGCGGATGTCCTCACCGCTGACGCATGGGTGCGTGCTGCCGGGAAGTGAGACCGCCTGCCGGATCCGTGACCCGTCCGGCAGGTGAAGACGCCCCTGGCCGTGGCCGCCGATCGAGTCCCGTCAGAGACCCCAGCGCGACCCGTCCTCAGGGGGAAGCCAGGTCTGCGCGGACTTGCCCGGCGCGAGGTGGTCGACCACATCGGCCAGTTCCTCGCAGGCCCGCTCGATCCTGAGGCGGATGTTCCGCTGCTCGGTGACGACGGCGGCCAGGAGCAGCGAGGTCAGTGCCACCGATCCGTTGAGCACCGCGACGTTGATCATCGCCTCGAACAGGGTGAGGTTGTCGAAGGGCCCCAGCCGGTGGGTGGCGGACACGACCGCCAGCACGGTGACCAGCAGCGCACTGGGAGCGCTTCCGGCGAGCTGGAAGCGCAGGGCCGCCCAGATCAGCAGCGGAAAGACCGTGAAGAGCAAGGTGAGGTGACTCCGGGTCGCCAGCGGAGCGACGACGGCGACCGCAAGGGTCAGCGTGATGGCCTCGGCCCACCGGTCGGAAGCCCGGGGCCACCGCACCCTGCGCAGTACCAGGAGCAGCGGGGTGACGACGAGCACGCCCATGGCGTCCCCCACCCACCAGGCGAACCAGACCGGCCAGTAGCCGCCCTCCGGGAGCTTGTCCTCGAACAGCAGCACGGTGGTCCCGGTCGTCGCGCTGATGAGCATCCCGCCGAGCGCCCCTACGAAGACCAGGACGGTGCCGTCCCGCAGATGGGCCAGGTCCGTACGGAAGCCGACCCGGCGGAGCATGACGAAGGCGAGGACCGGAGCCAGGGTGTTGCCCGCGATGATGGTGAGGTCGCCGCGGTCGAAGACGTCTCCGGTCGCGGTGATCACGAGCAGGGCGCCGAGCGCGATCCCCGGCCACATCCGGGTGCCCCAGAGCAACAGGCTGCCCAGCGCGATTCCGGTGGGAGGCCACAGCGGTGTGACGGTCGCGCCGCGCACGGTGACCCGGCTCAGCAGGCCGAGCCGCCCGGACCCGTAGTACACGGCGGCGACGGCCAGGACCCGCAGTACGGTCACGGTCGTACGTCTGGTTGTCTCGCTCCGGATCACGCAGCTCATCAGACACCGCGCCCGAGGTCCGGGCCGGACATGACACGCGCGGGCGGGCGAAGGCCGTCACCCGCCGCCGGGCGCGGCGTCGTGGCGCAGAACGAGAACGGCGGCGTCGTCCTGATGCCCGGTGAGCGCCGCGGTCAGGATGACCGCGTCTGCCAGTTCGTCGGCCTCGTCGGCGGCGTGCGAGGCCACCCTGCGCATCACGTTCTCCAGACCGTCCTCGATCGAGAAGGACGGCCCCTCGATCACCCCGTCGGTGAAGAGCACGAACGCGCCCGCCTGCCTCAGCTTCCGCCGGGTGACGGGGTACGACTGGTCCGCCTGGATACCGAGCGGCAGACCCCCGGCGTCCTCCGCGACGACCGCCCGTCCGTCGACCGAGGCCCAGACCGAGGGGACGTGTCCGGCTCGGGCGGAGTCCAGTTCCCAGGTGACCGGGTCGAAACGCAGAAAGGTACAGGTGGCGAAGAGCGCGGAGTCCGCGGACAGCAGCAGGTTGTTGGTCCGGCCCATGATCTTGCCCGGATCCGCCGTGGTGGTGGCCACGGCACGCATACCGATACGGATCTGCCCCATGAACGCGGCGGCCTCGACGTCATGGCCCTGTACGTCCCCGATGGCGTAGCCGAAGGATCCGTCCGGCAGCGGGAACCCGTCGTACCAGTCACCGCCGATGTCCAGACCGCTGCGCGCGGGGCTGTAGCGAGCCGCCGCCCGGAGGCCGGGGGGCGAGGGGAGGGTACGCGTGAGCATGCCGCGCTGCAGGGCCTCGGCCAGCTCGACCCGTGCCTGGTGCAGTTCCACCTCCCGCCGCGCCTGGGCGGTGAGCTGCTGCAGCGTGGTGAGGAGCTCGTCGGCGCTTGCTGCGCTGGAGGGACGACGCCGGTTCATGTGCCGCTCCGCGGTGCGTTCGTGCCCAGGCTGCGGCGGACAGGGCCTGCCCGCCGCGGAGCAGGCTGTGCGGGCAGTCGATCGGGTCCTTCCTCTCCGGCGACCACGGCCCGCACCGTGTGGAAGAGATAAGAACCATCTTATTTCCGGGGCGCGCTTTGTGCAGGACGCGTCAGGGCGGCCGGAAGCGCGGGGCCGGGCCGTCCCTCGTGACAACGGCATGGCAACGCCTCGTGACAACGACATGGCAGCGTCTTTTTGACAACGGCCCCGGCGATCCGATCGCCGGGGCGCGCTGCCGTTCCGGCCCGTGCGGTGGGCCGGTCCGGGTGCGGCGGCGGTCAGGCCGTGGTGAGGGTGAGGCCGTACCTGCTCAGGATCTCGTTGACCGGCTGGAACCAGGTCTCGCCCCCGCCGGTGCAGTCGCCCCAGCCGCCCGAGGTGACACCCTGGGCCTGGTCACCACTGATGAAGGAGCCGCCCGAGTCGCCCGGCTCGGCGCAGACGTTGGTCCTGGTCAGCTGACTGACCGCGCCCTGGCTGTAGTTCACGGTCTCGTCGGTGGCCAGGACGTTCCCGCAGTGCCAGTGCGACGTGGAGCCGGAGCGGCAGATCGAGGCCCCGATGGGCGCCTCCGCGGAGCCGCGGACCAGCTGGTCGGAGACCGTGCCCCAGCCGAGGACCACCGGAACCGTCCACCAGCCGTTGCCGACGCCGACCCAGGCGTAGTCGTCTCCTGGGAACGACGAACCCTGGAACGTACCTATGGCCGAGCCGTCCCAGCCGCTGACCGCCGCGCCCGGCTGCGCGCAGTGGCCCGCGGTGACGAAACCGCCGTTGACGGAGAAGCCGATGGAGCAGCGGACGTTGCCCGTGTAGTACGGATCTCCGCCCACCGTGCCCGCGGACAGGGTCTTCGCCGCCTCGGGGGCGAGCTCCACCGAGACGGGTCCGGTCTTCCTGGCGCGTGCGACAAAAGCTTGGACATCGTTGTCATTCTTTGCTGAAGCGACGATGTCCACGACGACCCGGCTGGCCTCGGGGTCCACGTGCCAGCTGTTGACGCCCGCCGGCGCGGTGCCTCTGTCCATCTGCTTCTTGGTCGCGTCGAGTTGGCGGGCGCTGTGCGCCACCTGTTCGACGGCCGCGCCGGTCGCCCGTACGGCGTCCGCCTTCGTGGAGTCGGTGAGGGCGACCGTCAGTTTCCCGGTGGCCGCGTCGAACCAGGAGCCGCCGTACGAGGAGCCTGCGGCGCGACGCGCCTTCGGCTGGACGGAGGTTGCGGTCTTCTCTGCGGTCAGGCGGCTCTGGGCCTGGCTCTTCGTCAGGCCCAGATCGTGCTGCATGGCCGAGAGCAGACCGTCGGAGGCCGGCCTCGCGGCGGAGGGGGCGGAGTGATCGGCTGCGGAGGCCGGGGCGAGTCCGACGGTCGCCCAGGTTCCCAGAACGAGGAGTGCGGACAGGGCGGTGCGGGTGAGCGTGCTGCGTCTCAAGGGTCTGGCCCTTCTGTTGTTCCAGCATCGTGGGGGTGGAACAGCAGGCGTCCGTGAACACTTTCGAGTGAGAGCGCTCTCAGAGTGTGCCGCAGCGGAGCGTAGCCCACACCGGTTGGGCAGGTCCATGCCAATGACTGTCCCGCCGTCGGGATCCGGCCGAATTCGCGAGCCGACGGGCGCCCGATTTCTTTCGTCCCGGTTTTCGTGAGCGCCCAGGCAGGGGCGAGTGGGGGCATTGCTCGCCATATCGAACGCAATGCGAGGGTCGGATGTCCGCCAGGAGGGGTGCAACGGACCGGCCGACGGGGTCGTCGCACGTTCGGCCGTGTAGCGTCTCACTCAGCTGTCGTGGTTCCGAAGTACCTCTCGCCCGTGCGTACATGCACGGGCGGGTCTGCTGTTCGGCGTCTCCGAGGACCAGGGCGATCACCTCCGGCTCCCGCGCGGTGCGGGAACCGACTTCGAGTCCCCTTGGAGGGCAATCATGGCCAGTGGCACCGTTAAGTGGTTCAACGCGGAAAAGGGTTTCGGCTTCATTGAGCAGGATGGTGGGGGCCCGGACGTCTTCGCCCACTACTCCAACATCAACGCTCAGGGTTTCCGCGAGCTGCAGGAGGGTCAGAAGGTGAACTTCGACATCACGCAGGGTCAGAAGGGCCCGCAGGCGGAGAACATCACCGCGGCCTGATCCGGCGGTTCGCGCCCGCCCCCGGCTTCCGGCCGGGGGCGGGCGCTGTCGTTTCAGGATCTTCACGCGGTGTTCGTACGCCGAAGCCGTACCGGGGCGGAACGAACCCCGCCGCCACCCCGTCGCCACGAGCCGTTCCGGGGAATGGGCCGCGCGGGTGCGCCCGGCGGGCGCGCTGTCCTTTTTGTGTGGATGATCTGCTGGATGCCCGCAGTTCGTGCTGCTGCGGAGCCACCGGAGTCACCGCACCCAGGAGGAGCCCGATGAGCCACGCCGCTACCTCCGGGACGCACATCATCACCACCGAGGTTCCCGCACGGCTGGACCGGCTGCCCTGGTCCCGCTGGCACTGGATGATCGTGATCGGTCTCGGGACCGTCTGGATCCTGGACGGCCTCGAAGTCACCGTCGTGGGCAACATCGCCAGCAGGCTCTCCGAGAGCGGCAGCGGGCTCTCCATCACCGACTCCCAGGTGACGGGCCTCGGCGCCGCCCTCTACGTGGCGGGCGCGTGTTCCGGCGCACTGGTCTTCGGCTGGCTCACCGACCGCTTCGGCCGCAAGAAACTCTTCCTCGTCACGCTCGCCGTCTACCTCGCGGCGACCGCGATGACAGCCCTGTCCTTCTCGGCGTGGTGGTTCTTCCTCTTCCGGTTCCTCACCGGTTTCGGGATCGGTGGCGAGTACGCGGCCATCAACTCGGCCATCGACGAACTGATCCCCGGTAAGTACCGCGGCCGGGTCGACCTGATCATCAACGGCAGTTACTGGCTCGGCGCGATGGGCGGTGCGCTGCTCTCCGTCCTGGCGCTCGACACCGGCATCTTCCCCGAGAACATCGGCTGGCGGCTCACCTTCGCACTCGGCGTCGTCCTCGGCCTGGTGATCCTGCTGGTCCGCCGGCACGTGCCGGAGAGCCCGCGGTGGATGTTCATCCACGGCAGGTCCGACGGCGCGAACGCGATCGTGGACGGCGTGGAGCGGGAGATCGAGCAGGAGAAGGGCATCGAACTGCCGGAAGCGGGGCGGTCCATCACCATCGAACAGCGGACGAGCGTCAGCTTCGTGGAGATCGGCAGGACCCTCTTCCGCTCGTATCCCAAGCGCGCCACACTCGGCTTCTCCCTCTTCATCGGACAGGCGTTCCTCTACAACGCCATCACCTTCGGGTTCAGTTCGATCCTGGTGAAGTTCTTCGGTGTGTCCAGCGGTACGACCGGCTATTTCTTCGCTGTCATCGCATTCGGGAACTTCCTCGGACCCCTGCTGCTCGGCAGGCTCTTCGACACCGTCGGGCGCAAGAAGATGATCTCGGGGACGTACATCCTCTCCGGGTTGCTGCTCTTCGTCACCGCTTGGGTGTTCGACCAGGGCTGGCTCGACGCCACCACGATGACGGTGTGCTGGTGCGGTGTGCTGTTCTTCGCGTCGGCCGGTGCCAGTTCGGCCTACCTGACGGTGAGTGAGATCTTCCCGATGGAGACCCGCGCCATGGCGATCGCGCTGTTCTACGCACTCGGCACCGCGGCGGGCGGGATCTCGGGGCCGCTGGTCTTCTCCGGTCTCACGTCGAGCGGTGTGGTCGGCGACGCGGTCCTCGCGTTCTGCATCGGCGCCGCACTGATGGTCGCGGCGGGCCTGGTCGCCGTGGTGTTCGCCGTGGACGCCGAGGGCAGGTCGCTGGAGGACATCGCCGGACCACTCTCCGAACGGCCGCCCGCGCAGGCCGGCCCGCCGGACGCGCAGGCCGTATGACCGCCGAGGGGCCCGACCGTCGCGGCCGGGCGGTACCCCGATGACAGCCCCCAGGGAGGCGCCGGACATGAGCGATGAAGAGGCGCTGCGGACCTACCGTGGCAAACGGCATTTCGATACGACGTCGGAGCCCCGCGGTGAGACCGGCGGGTCCGGTGACGCCCCCTGTTTCGTGGTGCAGATCCATGACGCGCGCCGGATGCACTTCGACTTCCGGCTGGAGGTGGCGGGCGTACTGAAGTCCTGGGCCGTGCCGAAGGGCCCGTCGGCCGACCCGCGGGACAAGCGGCTCGCCGTACCGACCGAGGACCACCCGCTGGAGTACCGGGAGTTCGAGGGGGTGATCCCGCGCGGCGAGTACGGCGGCGGCACCGTCATCGTGTGGGACGAGGGGACCTACCGCCCGCTCAGCCACGACCGCCGGGGCCGTGGCATCCCGTTCGCGGAGTCCCTGGAGCGCGGTCACGCCACCTTCTGGCTCGACGGGACCAAGCTGCACGGTGAGTACGCGCTCACCCGCTTCCACGGTGGCGCCGACAGCACCGACCCCGAGGCGTGGCTCCTGGTCAAGGCGAGGGAGAAAACCGGCAAGGAGAGGGGTGCCCCGGCCGAGGCCCGGGACGGCTCCACGTCGCACGGGACGGGCAAGGAACGGACCGGCGGGAGTGCGGGTCCGACGGATCCGCGCCGGGCCCGCTCGGTCCGTACCGGACGCACCCTGCAAGAGGTCGCCGACGGTGCGGCGGCGCAGGACGAGGAGCGCTGACGGCCGGTCACCGGTGGGGGCCGGGGTACGTGACCCGGCCCCCACACAGGATCAGTGCGGAAGGCTGCCCGGCGCGGTGGCCCAGGTGGTGTCGGGCCGGTCCGTCAGCCGGTAGGTGAGGCTGCCGCCCGAGGTGATCAGGGACGCGTCGGTCCAGGAACGGTCGCTGCCACGGCCGTTGACCGACAGGCCGCCGATGTAGCGGTGCGCGGAATCGGCGCCAGGAGCGCTGACCGTGATGTCACCCCGGCCCGCGCGGCTGATCACCGCCTTCGGGAACAGCGGTGCGCCCACGAGCATGGTGGCGCTGCCCGGGGTCTGCGGATACAGGCCGAGCGCCGAGAACACGTACCAGGCGGACATCGTGCCCAGGTCGTCGTTGCCCGGCAGGCCGGCCGGACCGGTGCCGTAGACGGTGTCGAGGATCTCCCGGACCGTGGCCTGGGTCTTCCACGGCTGGCCGAGCCCGTTGTAGAGCCACGGGGCGTGGATACCGGGCTCGTTGGTCGGGTCGTAGCGCAGGGCGTCACCGCCCTTGACCGACCAGGAGCCGTCCGCCCGGTGGAAGAATCCGTCCAGCCGCTGCGCCGCGGTCTCCCGCCCGCCCATCGCGCCGGCCAGGCCCTGGACATCCTGCGGGACCATCCAGCTGTAGGTCGCGCTGGTGCCCTGCGCGAAGCCGAGCTCGCTGCCGGGGCTGAAGGGCGTCACCCAGGAACCGTCGGTGTTGCGGGCCTGGATGTAACCGCCGTCCGCGGTGGCCTCCGGGTTGAAGACATTGCGCCACCAGCCGCCGCGTTCGGTGAAGTCGGCGGCCTCCTTCGTACGGCCGAGCAGCTGGGCCCACTTCGCGAGTGCGGAGTCGGCGACCGCGTCCTCCAGGGTCTCGGCCGCGCCGCCCCAGCAGTGGCAGGTGTCCTGGGGCGCGTAGTGCGAGGTCAAGTACTGTGCCAGGTTGGGGCGTTGTCCGGTGCACTGTCCGGGGCACCCGGCGTCCGACAGATCGTCCGGCACCGGAACGGTGGCCTGGCGCACCAGCGAGTCGAAGGCGCCGCGGTAGTCGAAGTTGCGGACGCCCATGGCGTAGAAGGTGGCCAGCGTCGCCGCCGTGGGATCACCCGTCATGACGTGCGTGGCGCCGTTGATGTGCACCCAGCGGTCCCACACACCGCCGTTCTGGCGGGAGAAGTTGTACAGCGACTGCGCGAAGTCGCCGGCCACCTCCGGCTTCAGCGCGGCCAGCAGCTGGATCTGCGCACGGTACTGGTCCCAGCCCGAGAAGTTGCTGTACTGCGCCTGCTGGCCCCGGCCGATCCGGTGCGGCACGCCGTCCATGCCGGGGTAGCGGCCGTCGGTGTCACTGATCAGGCTCGGCTGCATCAGCGCGTGGTACAGCGCGGTGTAGAAGGCGGTGCGCTGTGCGGTGCTGCCGCCGCTGATCCGCACGGCGCGCAGTTCGCGGTCCCAGGCCGCGCGGGTGCGCTTCGCGACGTCGGCGGCGCTCGCACGCGGCACGATCTCCTTGCGGAGGTTGGTCTCGGCGCCCGCGAGGCTGACGTACGAGATGCCGAGACGCATCCTGACATCGTTGTCGGACGAGGTGTCGAAGCCGACCCAGCCGCCCGAACCGCGGCCCGCGCGGTCCGCCCCCGTCGCGTATCCCTCGCCGCCCGAACCCGTGACCGATCCGGGGGAGAGCGTTCCGTCCTTCCAGGTGCCCGTGGTGGAGAAGGCCCGGTCGAAGGAGGCGCTGAAGTAGAGCTTGTAGTAGCTCTTACGGTTGTTGGTACCCCCGTTGGCGCGTCGGCCGCAGAAGGCTCCGGTGAGCACCCAGCCGGTCACCTTGCGGTGCACGGTGTCGATGTCGACATGTGCGTCCTCGCTGCCGTTGAGCGAGTTGGAGACGCGGAAGAGCAGATTCGCGGGCTTGCCCGCGGGAAAGGCGAAATCGCCCACCCCGGCCCGCTCGCTCACGGCGAGATCGGCGGAGGCCCCGGAGGCGAGGCCGACCTGGTAGCGGCCCGGAGTGGCGCTCTCGTCCGCGTGGGTGAAGTCGGCGGCGTAGACGGCGTCCTTGGTGTCCGCCGAGGGCGAGGTGGTGACGTCCCCCACGAACGGCATGATCGGGATGTCTCCCGCGGCGCCGGGCGCGCATCCGGCGCCGTTGACATGGGTGAGGCTCAGGCCCCGCATCCGGGTCGTGTCGTACGAGTAGCCGTTGGCGGCGGCGGTGTTCGTCTGGTCGCCGGCCGTGCTGGTCGGGGACCAGCCGATCATTCCGTACGGCGCGTCGGCCCCCGGATAGGTGTTGCCGCCGTTCGCCGTGCCGATCAGCGGATCGACATAGGCGGTCGGGTGTGCCACGGCCGATGCGGCCTCGGCCGCCGGTGCGAGCAGGGTGGCGGCCAGTGCGGCGGCCAGCCCGACGGCGGTCGCTGACGCCGCGGTTCTGCCGGGGGCGCGGGACGGTCTGAAGAGCATGGAGCGGAGCCTTCCGTGAAGCGAAGCGGAAGTGGGGGGCGTCGGAGATCTTAAGTCGCTTGTGCGGTACGGGAAATGACCCCTGAGGCCCATCCGGTGAACGA
Source organism: Streptomyces sp. NBC_01267 (assembly GCF_036241575.1). NCBI lineage: Bacteria > Bacillati > Actinomycetota > Actinomycetes > Kitasatosporales > Streptomycetaceae > Streptomyces > Streptomyces sp. NBC_01267. Next base: position 593,416 of record NZ_CP108455.1, on the reverse strand, counting down.
CGGGTGAAGGGCGAGGCAGGGAGCGCGTGAGACGTCCGGCAGGGTTGTGCGGTCCGGCGCGTGTCGAACACACAGCCGGAGCGGGCGAGCGGCCAAGGTGGTTCCGCAGACGACCACTCCGGGCGCGGCCGACCGGGGCGGCCCACTCTTCCGGCCGGGGAGCAGCCGATGAACACCGCAGAGGTCCTGGCAGACGCATTCGAGCGCATTCAGGAGTCCGTGCACGGCGCGGTCGAAGGGCTGTCGGAGGAAGCCCTCTCCACCAGACTGGACGGCGGGGCGAATTCGATCGCTTGGCTCGTATGGCATCTGTCGCGGATCCAGGACGACCATGTGGCCGGAGCCGCCGGTCTGGAACAGGTGTGGCTCACCGGGGGCTGGGCGGACCGCTTCGGTCTGCCCTTCCCGGAGGGCGAGACCGGATACGGCCAGAACAGCAAGCAGGTGACGCAGGTGCGGGTGGGCGCCGATCTGCTGCTCGGCTACTTCGACGCGGTGCACGAGCAGACGGCCGGGTTCGTCCGCGGGCTCGACGACGCCGCGCTCGACCGGGTGGTCGACGAGACGTGGTCGCCGCCGGTCACCCTCGGGGTCCGGCTGGTCAGTGTCATCGCCGACGACCTGCAGCATGCCGGCCAGGCGGCCTTCGTCCGGGGGGCCCTGGCCCGCCGTTAGCCGCTGCACCCGGGGAGCAGGTTCCCGGTCTTCCCGCGAACCTGCGGGGCCGGTGCCCGCCGGGTGCGGCCGTACGGCGGGCCGCGGCGGGACTCCAGTCCCCGATAGGCGGCAGCCGCAGTGCGAGCAGAACGGCGGAAAGTTACGCTTTGGCCCCCTCAGCCCTCCTCGGAGCGACCGTATGGCAGGACGAGATCTTCCGCTGATCGGGCCGGGCGAGCGACTGGCCCTGAACCGCATGGGCAGCTTCGACTGGGATCTGCGCAGCGGCACGCTGGAGTTCGACGAGCCGGGCCTGGCCGTGTTCGATCTGCGTCCCGGTGAGTACGACGGCAGACCGGAGTCCCTCGTCAGCCGGATACCGTCCGAGGAGGGGAGCCGTCTCGACGCCGCTCTGATGCAGGCGATCCGCGACGGCCGGTCCTCCTACGGGGTGTACTTCCAGCTCCGCCGCCGTACCGGGGTCCGGCAGTGGACCCACGTACGGGGGCGGGTCCTGCGCGACGAGCAGGGCGTCCCGTACCGGGTCGTCGGCATCGTCCGCAATGCCACGGCCGAACTCACCGAATTCACCACGATCAGCCCCGTCGAGGCGGGCCGCCGACGGCTGACCACGATGCTCCAGGGCACCACGGACGCCCTGTCGAGGGCCGTCACCGTCGACGACGTCACCGCGGTGCTGACCGGCGAGGGCGGTCTTGAACGCTTCGGTGCCGACGGACTCGCCCTGGGACTGGTCGTGGGCGGAGCGCTCGATCTGGTGGCGCTCTCCGGCGACTCGATGAACGTCCTGGAGGATCTGCGACGCCACCGGCTGGACGATTCGCTTCCGCTCGCCGAGGTGGTCCTCACCCAGCGGCCCCGATTCGTGACCTCACCGGCGGAGCTGTCGCAGCGGTTCCCCCGGCTGCGTCCGTATGCCCGGCGGCTGGAGGCCGACGCGGCGGCGTTCCTCCCGCTGATCGCCCAGGCCCGTTCCATCGGTGCGCTGGCGCTCTTCTACCGGGGCCGTAACAGCTTCTCCTCCGAGGACCGCAACCTCTGTCTGGGCCTGGCGGGCATCGTCGCCCAGTCCTTGCAGCGCGCCATGCTCTTCGACCAGGAGCGGGAGTTCGCGACCGGACTCCAGTCGTTCATGTTGCCCCGGCGCATTCCGGAGGTCCCGGGCGCCGAGATCGCGGTGCGCTACCACGCGGCCTGGAGCGGCCGGGAGGTGGGCGGCGACTGGTACGACGTCGTCCCGCTGCCGCGCGGCAGGGTCGGCATCGTCGTCGGCGACGTACAGGGACACGACACCCACGCCGCCGCCATCATGGGCCAACTGCGCATCGCCCTGCGGGCGTACGCGGGCGAGGGACACTCCCCGGCGACCGTGCTCGCACGGGCCTCCCGCTTCCTGGCGGAGCTCGACACCGAACGGTTCGCCACCTGCACCTACGCCCAGATCGACCTGACGTCCGGCGGGATCAGGGCGGTTCGGGCCGGGCACCTCGGTCCGCTCATCCGGCATACCGACGGACGAGTCGGCTGGCCGAATCTCCGCGGTGGCCTGCCACTCGGCCTCGCCACTGACTTCGGGCGGGAGGAGTACCCCGAAACCCGGCTGGACCTGGTGCCCGGGGAGACACTCGTGCTGTGCACCGACGGCCTGGTCGAGGAACCCGGGGCCGACATCGGCGTCGGTATGGAGGCCCTCGCCGACGCGGTGGGCGGCGGGCCGGTGGGGGCGGAGCAGCTCGCCGATCACCTGGCGGACCGGCTGTGGGAACGCTGGGGCACCGGCGACGACGTCGCGCTGCTGGTACTGCGCAGGGCGCCCGACCCCGGGACGCCGCAGGCTCCCCGTATCCATCAGTACATCCACCAGGCGGACCCGGAAGGTCTGGCGGAGGCACGCACCGTACTGCGCAACGCCCTTGAGGCGTGGGGGATGGCGGAACTCGTCGACGACGTGGAACTCGCCGCGGGCGAACTGCTCGTGAACGTCCTGCTCCATACGGAGGGCGGCGCCGTGCTCACCCTGGAGGTGCTGCCCGAGCCGGTGCGGCGGATCAGGCTCTGGGTCAAGGACCGGTCGAGCGCCTGGCCGCGACGGCGGACGCCCGGCGAAGCGGCGACCTCGGGACGTGGCCTGATGCTCATCGACGCCGTATCGGCGCGGTGGGGCGTGGAGCCGCGCGGCGACGGCAAGGCCGTCTGGTGCGAATTCGAACCGCCCGGTGCAGAGGACTGAGCAAGCCCCTACACCTCCCGGCAACACCCTTTTGCATCTGTTCCGTTGAGGATGACGGGCGCCATCATGGAAGTGTCCCGGGCGCCATCACCCGGGACCGTTCCTGCTGGTATGCCCCCACGCATCCCCCGCATCCCCCGCACCGCACGTATCCCCCCACGGAGGACTTCCTCATGCGTACCCGATCCGCAGGGCGGCTCGCCGCTCTCGCCCTTTCCCTCTGCGCCGCCGTACTGGCCGCCTCTCCCGCGGTCGCCGCCCCGGCGGACAAGGGCCAGGTACTCAGCAGCTGGACCCAGACCAGCGCGGCTAGTTACAACTCCTGGAACGCCGCCCACCAGAACCAGGGCGCCTGGAGCGCGTACGGCTTCGACTGGTCCACCGACTACTGCTCCAGCTCGCCCGACAACCCCTTCGGGTTCCCGTTCAAGACCGCCTGCGCGCGCCACGACTTCGGCTACCGCAACTACAAGGCCGCGGGCACCTTCGCCGCCAACAAGGCGCGTATCGACAGCGCGCTGTACGCAGACCTCAAGCGGGTGTGCGCCGGGTACTCGGGTGCGAGCGGGGCCGCTTGCACCGGGCTGGCCTGGACGTACTACCAGGCCGTCGACAAGCTCGGCTCCCTCGCTCCCACCGTCGTGGGCTGACCCCCACGTACCGGTCCGGCCCGGCTGTCCGGCCGGGCGGACCGGTCACGCCCGCCGGTACCACGGGTCCACCGCCCGCCAGTACCCCACGGGTCCACCGCCCTACGGCACGTAGTTGAAGGTGTCCGGGTCGGGACCGGTGCGCTCCCCGCGGTCCAGGGCGGTGATCGCCGCCATGTCGGCCTCGGTCAGCTCGAAGTCGAAGAGCGCGAAGTTCTCCTCGACGCGGGAGCGCGTGACGGACTTCGGGAACACGATGTCGTCCCGCTGGAGGTGCCAGCGCAGCGTGACCTGGGCCGTGGAACGCCCCAGCCGCCGGGCGATGCCGGTGATCGTCGGGTCGTCGAGGACCTTGCCCTGGGCGATCGGGGACCAGGCCTCGGTGGCGATCCGGTGCCCGGCGCCGAAAGCGCGGACCTCGTCCTGCGTCAGATAGGGGTGCACCTCGATCTGGTTCACCGCGGGCACGATCTCGGTCTCCTGGAGGAGCCGCCGCAGATGGTGCGGCTGGAAATTGGACACCCCGATGGCCTTGGCCCGTCCGGAGCGGTAGATCTCCTCCATGGCCTTCCAGGTCTCGACGAAGTCACCGACCTCGGGCAGCGGCCAGTGGATCAGGAACAGGTCGAGGTAGTCGAAGCCCAGCTCGGAGAGGGTCCGGTCGAAGGCCTTGAGCGCGTCGTCGTGCGCGTGGAAGCCGTTGTTCAACTTGCTGGTGACGAAGACGTCCGTACGGGGGAGTCCGGACGCGACGACCGCCTGACCGACTTCCTTCTCGTTGCCGTACATCTCGGCGGTGTCGATGTGCCGGTAGCCGATCTCCAGCGCGGCCAGCGTCGCCGCCTTCGTGTCGGCCGGCTCGATCTGGAAGGTGCCGAAGCCCAGCTGGGGGATCTGGACGCCGTTGTTCAGGGTGATGGTGGGAACCGCGTTCACGATCATTCCTTGCCTCGTCCGGATGATGCCTCGGGCAGGGGCGGCCCGCGCCGACCCACTGGATCCAGAGTGCAACGGCCCAGGGCCCCTGTCGCATCGGCTGCCCGGACGGCGGTCCTTCGTACGGCCCGGCCGATTCCGGAGATCCGAAGAAGACCGGTCATCGCCATTCCAAAAGACTGGAACGCGTTCTACTGTGCCCCTCGATCCGATGCCGTTACCGAGGAGGGGCCGTGCACCTCGAATACACCCCCGAGCAGCAGCGGCTGCGCGCCGAACTGCGCACCTACTTCGCCGAACTGGTGCCGGACAACGCCTACGCGCGCTACGCGGACGCGGGAGCCCAGAAACGCTTCTACCGCGAGACGGTGCGCAGACTGGGCACCGACGGCTGGCTGGGCGTCGGCTGGCCCGAGGAGTTCGGCGGTCGCGGACTCTCCCCGATGGAGCAGTTCATCTTCTTCGACGAGGCCGCGCAGGCGGGCGTACCGCTGCCGCTCATGGCGCTCAACACCGTGGGTCCGACCCTCATGCGGTTCGGCACCGACGAGCAGAAGGCGTACTTCCTGCCGAAGATCCTCAAGGGCGAGATCGACTTCGCGATCGGCTACAGCGAGCCCGACGCGGGCACCGATCTCGCCGCGCTCAAGACCCGGGCCGTACGCGAGGGCGACGTGACCACCGGGCACTACACGGTGAACGGGCAGAAGATCTGGACCACCAACGGCGACACCGCCGACTGGGTCTGGCTCGCTGTCCGTACGGACCCGGCCGCCCCCGCGCACAAGGGCATCACGATGCTGCTGGTGCCGACCGACGACCCCGGGTACTCCTGCACCCTCATCAACACCCTCGCCTCGCACGACACCACCGCCAGCTACTACGAGAACATCACGGTCCCCGCCTCCCGCCGCGTCGGCGAGGAGAACAAGGGCTGGCGGCTGATCACCAACCAGCTCAACCACGAGCGCGTCACCCTGGCCGCCCACGGCACCATGGCCATCCGCGCCCTGCACAACGTGCAGTGCTGGGCGGCCGACACCGAGCTCGCCGACGGGCGCCGGGTCATCGACCTGGGCTGGGTGCGCGGGCGCCTCGCGAGGACCCACACCAGGCTCGACGCGATGAAGCTCCTGAACTGGCAGATGGTCAACGCCGTGCAGAACGGGACGCTCACCCCGCAGGACGCCTCGGCGGTCAAGGTGTACGGATCGGAGGCCCGCCGGGACGCCTACGCCTGGCTCATGGAGGTCGTCGGCGCGGCAGGATCTCTCAAGGAGGGATCCACGGGCGCGGTGCTCCACGGTGAACTGGAGCGCGGCTACCGCTCGGCCGTCATCTTCACCTTCGGCGGCGGCAACAACGAGATCCAGCGGGAAATCATCTCCTGGATCGGGCTGGGGATGCCCCGCGTGCGGCGGTAGGCCCTGCGGGCGGGACGGACGCAGTCTGCCCGCTCGTCTCGACCGTGGCGGTGGCGCGGTGGCGCGGTGGCGCGGTGGCGCGGTGGCGCGGTGGCGCGGTGGCGCGGGGGCTCGGAATGCCGGAGGCCCGGGAGAACGGGAGAAGAAAGGTCCGCGAGGAGGTGGCCCGGCTGCGCGCGGGGGCCGAGCGTGTGCAGGGCCGTGCTCGCGGTAGAGGAAGGCTCCCCTGGTAGGGCTGGCCGAATCCCGCCCTACCTGTGGGTCGCTTGATCTGTTGCCATGGCTGAGGGTGGCGGGGGCGGCACCGTGGGATGGGGGTGTTGTGGGGCCAGGGGCCTCTCCCCTGAACGGAGCACGGACCGGCGAGCGTTGCAGCGATGGCTGCTCGGCAGGTTCACCCTGACCGATGTGATGACCGACACCGCGTTGCCGCCGGGAACGGACCCAAGGGAGGCGTTCGATTTGATCAGGCATGGGCGGCAGGAGCTGGACCGGTTGCTCCACATCGTGGATACGCCTGGGACCGCCGAGGCGGCGTAGTACACGACCAGCCCGAGCGGTGATCAAACTCCTGCCCGGCGAATGCCGATGGAGACCGCCGGTGAGCCGGGACTCGACGAGATCCTGCTGCAGTGGCGGCTTTCCGGCGGCTGCGTTTCATGGGGCCACCAGCAGGCCGTGGCGTCTCAATGGCCCCAGGGTGCAGGGCTCTTCCGCCGAGGACCAGGCCATTTCTTTCCGCCGTCCGACTCAACGCCTGCGTCTCGCTCGTCATCGCCCTGGCGGCCTCCTTCGGCTGGGACACCGGGCGGGCCGTCACCAACTTCGTCTGCATCATGCCGGCCGGACCTGCGGTGCTGACCACGTTCCGGCGCGCTGCCCGACGGGCCCGGTTCCAGGCTCCGGTGCACTTCACGCCGGCCCGCCCGGCGGCACCCGACAAGGAGCAGCGCTGATCCGGATGTGGAACGGCTTGATTGACCCGCCGGAGAAACGGGCCCTACGCTCCCCGTGGAGTGATGGCACAAGGAAGCTGGTGAGATTCCAGCACGGTCGCGCCACTGTGAGCCACGCCACCGGAAGGTGGCCGGCGAGTCGGACACTGAGCCCTCACTCCGCCCGTACACGCAAGGGACGCACGATCCCAGAGGGAGGGCTCACCTTGAGTACCGTTTCCACATTCCGTCCGGTGGCCGCACCGGGCGCGATCGGGACCGCCACCTCGCAGCAGCCGGACCCTGTTCCGGCATGAGCAGCCCTCCTGCGGCGAGCGCGGTGATCGGGGAGATCGCCGAGCTCGGTCCGTTCTTCGCCGTGCAGGCCCACCCGCCCGGCGTGGAGCCGCCCGAGCCCTGGCAGCGGATCACCCGCCCGCTGCTCGAAGCCCGTGTGACGGGTGTACGGGACTGGCTGGCCGCGGCCGGCGGGCAGTCGCCCGACGCGGTCGAGATCCGGGTCGCGGCATCCGTCGCCCACCTGGGACTGGCCGCCCGGCTGATCTCACCCGCACTGGCCGCCGCCGTCCTGCACGGCCTGGTACCCGCCCCCGGCCTCGCGGATCTCCGGTGGCAGCCCGTGATCGGCGGCCAGATCCCCCTGTCGCTGCCCAGCGATGCCTTCACCGACCTGTCGCTGCCCGCCGGTGCCTGCACCGGCGGATCCACGGTTGCGCCGACCCGGCTCGCCGACGAGCTGAGCAGTCGTCTGCTGGACGGCCCACTGCGTGAACTCGCCGATGCGATGGCGGAGTTCACGGTCTCCCGGCGCATCCTGTGGGGCAACACCGCCTCGGCCGTCAACGGAGCCGCGTCCATGATCACGACTACCCGCCCGGACCTCACCGCACGGACCCGTGCCATCACCTCACGTCTCCTGGAACGGCCCCCACTGCGCGACGCGAGCTGTACGGGGCCCGACGGAGCGTTCCGGCGGCGCAGCTGCTGCCTGATCTACCGCGCCGCGCCCGGTGCCTCAGGGGCTCTGTGCGGGGACTGCGTACTGTCCCGTTGACCAGGCCGCTCACCCGGCCTTCGCACCTGTGGAGGAACCGCCGCGCGCCGACGTGCCGAGCCTCGCGGAATCGTCCTGGGCGGAGCGCCGGCCGTCGCGCTCGCACCGGAGGAGTACGGACGGCCGGGCCTGGCCCGCCGCCGGCTCGGTGGCCAGGGCTCCCGCAGGAGCGCCCCGAACCGCGACGTGGCGCTGACCGAACCCCGGTCGAACCCGGACCGGCTCCGACGCCCTCGCCCACGAGTGGCCGCCCCCGCGCCGACCGCTCGTGGGCGGGGGACGCGCGGCTCAGGACGTCTCGCGGCGGACCAGGAAGGGGGTGGCCAGCACGCCGGCCACTACCGATTCCGTGCGTGCGGGCCGTTCCAGCACGGAACGCACCGCAACGCACAGATGGTCGGCGATCTCCACGGGATCGAGGGCGACCGAGGAGAGCATCGGCCGCAGGAATGTGGCGATGGCCAGGTTGTCGGCGCCCACCAGGGCGACATCGCCCGGTATCGTCGCGCCCTGGTCGTTCAGGGCGCGGTGCAGCAGCGCCCCGTACTCGTCGTTGTAGGTGAATACGGCGGTCGGACCGCCGGGCCGCCGCACGGTGGCGGCTGCGGAGGCCGCTGATTCGTGGGTGGCCTCCATGGTGATCTCCTCACCGCGCGCGCCGGCCGCGCGAGCCGCGTTCTCCAGCCCTTCGGCGCGGGCACGGCCCAGGCCCTCCAGCGGCCCGGCGGGGATGATCGCCGCGAGGCGCCGGTGCCCGACGGCGAGCAGGTGCGCTGCTGCTTCGGCGCCGATCCGTCCCTGGTCGAACTCCAGCGTGTCGGCCCAGGGCGTGGGGCCGCTGGAGATCATCAGAACCTCGGTCCCGGCGCGGCGCAGCAGGGCGACGGAGGATTTCGTACACCGGTCGGCCGTCACCAGGACCGCCGCGGGGTGCAGTTCCGCCCACATGCGTGCCGCCGCCATGCCGGTGGTCCCGCGATCCCCGTGCACCAGCAGGGTCAGGCCGTCGGCCCGGAGCTTGTCGGAGAGGTGCTCGATGGTGGCGTCGATGATGGGACCGAGCGGGAGCTCGGGCAGCGGCATCACCACCAGCCGGCTGGTTCCCGCGCGTAGTTGGCGCGCCGACACATTGGGGGCGTAGCCGAGCTCCCGCACGGCGGCCAGGACGCGTTCACGTGTGGATGGCGCGATGCGGGAGTTGGGGACGTCGTTGACGACGAGCGAGACCGTGGAGCGCGACACGCGTGCCAGCCGCGCGACGTCCGCGCTGGTGGGTGCCCGTCCGGCGGCTGAGTTCACGGCGTCTCCTGCGAATCTGTGGCTTCGGTCCCGAATCCTAGCCGGGCCTCCGGTGGGGCTTCACAAATCTGCTCACACGTGTGAACATCATGGAGGTGCTCACACGTGTGAGCAATGCCTTCCCCGGAGCCGTACGAGCCGCGCGAACCGTGCCAGGACGCCGACGCCCTCCGCATGACTGACAACGAGGTCACCATGATCACTTCGAGATCCGGGCACCGCGCCGACTCCGGTACCGCGCTCGTGGACGAGCCGGGCACCAGCCCCGGACGGCAGCCCGGCGAGCGCCGCCTGCTGGGCGGCCTCATGGCCAACAGCGTCGCGCTGTACGCCGTCTACGGCGCGGTACCGGCCGTGCTGCTGGCCGACCTGGTCGGCCAGGTGGACCCCGAGAACAAGTCCACCGCGCTGGGAGTCATCAGCGCCATCGGCGCGATCGCCGCGATGCTGGCCAACCCGATCGCCGGGGCGCTGTCCGACCGCACCCGCAGCCGCTTCGGGCGGCGCGCGCCGTGGATGGCGGGCGGAGCCCTGCTGGGCGGACTGTCGCTGATCGCGGTCGGGTCGGGCAACAGCCTCCTGTGGATCGCCGTCGCCTGGACCCTCGCGCAGATATGTTTCAACGGCCTGCAGGCGCCGCTGACCGCGGTCGTCCCTGACCGCACCCCCGTGCACCGGCGAGGCGTCTTCTCCTCGGCGGCCGGCCTGGCGCAGATGCTCGGCGCGACTCTCGGTACCGCACTCGCCGCCGGTTTCGCCAACGCGCTGGGCCTCGGATTCGCCGTCTTCGGCCTGCTGGTCATCGCCGGTACGGCCGTGTTCCTCCTGCTCAACAGGGAACCCTCCACCGCCGGCGCCGAGGTCGCCCCCTTCCACCTGAAGGCGTTCCTGGCCGGCTTCTGGGTCAGCCCGCGTCGCCACCCGGACTTCGCCTGGGCCTTCCTGGGCCGCTTCCTGATGATCCTGGGCTACTACAGCGTCTCGTCCTACCAGCTCTACATCCTGGAGGACTACATCGGCCTGAGTCACAGCCGCGCCAACGACCTGGTGCCGCTGCTGAGCCTCGCGATGCTGCCCGGCATGATCGTCATGATCTTGGTGATGGGACCGCTGTCGGACCGCGTCGGCCGCCGCAAGCCCTTCGTCGTCGCCTCCTCCCTGGGCATGGCGGTCGCGCTGGTCGTGCCGTTCATCGTCCGCTCGGAGGGGGCCATGTTCGCCTTCGCCGTGATCGCGGGATTCGCCTTCGGCACCTACATGGCCGTGGACACCGCCCTGATGACCCAGGTCCTGCCGAACCAGGGCGACGCCGCCAAGGACATGGGCGTCCTCAACATCGCCAACTCCGCACCCCAGGCCCTGGCCCCGGCCGTGGCTGCCGCCGTCATCGGCCTGCTCGGCGGGTACCGCCCGCTGTTCGCCGTCGCGATCGTCCTGGTCGTGGCCGCGGCGCTGAGCGTGCAGCCGATCCGCTCGGTCCGCTGACCCCTGACCACCCCCCAAAAAACGGAACAGCAGTGGACACGGGGTGACACCGTGACCGCCGCTCTTTCCCGAGGATCCGCCGTCGGCCGGACCTGACACCGGTCGACGGCGGGCACCGCACCCCGCAAGGAGATCTCATGCAGCACAACGAGGCCGTCGAGGCCCGTATCGAAGAACTGCTCACCGGACTCGATCTCGAAGGCAAGGTCCGCCTGCTGACCGGCGAAGGGATGTGGAGCACCCATCCCGAAGCAGCGGTCGGTCTGCGCCGCATGGTGCTGTCCGACGGCCCGGCCGGCGTCCGCGGTGAGGCGTGGGACGAGCGGGACACCTCGGCCAACCTCCCCTCTCCCACCGCTGTCGCGGCGACCTGGGACGAGGAACTGGTCCACCGGCTCGGCGCGCTGCTGGCGGCCGAGGCCCGCCGCAAGGGCGTGGACGTCCTGCTCGGCCCCACCGTCAACCTGCACCGCAGCCCGCTGGGCGGCCGCCACTTCGAGTGCTTCTCCGAGGACCCGCTGCTCACCGCCCGCATCGGCGCGGCCTACGTCAACGGCGTGCAGGAGCACGGTGTGGCCGCCACGCCCAAGCACTTCGTCGGCAACGACTCCGAGACCGAACGGATGACCGTCGATGTCCAGGTCGACGAGCGCACCCTGCGCGAGCTCTACCTGGCCCCGTTCGAGCAGATCGTCGCCGACGCCGGTCCCTGGCTGGTGATGGCCTCCTACAACGCGGTCAACGGACCCACCATGACCGAGAACCCGCTGATCGACGACGTCCTCAAGGCGGAGTGGGGCTTCGACGGCGCGGTCGTCTCCGACTGGACCGCGGTGCGCTCCACCGACGCGGCGGGGGCCGCGGGCAACGACCTGGCGATGCCCGGACCCGCCGGGCCCTGGGGCGACGCCCTGGTGACCGCCGTGCGCGAGGGACGGGTCCCGCAGTCGGCGATCGACGAGAAGGTACGCCGCCTGCTCCGCCTCGCCGCCCGGGTCGGTGCGCTGGACGGCTTCGCACCGGCTGCCCCGGCCCCCGCACCCGTGGCCGACCAGGACATCGCCGCCCTGCTCCGCGAAGCCGCAGCCGCCGGTACCGTCCTGCTGCGCAACGACGCCGGTACCCTCCCGCTGAACCCCGGCGCCCTGCGCCGGGTCGCCGTGATCGGCCCCAACGCCGCCCACGCCCGTATCCAGGGCGGCGGCAGTGCCACCGTCAACGCCCCCTACGCGATCTCCCCGCTCCAGGGCCTCACCGACGCGCTGTCCGCCCACGGCGTCGAGGTCGTCCACACTCCCGGCGCCTACGCGACCACCACCATGGCCCCCTTCACCACCGACCAGGTCGTCGACCCGGTCAGCGGACTCCCCGGCGTACGGGCCCGCCTGCTGGACGCCGACGGCGCGGAACTCCTCAGCGAGCACCGCACCAGTGGCCGCCTCGTCTACCTGGGCGTCCCTGCCCTGGAGCACACGGCGACGGTCGAGGTCACCGCACGCCTGCGCGCCGAGGAGGCCGGCGTGCACCGCATCGGCCTGGCCGGCGCCGGCTCGATGCGGCTGGAGATCGACGGAGAGGTCCGCATCGACGAGACCGTCACCCTGGAGAGCGGTGACCCGGTCGAGGCCTTCCTCAACCCCCCGCAGCGCTACACCGAGATGCATCTGGAAGCCGGGCAGGAGGTGGCCTACCGGCTGGTCCACACCGTGGTCAGCAACGCTCTCGGCGCGGTCATCCTGACCGCCGCGCTGCGCACCCCGCGCCGGGACAGCGCGGCCGAACTCGACCACGCCGTCGAGCTGGCAGCCTCCGCCGACGCCGTGGTCCTGGTGCTCGGCACCAACGAGCAGGTCGAGAGCGAGGGCTACGACCGCACCACTCTCGCCCTCCCCGAGGGGCAGGACGAGCTCGCGGCCCGCATCCTGGCCGTCGCCCCGACCACCGTGGTCGCCATCAACTCCGGCGGTCCGGTCCTGATGCCCTGGGCCGACCGGGCCCCGGCCGTACTGCTCAACTGGTTCCCCGGCCAGGAGTACGGCAACGCCCTGGCAGACGTTCTGCTCGGTCACCGCGAGCCCGGCGGCCGGCTGCCCACCACCTGGGCCGCCCGCCAGGAGGACGTCCCGGTCATCGATGTCACCCCCGCCGACGGGGTGCTGCGCTACGGCGAGGGACTGCACATCGGCCACCGGGCGTGGCTGCGCAGCGGCGCGGAGCCGGCGTTCTGGTTCGGCCACGGCCTCGGCTACACCACCTGGTCCTACGACTCCCTCGCCGTTCACCAGGGCGCCGACGGCAGCTGCGAGTTGCTCGTCGAGGTGACCAACACCGGGACGCGGCCCGGCCGGGAGGTCGTCCAGGCGTATCTCGGCCGCCCGGAGTCCGCCGTCGAGCGGCCGGTGCAGTGGTTCGCGGGCTTCGCCGCCGCCACCGCGCAGCCCGGCGAGTCCGTCCGGGTGCGTATCGCCCTGCCGGCCCGGGTGTTCGCCCACTGGGACGTCGAGGCCCACGCCTGGCAGGTCGAACCGGGAACCTTCGACGTCCAGGTCGGGTCCTCGGCCGCCGTCGCGGCACTGCGGGCCGAGGTTCGCCCCCAGGCGTAGCCGACGGCACCACACGGGTACCGCCGTCTGCTGTTCGCGGAAGTGCGACCAGCAGGGGGCGGTACCCGTCCGAGGCGTACCGGGACCACGGCCGGGCGCGGCATCACGCGGGTCGCCGAAGCCGCACAGCCGGTCGGCTCCCGCATTGCACAGAGGAACGCCGAAGGCCGTCAACGCCCCCAAGGAGGCTGCGGTCATACTGCGGAGCATGAGCGATGCACCCCGGACGACGTACGGAGCGGATCCCGGCCTCTTCGGCCCCGCCTCGGTGACCTGGCAGCTGCACTCCGACCCGATCATGTGGGTGGCCGGGATCCGCGCCCTCTACCTCCAGGCGCTGCACCCCCGGGCGGTGCGCGGCGTCATACAGAACTCGGACTTCCGCCGGGACGCCTGGGGCCGGCTGATGCGTACCGCGGGTTTCGTCGGGACGGTCACCTACGGGACGACGGAGGCCGCCGAGCAGGCGGGGGCCCGGGTCCGGAGGATCCACCGCCACCTCGGGGCCACCGATCCGGACACCGGGGAGCGGTACGGGGTCGACGAGCCCGCACTGCTGCTCTGGGTGCACTGCGCGGAGGTCGACTCGTACGTGAGCGTCCTGCGCCGTTCGGGGGCGCTGACCGGCGACGACCGGGCCGACCGCTACATCGACGAGAACCGGGAGAGCGCCCGGCTGGTCGGTCTCGACCCGGCCGCGGTGCCCGCCGACCGGGCCGCACTCGAGGGGTACTTCGCGGCCGTGCGCCCCGAGCTCGCCGCCACCGCGGAATCACGCGAGGTCGACGACTTCCTGCGCAGGCCGCCCGTCCCCGCCCTGCTCACGCCGGCGCGCGAAGTGCTCTGGCGACGGGTGGCCGCGCTCGCTTACGCCTCCCTGCCTCCGTACGCCCACGAGCTCTACGGCAGACCGGCGCCCGCCGAGGAGACCGTCACCCGTCGGCTCACCGTCGCGGGCAACGCCCTGCGCTGCATCCCTGCCCGGCTTCGCTGGCAGCTGCCACCAGGCCATATTCTGAAAGCCATGGCACGCCTGGGCCCCGGCAGCCGCCCGGCACCGTACAAACTCCGGACACCGGACGCCATACTGGACGGGCCGGAGAGGGTGCAGCTACGCGACGGGGGCGACAGCACGAGATGGCGGACACCAGGCTGATCCACGGCCGGTACCGGCTGCTCGATCTGATCGGGCGCGGGGGCATGGGCGAGGTGTGGCGGGCACGTGACGAGTCACTGGGCCGCCTCGTCGCGGTCAAGTGCCTCAAGCCGCTGGGACCCCAGCACGACCAGTCCTTCACCAGGGTGCTGCGCGAACGCTTCCGGCGGGAGGCCCGGGTGGCAGCCGCACTCCAGCACCGCGGTGTCACCGTCGTCCATGACTTCGGGGAGTACGAGGGTGTCCTCTACCTCGTCATGGAACTGCTGGACGGCCGTAACCTCAGCCAGCTCCTCGAGGCCGACGAACAGCATCAGCTGCCGGTGCCCGTGGTCGTCGACATCGCGCGTCAGGTGGCCTCGGCCCTCGCGTACACCCATGAACAGGGCATCGTCCACCGGGACCTGAAGCCCGCCAACATCATGCGGCTCGCCGACGGCACCGTGAAGATCTGCGACTTCGGGATCGCCCGGCTGGGCCACGACATCGGCTTCACCTCCCGGCTCACCGGAACCGGCATCGCCATGGGAACCCCGCACTACATGTCGCCGGAACAGATCGGCGGCGGGGGCGAGGTCGACCACCGCAGCGATCTCTACTCGCTGGGCTGCGTGCTCTACGAGATCGCCACCGGGCAGCCGCCCTTCGACCTCGACGACGCCTGGGCGATCCTGGTGAGCCACCGGGACACCGTGCCCGAGCCGCCGCGCAGCCACCGGGCCGAACTGCCCGCGTTCTTCGACCGGGTCGTCCTGGAACTGCTCGCCAAGAGCCCGGACGACCGGCCCAGGGACGCCAGGGAACTCGGCCGGCGTCTCGCCGCCGGTGCTCCCGCCCCGGAGCTGCCCGCGGTCCCCGCGCCGCGGCCCCCGGAGCAACTGCCGTCCGCCGCCCCGGCGCTGCCGTCCTGGACCCGCGGGATGACCACCGGCCACAAGGCGACCGGCACCTGGACGGTGACCTCCACCCCGACCGACCGGGCCACGGCGCTGACCGGCGAATGGACCACGGCGGCGCCGCGCGGTACCGGCCCGGTCCCGCTGTCGTCCACCGGGCAGCGCCCCACCCCGGACCCGGGGCTCGTGGCCACGCTCACCGGCCGCCACAACGCGGGCCTCAGCCTGAGCAGGCTGGGCCGCTGGGCGGAGGCGGGTGAGGTGCACCGCGCGGTGGCGGCCGAGCGGGAACATGTACTGGGCCCCGGCCACCCGGACACCCTGGCCAGCCACTACGAGGTCGGGTTCACGCTCAGCCGCACCGGGCGGGCGGCGGACGCGCTGCGCGAGTTCACCCGGGTCGCCGACGGCCGTGAACGGGCCCTGGGCGCCGACCACCCGGAGACCCTCGCCGCCCGCCAGGAGATGGCGTACGTCCTCGGGCAGTTGGGCAGGCACTTCGAGGCGCACCAGGTGTACGCGTCGGTGCTCGCCGCACGGCAGCGCACCGTCGGCCCCGATCACCCGGACACGCTGCGCTGTCGCCACAACCTCGCGTTCAACCTCAGCAGGCTCGGACGGCTGGAGGACTCCTACCGGATGGCGTGCGACGTCGCCGCGGTGCGGGCCCGGTTGCTCGGTGCGGGTCACCCGGACACGTTGGTCACCCGGTACGAAGTGGCCTACACGCTGGGCCAGTTGGGGCGGTGGCCGGAGGCGCTGGCGACCTACCAGGAAGTGGCGGCGGCCCGTGCGCAGGCGCTCGGCGCCGACCACCCCGACACCCTCGCGGCCCGCTACGAGGTCGGGATCAGCCTCGGCAGGCTGGGCCGCAGCGCCGAAGCGCTCGAACTCTTCCGCACCCTGGTCGCCGATCGCACCCGGGTCCACGGCCCCGCCGACCCGGAGACGCTGCGCGCCCGCCACGGCCTGGGGGTGAACCTCGGCCGCCTCACCCGCTGGGAGGAGGCGCTCGCCGAGGCGCGCGAGGTCGGCGCGCTCCGTGCGCAGGTGCTCGGCGCCGATCACCCCGACACGCTCGTCAGCCGCCGCGAGATCGCGGTGGGGCTGGGCTGGCTGGGCCGCTGGGCGGATGCCCTCCTGGTCTACCGGCAGGTCGCCGCGGACCGTGAGCGGGTGCTCGGCGTCGACCACCCCGACGCACTGGCCAGCCGCAACGACGAGGCGCACTGCCTGGAACAGCTCGGCCGCGGCAGCGAGGCCGCCGAGCTCTACCGGCAGGTCGCCGCGCGGCGGCAGCAGCGGAGCGCGCAGGGCCACTGACTCCGGCGGCCGGTGATCGGCACGTGCTACGAAGGGGCATGCCCGCACAGGACTCGTACGACATCGTGATCGTCGGCGGCGGCCACAACGGACTCGTCGCCGCCGCCTACCTCGCCCGCGCCGGACGCTCCGTCCTGGTCGTCGAACGGCTGGGGCACACCGGCGGGGCCGCCGTGTCCACCCGGCCGTTCGACGGTGTCGACGTACGGCTCTCGCGCTACTCGTACCTGGTCAGCCTGTTGCCGCGGAAGATCGTGCGGGAGCTGGGGCTCCGGTTCGAGGTCCGCGGGCGCACGGTCTCCTCGTACACCCCGGCGGTGCGGGGCGGCCGGCCCACCGGGCTGCTCGTCGGCGGGGGAGCGGACCGTACCCGCGCGTCCTTCGCGGCGCTGACCGGCGGGGACGCGGAGTACGAGGCGTGGCGCTCGTTCTACGGGACGACCCGGCAGGTCGCCGAGCGGGTGTTCCCGACACTCACCGAACCGCTGCCCGGCCGCGCGGAGCTGCGGGAGCGGATCGCCGACGACCAGGCCTGGCGGATGCTCTTCGAGGAGCCCATCGGCGCCACGATCGAGGAGCGGTTCGACGACGACCTGGTCCGCGGGGTGGTGCTCACCGACGCGCTCATCGGCACGTTCGCCGACGCGCACGATCCGTCACTGGAACAGAACCGCTGCTTCCTTTACCACGTCATCGGCAACGGCACGGGCGACTGGGACGTCCCGGTGGGCGGCATGGGCGCGCTCACCGACGCCCTCGCGACGGCCGCCCGTGACGCGGGCGCCGAGATCGTCACCGGGCACGAGGCGACCCGTATCGAGACGGACGGTGTCCGGGCCGAGGTGACGTTCCGTACGGAGGACCGTGAGGCGAGCGTCGCCGCGGGTCATGTGCTGGTGAACGCGTCGCCCGAGGTCCTCGCGACACTCCTCGGGGAGGAGCGGCCCCCGCCTGCCGAGGGTGCTCAGCTCAAGGTCAACATGCTGCTGCGCAGGCTGCCCAGGCTGCGCGACCGTACCGTCGACCCGTGCGAGGCCTTCGCGGGTACCTTCCACATCGCCGAGGGGTACGGGCAACTGGCCACGGCCCACGCGCAGGCGGCGGCCGGCGGGCTCCCGGCCGCGCCGCCGTCCGAGATCTACTGCCACTCGCTGAGCGACCCGTCGATCCTCGGTCCCGGCCTTGCCGCGGAGGGGTACCAGACACTCACCCTCTTCGGTCTGCACACCCCGGCCCGGCTCTTCGCCCACGACAACGACGCGGCGCGCGATGCCCTGTTGAAGGCGACGCTCGCCCAGCTCGACGCGCATCTGGAGGATCCGGTCACCGACTGCCTCGCGCTCGACGCGGACGGCCGTCCGTGTATCGAGGCGAAGACGCCACTGGACCTGGAACGTGAACTCCGGCTGCCCGGCGGCAACATCTTCCACCGGGCGCTCGCCTTCCCGTACGCGGACCCGGACGGCGAGCACCCCGGCCGGTGGGGTGTGGAGACGGCGCACGCGAATGTCCTGCTCTGTGGCGCGGGCGCCGTCCGGGGTGGCGGTGTCAGTGGCATCCCCGGCCACAACGCCGCCATGGCGGTCCTCGGAAACTAGTGCCGCGACCGGCACCAGGACCTGTCCGGCAGGTCAGGAACCGATCGGGTTCACGTAGGTTGCCGGGTGCGTGGCGCCGTCCTGCTTGGTGATGGCACCACCGAACGGCCACTGGAGCGCGAACTGCGTCTTCTCGTTGGGCGGGGTGATACGCACCAGACCGGGCTCGAACGTGCCTGAGCCCTTCTCCAGGGTGGCACCGAGGGTGATGCTGAAGTCGGTGGTGTCACCGGGCGACAGCGAGATCGTGGTGACCGGCTTCGACGACCGGGCCAGCGACCAGGTGCCGTCACTTGCCTGGTTGCCGACGATGTCGACGCCCGGGAACCCGCTCAGCGTGCAGGTGCGCTTGCTGATGTTGGTCAGCGCGACCGAAGCCTGCGTCTGGTTGTCGGACTTCATGTCCGGGGCGGCGTCACCGCCCATGGCGAAGCCGGCCTTCAGCTCGGACGTGTGGCAGCGGGACGACGCAGAGGCAGCGGCCGGGGCGCCCTTGCCGCTGGAGGAGTTGGGGGCGGCGGCGGGCTTCGCACCACCGGTGGACCCGGTGCCCGCGGCCTCGGGGGGATTGCCGCTGCCGTCCTTGGTGCTGTCGGACGAGGACGAGCCCGAGGAGTCCGAGGCGGAGGCGGAACTGTCCTTCGCGCTCGATCCCTTGCTGTCGGAGGAGGACGAACAGGCGGCGGCACCCAGGCTCAGAGCCGTGACGGCGAGCAGCGCGGCGACGCGGCGGGGAAGGCGGCTGAGCTGTGTGTTCATGGGTGTGGGGCCTCCGGTGTGGGCAGCAGATGATCTACGTCCGTCATCACGCCCGGATCCCCGGGGCGGTTGCAGTAAGACCGAACTGATGGGTGTGACATAGGTCTCGTCCGGTCAGGAGAACAACCCTTGCGGGAAAGCCCTCCTGACCGGCCGTCACCGGAGGTCACCGGACGGTGTCAGTCGGCGGACCGGGTCCAGCCCACCGCCTCGATCAGGGAGGCGTCGCGGGTCCGCGTCCCGTCGAAGACCGTACGCCGGCCGTCCTCGACCAGGATCGCGTCGACGTACGTGCCGCGGCCGACGTACAGCGGATCGGTGGTGTACCGCCAGCGCAGCCGGATCTCCTTGCCGTGCCACGCCGTCAGGTCCGCGTCCAACCGGTGCCAGACACGTCCGGACCACCCGTCCACCGAGCCCGTCGGATGCGACTCGGGGCCCTGGCCCTTGCGGGTGGTGGAGAACGGCACCGGCTGCCAGGTCGCTCCGGCGTCCGCGGAAGCCTCCAGGCGCAGGAAGTCGGAGTGCGGCTCGGTGTCCCACCAGACGGAGGCGCTGAGGTGCGCCCGCTCCGACACCGGACCGAGGCCGGGCAGTGTGAGCGTGGCGGTCGTGGCGCTCTCCATCCCGGAGAACCACGCGGTGCGCCCGTGCGGGGGCCGCACGGGCACGGCTCGGGCCAGATGGTTGCCCGCGGCGACCCGGGGCGCGCTTCCGGTACGCCAGTTGCGCACCGGATGGACCGAGTTGCCCAGCACGATCAGGAAGGAATCGGTGGACGGGTCGAGCACCAGGCTGGTGCCGGTGAATCCGGTGTGGCCCGCGGTGCGCGGGGTGGCCAGCGCCCCCATGTACCAGTGCTGGTAGAGCTCGAATCCCAGGCCGTGGTTGTCGCCGGGGAAGTCGGTGTTGAAGTCGGTGAACAGCAGATCGACCGACTCCGCGCCGAGGATGCGGGCCTTTCCGTACGCGCCGCCGTTCAGCAGGGTGCGGGCGAGGACCGCCAGGTCCCAGGCGCAGGAGAAGACTCCGGCATGACCGGCGACGCCGCCGAGGCTGTAGGCGTTCTCGTCGTGCACCTCGCCCCACACGAGCCCGCGGTCGAGTCCCGACCAGGGCAGCCGGGCGTCCTCGGTGGCGGCGATCTTCGGCTTCCAGGCGGCGGGCGGGTTGTAACGGGTGCGGTGCATTCCGAGCGGAGCGGTGATCTCGTCGTGGAGCAGCACGTCCAGGGTCCGGCCGGTGATCTTCTCCAGGACCAGTTGCACGGAGATGAGATTGAGGTCGGAGTAGAGGTACGCGGTGCCGGGGGCACTGATCGGCGCCTCGTTCCACAGCAGCCGCAGCTTCCCCTCCCGCGTCGGCTCCTTGTAGAGGGCCAGCGTCGCGCGGAACCCCGAGGTGTGCGTGAGCAGTTGGCGCACCGTCACGTCCTGCTTGCCCGCGGCTCCGAACTCCGGGAGGTACGAGGCCACCTTCGCCGTCAGTTCCAGCGCGCCGCGCTCGATCTGCTGCACCGCCAGGAGCGAGGTGAACAGCTTGGAGACGGACGCCAGGTCGTAGAGGGTGTCGTCGGCCGCCGGGATCTGCTGGTCCGCCGGGAACTCGACGCCGGTGTCGGACTTCTCGTCGTACGCCGAGTACCGCACCGCCTGCCCGATCGGCTGGTGCAGCGCGACCGTGCCCCCGCGTCCGGCCAGCAGTACGGCGCTCGCGTACCACGGGTGCTTGGGGGAGGGGCCGAGGAACGTCACGGCGTCCTTCACGAGCAGTTCCAGGTGGTGGGGCAGCAGCCCGGCCTGCTCCGCGGTGCCGCGCCGCAGCGTCGGACGGCTGGATCCGCCAGGGGCTCCGGCGCCCGTGGCGGCTCCGGTGACCGCGGCGGCCGGTCCCGCGGGCAGTGACGCGAGAGCGAGTGCGCCACCCAGGGCCAGCATTCCGCCACCGAGCCGACGTCTGCTGAGGTCCCCGCCCCTTGCGTTCGCGCTCATCACAGCACTCCTTGAAAGTATCTTTCGGCGCCTCGATCAACTGCGGAAACTTTCTGCCATCAGTGCGAGGCTGTCAACCCTCGCCCCGCGTGTCCCCGGTGCTCCGTTGTTCCCGGGGTCTCAAGGGGCCGGTGCGTCAAAGAATCTGACACAGCATCAGAAAATCTCTTCCCTCGGTCGCTCCGCTGGGGCATCCTGCGCCCCATGGAGACGGAGCTGAGTAAGAAACTGGGGATCGAGCACGCCATCTTCGGCTTCACGCCCTTCCCCGCCGTGGCCGCCGCCATCACCAGGGCCGGCGGATTCGGCGTACTCGGAGCGGTCCGCTACACCGCCCCCGACGATCTGGCGCGTGATCTCGACTGGATGCAGGAGCACACCGACGGGCTGCCGTACGGCCTCGACGTCGTGATGCCGGCCAAGAAGGTGGAGGGGGTGACCGAGGCCGAGGTCGAGGCGATGATCCCGGAGGGACACCGCCAGTTCGTCCGGGACACCCTCGCCAAGTACGGCGTCCCCGAACTGGCCGAGGGCGACGTCTCCGGCTGGCGCATCACCGGCTGGATGGAGCAGGTCGCCCGCAACCAGCTCGACGTCGCGTTCGACTACCCCGTCAGACTCCTCGCCAACGCCCTCGGCTCCCCGCCCGCCGACGTCATCGAGCGCGCCCACCGGCACGACGTCCTGGTCGCAGCCCTGGCAGGCAGCGCCAAGCACGCCCGGCGGCACGCCGAAGCGGGCATCGACGTCGTCGTCGCGCAGGGGTACGAGGCGGGCGGCCACACCGGCGACATCGCTTCCATGGTGCTCACACCCGAAGTGGTCGACGCCGTGTCCCCGTTGCCCGTCCTGGCAGCCGGAGGCATCGGCAGCGGGGAACAGATCGCGGCGGGCATCGCGCTGGGCGCCCAGGGGGTGTGGCTCGGCTCGCTCTGGCTCACCACCACCGAGGCCGAGATGCACTCCCGCGCCCTCACCCGGAAACTCCTCGACGCGGGCTCCGGCGACACCGTGCGCTCCCGCGCCCTCACCGGCAAGCCCGCCCGCCAGCTGCGTACCGAATGGACCGACGCCTGGGACGACCCCAGCGGCCCCGGCACCCTGCCCATGCCGCTCCAGGGGCTGCTCGTCGCCGACGCCATCTCCCGAATCCAGAAGTACGAGACCGACCCGCTGCTCGGCACCCCCGTCGGCCAGATCGTCGGCCGGATGAACTCCGAGCGCAGTGTGCAGGCGGTCTTCGACGATCTGACGCGCGGCTTCGAGCGGGCCGTCGACCGCATCAACCGCATCGCCGGACGGAGTCAGTGATGGCGTCGCAGAACGAGAACCCCAACGGCTTCTGGGCCCAGGCCGCAGCCGACCCCGGCCGTACGGTACTGACCGCGCCCGACGGCGCGCAGTGGAGCGCCGGACAACTGCACGCGTCCGCCAACCAGCTGGTGCACGGGCTGCGCGCCGCCGGTCTCGAACGCGGTGACGCCTTCGCGGTCGTACTGCCGAACGGCGTCGAGTTCCTCACCGCGTACCTCGCCGCCTCCCAGGCCGGTTTCTACCTGGTCCCCGTCAACCACCACTTCGTCGGCCCGGAAATCGCCTGGATCGTCTCCGACTCGGGGGCGAAGGTCCTCATCGCCCACGAGCGGTTCGCGGAGGCCGCCGTGGCCGCCGCGGAGGAAGCCGGACTGCCCGCCGACCACCGCTACGCCGTCGGTGACATCCCCGGATTCCGCCCCTACGCCCAACTCCCGGGCGGGCAGCCCGAATCCGTACCCGAGGACCGCACCCTCGGCTGGGTCATGAACTACACCTCGGGCACCACGGGGCGGCCCCGCGGCATCCGCCGCCCGCTGCCCGGCAAGCTGCCCGAGGAGACCTACCTCGGTGGATTCCTCGGGATCTTCGGCATCCGGCCCTTCGACGGCAACGTCCATCTGGTCTGCTCGCCGCTCTACCACACCGCCGTACTCCAGTTCGCGGGAGCGGCCCTGCACATCGGCCACCCGCTGGTCCTGATGGACAAATGGACCCCGGAGGACATGCTGCGCCAGATGGACGCGTACCGGTGCACGCATACCCACATGGTGCCGACCCAGTTCCACCGCCTCCTGGCGCTGCCCGACGAGGTCAAGCAGCGCTACGACGTGACGGCGATGCGCCACGCCATCCACGGGGCGGCGCCGTGCCCCGACCACGTCAAGCGGGCGATGATCGACTGGTGGGGGCGGTGCGTCGAGGAGTACTACGCGGCCAGCGAGGGCGGCGGCGCCTTCGCCACCGCCGACGACTGGCTGAAGAAGCCCGGCACGGTCGGCAAGGCCTGGCCCATCAGTGAACTAGCCGTCTTCGACGACGACGGGAACCGGCTGCCGCCCGGCGAACTCGGCACCGTGTACATGAAGATGTCCACCGGCGGGTTCAGCTACCACAAGGACGAATCCAAGACGAAGAAGAACCGCATCGGTGACTTCTTCACCGTCGGCGACCTCGGCATCCTCGACGAGGACGGCTATCTCTTCCTCCGCGACCGCAAGATCGACATGATCATCTCCGGTGGCGTCAACATCTACCCGGCCGAGATCGAGTCCGCGCTGCTCACCCACCCGGCGGTCGCCGACGCCGCGGCCTTCGGCATACCGCACGCCGACTGGGGCGAGGAGGTGAAGGCCGTCGTCGAACCCGCCGAGGGACACGAGCCCGGAGCGGCCCTCGCCGCCGAGATCCTCACGCACTGCGAGACCCTGCTCGCCGGATACAAACGCCCGAAGAGCGTCGACTTCACCGAGGCGATGCCGCGCGACCCCAACGGCAAGCTCTACAAGAGGCGTCTGCGCGACCCGTACTGGGAGGGCCACCAGCGCGCGCTGTGAACCGCCGGGCCCGGCGGGGACGCTCACCGGGCGACAGCTGATCACCTCTGTCAGCGTGGCCTCATGAGAGCGCCGAGCCGGACACTGGCGGAACAGTGGACCGTAGTGGTCCCCGTGGTCGCGGTGGTGGCCCTGATCTTCAGCTGGGGCCGCCACCTGCCGGTGTTCGCCGTGGTCCTGGTGGCGCTGTGCCTGGCCGGAGCGGTGCTGGCCGCCGTGCACCACGCGGAGGTGATCGCCCACCGGGTGGGGGAGCCCTTCGGGTCCCTGGTGCTCGCCGTGGCCGTCACCGTCATCGAGGTCGCGCTGATCGTCACCCTGATGGCCGACGGGGGCACCAAGTACTCCTCGCTCGCCCGGGACACCGTCTTCGCCGCCGTGATGATCACGTGCAACGGCATCATCGGCCTCTCCCTGCTCGTCGGGGCGTTACGCCGCGGCCTCGCCGTCTTCAACGCCGAGGGATCGGGTACCGCGCTGTCCTCCGTCGCCGCCCTGGCCACCCTCACCCTGGTCCTGCCGACCTTCACCACGAGCAAGCCCGGCCCGGAATTCTCCGGACCGCAGCTGGCCTTCGCCGCGATCTCCTCGCTCTGTCTGTACGGCCTCTTCGTCGCCGTGCAGACCGTGCGCCACCGTGACTACTTCCTGCCGCTCACCCAGCAGGGCGAGATCCAGGGCACGGACGGCCACGCGCCGCCGCCGAGCAGACGGGTGGCCCTGCAGAGCCTGGGGCTGCTGCTGGTCGCACTCGTCGCCGTGGTCGGCAACGCCAAAGCGATCTCGCCGACACTGGAGTCGGGCGTCGAGGCGGCGGGGCTGCCGCACGCGGTCGTCGGCGTGGTCATCGCGCTGCTCGTGCTCCTGCCCGAAACGCTCGCGGCTGTACGGGCGGCCCGCCGGGACCGCGTGCAGACCAGCCTCAACCTGGGGCTGGGCTCCGCGATGGCGAGCATCGGGCTGACGGTCCCCGCCATCGCCCTGGCATCGATCTGGCTCCCCGGACCGCTGCTGCTCGGCCTGGGAGCCACCCACATGGTGCTGCTCACGCTCACCGTCGTGGTGAGCGCCCTGACCATCCTCCCCGGCAGGGCGACCCTGATGCAGGGCGGAATCCATCTCGTACTCTTCGCGGCCTTCGTCTTCCTGGCCGTCAGCCCCTGAGCCTGCGCGCCCCCTCGGCCCACCCGCGCACCGTCCGTCCCTAGACCCGACCCCTTCCTCTCCCTTGACCCCCGCCCCGGCAAACCGCAGGATCACGCCATGACAGGTGTACGCAGCAGCACAGTCGACGGAATCCTGCGCCGCAGCGCGAGGCGGGTGCCCGAGCGCACCGCGGTCCACTACGGGGACCGCTCGTGGACCTACGCCCGGCTCGACGAGGCGGTCACCACCGCAGCCGCCGTACTGGCGGAGCACGGCCTGCGCCCCGGCGACCGGGTCGCCTCCTACGGCCACAACTCGGACGCCTACCTCATCGGCTTCCTCGCCTGCGCCCGCGCGGGCCTGATCCACGTCCCGGTGAACCAGAACCTCACCGGTGACGACCTCGCGTACATCCTCGGTCAGTCGGGCAGCGCCCTGGTCCTCACCGATCCGGCCCTCGCGGCGCGGATCCCCGAAGGCGTAGCGGTACGGCTGCTGCGCGACAGCGACGACTCGCTGCTCGCCGAGCTGGCCACGCCCCGGCCCTTCACCCCGGACCGCGAACCCGAGGCCGAGGACCTGGTCCAACTGCTCTACACCTCGGGCACCACCGCACTCGCCAAGGGCGCGATGATGACGCACCGGGCACTCGTGCACGAGTACGTCAGCGCCATCACCGCGCTGGGCCTGCACGAGACGGACCGGCCGCTGCACTCCCTGCCGCTCTACCACTCGGCCCAACTGCACGTCTTCCTGCTGCCGTACCTCGCGGTGGGCGCCGAGAACACGATCCTGGACGCCCCCGACGCCACGCGGATCTTCGACCTGGTCGAGTCGGGACGCGCGGACAGCCTCTTCGCCCCGCCCACCGTGTGGATCGCCCTCGCGAACCACCCCGACTTCGGGTCCCGTGATCTGACCGGACTCCGCAAGGCGTTCTACGGCGCCTCGATCATGCCGGTGCCCGTCCTGGGACGGCTGCGCGCCCGCCTGCCGGGACTGGGCTTCTCCAACTGCTTCGGGCAGAGCGAGATCGGCCCGCTCGCCATGGTCCTGGGCCCCGACGAGCACGAGGGCCGGATGGACGCCTGCGGCAGGCCCGTCCTCTTCGTCGAGGCCAGGGTGGTCGACGAGCAGGGCGCCGAGGTGCCGGACGGGACCTCGGGCGAAGTCGTCTACCGCTCCCCGCAGCTGTGCGAAGGCTACTGGGACCAGCCGCAGGAGACGGCGGACGCCTTCCGCGACGGCTGGTTCCACTCCGGTGACCTGGCCGTGCGCGACGCACAGGGGTACTTCACGGTCGTCGACCGGGTGAAGGACGTCATCAACTCCGGTGGCGTACTGGTCGCTTCGCGCCAGGTCGAGGACGCGCTCTACACCCACCCCGGCGTCGCCGAGGCGGCGGTCGTCGGGCTGCCCGACGAGCGCTGGATCGAGGCCGTCACCGCCGTGGTCGTGGCGCGCGGCGACGTCACCGAGGCCGAACTGCTCGCCCACACCCGGGAGAAGCTTCCGCACTTCAAGGCCCCGAAACGGGTGCTCTTCGTCGATGGTCTGCCGCGCAACGCCAGCGGGAAGATCCTCAAGCGCGAGCTGCGGGACCGTTTCGCAGATCCACGATCCGCCTGATCTTGCCGACGGACCGTTCGAGCACCTCGGGGTCGACGACCTCCACCCCGGCCGAGACCCCGATGGACTCCTTCACGGCCGCGGCGACGCTACGGGCCGCCGCGGCCCGGATCCCGGGCGCGGCGTCCGGCCGCGCCTCCACCCGTACGGTCAGCGCGTCCAGCCGGCCCTCCCGGGTCAGCCGCAGCTGGAAGTGCGGGGCGAGACCGGGCGTACGGAGCAGGATCTCCTCGACCTGCGTGGGGAAGAGGTTCACTCCCCGAACGATGATCAGGTCGTCGCTGCGCCCGGTGATCCGCTCCATTCGCCGGAACACCCTGGCCGTGCCGGGCAGCAGCCGGGTCAGGTCGCGCGTCCGGTAGCGGATCACCGGCATGGCCTCCTTGGTGAGCGAGGTGAACACCAGCTCCCCCTGCTCCCCGTCCGGCAGGACCTCACCGGTGACCGGGTCGACGACCTCGGGGTAGAAGTGGTCCTCCCAGATGTGGAGCCCGTCCTTGGTCTCGACGCACTCCGATGCGACACCGGGCCCCATGACCTCCGAGAGCCCGTAGATGTCGACGGCGTCGATGGCGAACCGCTCCTCGATCTCGCGCCGCATCTCCTCGGTCCACGGCTCGGCCCCCAGGATGCCGGCCTTGAGCGAGGTGGTCCGCGCGTCGATGCCCTGACGTTCGAACTCGTCCAGCAGGGTGAGCAGGTAGGTCGGCGTCACCATGATGATCTCGGGGCGGAAGTCCTGGATCAGCTGAACCTGACGTGAGGTCATCCCGCCGGACGCGGGGATCACGGTGCAGCCGAGCCGCTCGGCGCCGTAATGCGCCCCGAGGCCGCCGGTGAACAGCCCGTATCCGTACGCCACATGCACCTTGTCACCGGGCCGGCCGCCGGCCGCACGGATCGAACGGGCCACCAGGTCCGCCCAGGTGGACAGGTCGCCTTCGGTGTAGCCGACGACCGTCGGGCGGCCGGTCGTGCCGCTGGAGGCATGGATACGGCGGACGTCGGCCTGCGGTACGGCGAACATCCCGAAGGGGTAGTGGTCGCGCAGATCGGCCTTGACGGTGAACGGGAAACGGGCGAGATCGGCGAGCGTGCGGCAGTCGTCGGGGCGCAACCCCGCCCGGTCGAAGGACTCGCGGTAGAAGGCGACGTTCTCGTACGCGTGCCGCAGCGAGGCGCGCAGGCGCTCGGTCTGCAGTGCTTCGAGCTCTTCACGACTGAGCCGTTCCGCCGCGTCCAGCAGAGCTGCCATGGGGTCACTCCCGTCCCAACCGGACGACCGATCATTCGGTCGATCTGTTCGTGATCAGTAATTCAGGAGCGGGGTGGGGCGTCAAGGGATGTGCGGGGACTCCCGGCGGCGCGCGTCCTCCCGGGGGAGTGGTGGGCAACGCCCCTACGATCGAGGCCGAACCGGCCGATCAAGGGGCGAACCGTGCAGCTGACCACACCACTTGTCGCCGTGCTGGCCGCGGGCGCCGTGGCAGCCGTGCTGAGCGCCGGGGCCGGACCGGCTGCCGCGGCGCCGGGCCCCGGTACTCCCGCGGGAACCGTTGCCCGGCTCGATCCGGTCGCCGCACTCTCCGCCCAGCGGCTGCGCACCGCCGACCTGGTGGCCGCAGCCAAGTACGGAACGGGCAGCCCCGTCGACGACCCGGCCCGGGAGCGGTCGGTCCTCGACGCGGCGGCGCGGCAGGTGCGCGGGCTGGGGGTGGACCCCGGAGCGACCCGGCGGATCTTCCGGGACCAGATCGAGGCGAACAAGGACGTGCAGCGCGCACTCATCCGTGCCTGGGACGCCGAGCCGTCGAAGGCCCCGGCCCGGCGGCCGGACCTGGCCGTGGTGCGCGCCGAGATCAACCGTGTCAACGGCGCGCTCGTCCGGGCGGTCGCCGACGCGTCGGCCGACCGCGCCGCACCGTTCTGCGGCGCCGGACTGGCGCTCTCGGCCCTGCACGCGCGTCGCACCGAGCGGCTGGACACCCTGCACACGGTGGCGCTGGCCCGCTCACTGCGGTCGGTCTGCGGCTGAGGGACGCGAGGCCGCGGCCGGTCGCGCGATCAGCAGCGACAGCAGGTGGCCGCCCCGCACGCAGCTCCGACAGCGACCCGGAGCGGCGCGTACGAGCCGAAGGTGTTTCGTGTCCATCTGCACGAGGCGCTCGGGGTGTCCCCGAGCGCCTGCCGTGCGACGTTCCGCGGGCCCGGCAAGGGCCGGCCGGGCAGACCCTATTCGGCCGCCACCGCCACCCCGCGCGCCCAGCGGTAGTCGGCCTTGCCGCTCGGCGACCGCTGGATCTCCGGCGCGATCACCAGCTGGCGGGGGACCTTGTATCCGGCGATCCTGGTGCGGCAGTGGGCCTGGATCTCGTCGAGGCTGGGCTCGTCCGCCCCGGAGCGCACCTGCACCACGGCCGCCACATGGTTGCCCCACTTGGCGTCCGGCACCCCGGCCACCAGGGCGTCGTACACATCGGGGTGGGACTTGAGCGCCTGCTCGACCTCTTCCGGATACACCTTCTCGCCGCCGGTGTTGATGCACTGCGAGCCACGCCCCAGGACGGTGACGATGCCCTCCTCGTCGACGGTTGCCATGTCACCGAGCAGCACCCAGCGCTCCCCGTCGGCCTCGAAGAAGGTCTCCGCGGTCTTCTTCGGGTCGTTGTAGTAGCCGAGCGGGACATGCCCGCGCTGGGCGATCCGGCCCACCTCCCCGACGGCGACCCGGCGGTACGTGGCCGGATCGACCACCGCCGTACGGGAGTTCATCCGCAGCCTGAACCCCTTGTCCGGGCCCGAGTCGGGTGTCGCGGTGCCGTTGAACCCGGACTCCGACGAACCGAAGTTGTTGAGCAGCATGGCGTTCGGCACGAGTTCCTGGAACTGCGCGCGCACCGTGTCCGACATGATCGCGCCCGAGCTGGAGACGCTGAACAGCGCCGAGCAGTCCGTGCCTTCGAGCGGCCCCCGGAGGGCGTCGACCAGCGGGCGCAGCATCGCGTCGCCGACCAGCGACACGCTGGTGACCTTCTCCTTCTCGATCGTACGGAGCACCTCGTCGGGCACGAACTTCCGGTGGATGACGATGCGCTGACCGAAGTTCAGGGCGATGAAGGCGGTGAGGGTGGAGGTGCCGTGCATCAGCGGGGGCGTGGGGAAGAAGGTGATCCCGTCGCCGCCCGCGGCCACCCGCTCGGCCAGCTCCTCCGGCGTGCCGACCGGCTCACCCGTCGGGGCGCCGCCGCCGAGCCCGGAGAAGAACAGGTCCTCCGCACGCCACATCACCCCCTTGGGCATCCCCGTGGTGCCCCCGGTGTAGATGATGAACTGGTCGTCCGCGGACCGGGGTCCGAAGCCGCGTCCGGGCGCTCCCGCCGCCTCGGCCTCCGCATACGCCACCGGCGCGATCCCGGGCTCCGGCGCCCCCTCGGGAGGCGCCCCGACCCGTACGAGATGGCGCAGCTTCTCCGTCTGCGGCAGGGCAGCCGCCACCCGCTCGGTGAACTCCGCGTCGAAGACCAGCGCCGCGAGATCGGCGTCGCGGTAGAGGTAGACCAACTCGTCTTCCACGTAACGGTAGTTGACGTTGACCGGCACGATGCGCGCCTTGAGGCAGCCGAGCACCGTCTGCAGGTACTCCACCCCGTTGTAGAGGTGGAGCCCCAGATGCTCGCCGGGGCCGATGCCGCTGTCGATCAGATGGTGCGCGATGCGGTTGGCCGCGGTGTCCAGTTCGGCATAGGTG
This sequence comes from Streptomyces sp. NBC_01267, assembly GCF_036241575.1. Classification (NCBI taxonomy): domain Bacteria; kingdom Bacillati; phylum Actinomycetota; class Actinomycetes; order Kitasatosporales; family Streptomycetaceae; genus Streptomyces; species Streptomyces sp. NBC_01267. Next base: position 562,985 of record NZ_CP108455.1, on the reverse strand, counting down.
AGTCTGCGCTCCGCCCCCGTGCCGGGGTGGTCGATGAAGACGAGTGCCTCGCGGTCCGGGACCGCGTCGACGACGGACTCGAACAGGTCGGCAAGGTTGTACTCCACCACTTCTCCTGACGCCGGCGTCCAGTGACCCGCCGGTCATTACAGCGCCGCGCACGGAAAGTGGGAAGAGGCCCCGCGAAGAAATCTGACTGAGTGTCAGAAAACTATTGAACTGGAACCCCACCTCCTGCAACCTGTTCTACGTCTTGAGACGGGAGGACGGTCATGGGTGGTACCGAACACCTCACCGTGCGGCGTGAAGGCGCCACACTTGTGCTCACTCTGAACAGGCCCGAGGCGAAGAACGCGCTCTCGCTGCCGATGCTGGTCGGCCTGTACGACGGCTGGCTGGAGGCCGACGAGGACGACACGGTCCGCTCGGTGGTACTCACCGGAGCGGGCGGCGCGTTCTGCGCGGGCATGGACCTCAAGGCCCTCGCGGGCCGCGGAATGGAGGGCGACCAGTACCGGGACCGGTTGAAGGCCGACCCCGATCTGCACTGGAAGGCGATGCTCCGCCACCACCGCCCGCGGAAACCGGTGATCGCCGCGGTCGAGGGGTACTGCGTCGCGGGCGGCACGGAAATCCTTCAGGGCACCGACATCCGGGTCGGTGGCGAGAGCGCCACCTTCGGCCTCTTCGAGGTCAAGCGGGGGCTGTTCCCGATCGGCGGTTCGACCGTCCGGCTCCAGCGCCAGATCCCCCGTACCCACGCACTGGAAATGCTGCTCACCGGGCGCCCGTACACCGCCGCCGAAGCCGCCGCCGTCGGACTCATCGGGCATGTCGTCCCCGACGGCACCGCACTGGAGAAGGCCCTGGAGATCGCCGGACAGATCAACGACTGCGGGCCGCTCGCCGTCGAGGCCGTCAAGGCGTCGGTGTACGAGACCGCCGAGCTGACCGAGACCGAGGGGCTGAAGGCCGAACTGGCCCGTGGATGGCCGGTGTTCGACACGGCCGACGCCAAGGAGGGCTCCCGGGCCTTCGCCGAGAAGCGCCCGCCGGTCTACCGCCGGGCCTGACCCCGGGACGTCCTCGCCCCCCTTCCTCATGCCCCGCCCTCCCCTCCGGCGCCGCCGGAGCTACCCCCGCCCGCCGCGGAGAAATTGGAGCCCACCCATGACAGCCGCTCCCTCACCGGAGGTGCTCCGCGCCCCCCTCGTCGTCGAGTTCCCCTTCACCCGCTCCCTCGGGCCCGTGCAGAGCGCCTTCCTGACCGGACTGCGCGAGCGCACCGTCCTGGGGGTGCGGACCAGCGACGGCAAGGTCCTGGTACCCCCGGTCGAGTACGACCCGGTCACCGCCGACGAGATACGCGACCTCGTCGAGGTGGCCCCGACCGGGACGGTCACCACCTGGGCCTGGAATCCGGACCCGCGGCGCGACCAGCCGCTGGCCACCCCGTTCGCCTGGGTGCTGGTGAAACTCGACGGAGCCGACACCGCGCTGCTCCACGTCCTCGACGCGACGGGCCCCGACGCCGTCCGCACCGGGCAGCGGGTCCGCATCCGCTGGGCCGGTGAACGCACCGGCGCCATCACGGACATCGCCTGCTTCGAGCCGTACGAGGGCGAGCCCGGCGCCGCGACCCCGCACACCGGCGAGTTCGAGGACACGGTCACCGGCATCATCGCGCAGGCTCGCCTCGACTACGTCTACAGCCCCGGCCGCGCCCAGAGCGACTACATCAACGCCCTCGCCGGACGCAAGACCGTCGGCGAGCGCTGCCCGTCCTGCCGCAAGGTGTACGTACCTCCGCGCGGCGCCTGCCCCACCTGCGGAGTCGCGACGGACGAGCAGGTCGAGGTCGGCCCCGCGGGCACCCTCACGACGTACTGCATCGTCAACATCAAGGCCCGCGGTCTCGACATCGAAGTGCCCTACGTCTACGGGCACATCGCGCTGGACGGAGCCGGCCTCCCGCTGCACGGCCGCATCGGCGGCATCCCGTACGACCAGGTGCGGATGGGGCTGCGCGTCGAACCGGTGTGGACCGAGGGCGGGCGCTTCCCCGACCACTACCGGCCCACCGGCGAGCCCGACGCCGACTACGACACCTACAAGGAGCTGATCTGATGCGAGAGGTCGCGATCGTCGCCTTCGCGCAGACCGACCACCGGCGGAGCACCGACGACCTCTCCGAGGTCGAGATGGTGATGCCCGTCCTGCACGGCGTCCTCGCGCAGACCGGGCTGAAGGCGAGCGACATCGACTTCACCTGCTCCGGGTCGAGCGACTACCTCGCCGGACGGGCCTTCTCCTTCACCATGACGCTCGACGGGGTCGGTGCCTGGCCGCCCATCTCGGAGTCCCATGTGGAGATGGACGGGGCCTGGGCGCTGTACGAGGCCTGGGTCAAACTGCTCACCGGCGAGGCGGACACCGCGCTCGTCTACTCGTACGGCAAGTCCTCGCCCGGCGTGGTCAGGGACGTACTGACCCGGCAGCTCGACCCGTACTACGTCGCGCCGCTCTGGCCCGACTCGGTGGCGCTCGCCGCGCTCCAGGCACAGGCACTGATCGACGCGGGGGACACCGGGGAACCGGCGCTCGCCGAGATCGCGGCCCGCAGCCGGGGCGCCGCCGCGGACAACCCGCATGCCCAACTGCGCGGCGCCCGGCCGCAGGGCGGCTATGTCGTACAGCCGCTGCGCACCGGCGACTGCCCGCCCGTCGGGGACGGCGCGGCGGCCGTCGTCCTCGCCGCGGGGGACCGGGCCCGTGAGCTGTGCGGACGGCCCGCCTGGATCCGCGGGATGGACCACCGCATCGAGGCGCACAGCCTGGGCGTGCGCGACCTCACCGACTCGCCGTCCGCCCGGCTCGCCGCCGAGCGCGCCGGGGCCTTCGAACGCCCGGTGGACACCGCCGAACTGCACGCCCCGTTCTCCTCCCAGGAAGTCGTGCTGCGCAAGGCGCTGGACCTCGGCGACGACGTCCGCGTCAACCCGTCGGGCGGCGCGCTCGCCGCCAACCCCGTCATGGCGGCCGGGCTCATCCGGCTCGGCGAGGCAGCGGCCCGGATCCACCGGGGCGAGTCCGACCGCGCCCTGGCCCACGCCACGTCCGGCCCCTGTCTGCAACAGAACCTGGTCGCCGTCCTCGAAGGAGAGGCCCAGTGAGTCCACAAGGCGCAGTGAGTCCGCAAGGTGCAGCGAGTCCGCAAGGCGCAGTGAGTCGGCAAGGTGCAGCGGGTCCGCGGGGTGCAGCGGGTCCGCAGGGCGCGGCCGGGTCCCGGAGCGCGGCGCACAAGGAACCCGTCGCGGTCGTCGGTATCGGCCAGACCCACCATGTCGCGGCCCGGCACGACGTGTCCATCGCCGGGCTGGTCCGCGAGGCCGCCCGACGGGCGCTCGACGACGCCCAGTTGACGTGGTCGGACATCGACGCGGTCGTCATCGGCAAGGCGCCGGACTTCTTCGAGGGCGTGATGATGCCCGAGCTCTACCTCGCCGACGCGCTGGGCGCCGTCGGCAAGCCGATGATGCGGGTGCACACGGCGGGCTCGGTGGGCGGATCCACCGCGCTCGTCGCGTCCAACCTGGTCGCGGCCCGGGTGCACCGGACCGTTCTCACCCTCGCCTTCGAGAAGCAGTCCGAGTCCAACGCCATGTGGGGGCTCTCCCTGCCCGTTCCCTTCCAGCAGCCCCTGCTCGCCGGTGCGGGCGGATTCTTCGCCCCGCACGTGCGGGCGTACATGCGCCGGGCCGGAGCCCCCGACACCGTGGGCTCGCTCGTCGCGTACAAGGACCGCCGCAACGCGCTGAAGAACCCCTACGCGCATCTCCACGAGAAGGACATCACCCTGGAGAAGGTCCAGGCGTCGCCGATGCTCTGGGACCCGATCCGGTACTCCGAGACCTGCCCCTCGTCGGACGGCGCCTGCGCGATGGTCCTCACCGACCGTGCGGGCGCGGCCCGTTCACCGCAGCCGCCCGCCTGGGTGCACGGCGGTGCCATGCGCAGCGAGCCGACGCTGTTCGCGGGCAAGGACTTCGTGTCACCGCAGGCGGGCAAGGACTGCGCGGCCGATGTGTACCGGCAGGCCGGTATCACCGACCCGCGCCGGGAGATCGACGCCGTCGAGATGTACGTGCCGTTCTCCTGGTACGAGCCGATGTGGCTGGAGAACCTGGGATTCGCCGCCGAGGGCGAGGGCTGGAAACTCACCGAGTCCGGCGTCACCGAACTCGACGGAGACCTTCCGGTGAACCCCTCGGGGGGTGTTCTCTCCACCAACCCCATCGGCGCCTCCGGCATGATCAGGTTCGCCGAGGCGGCTCTGCAGGTGCGCGGACAGGCCGGGGAGCACCAGGTGGACGGTGCCCGCAAGGCGCTCGGGCACGCCTACGGCGGTGGCTCGCAGTTCTTCTCCATGTGGCTGGTGGGCTCGGAACCGCCCACCGGCTGACCGCCGCGGCCACGGTCACTGCGGCCGGCCGTGGCCTGTCCGGCGGGCGCGCCGATCGCTAGTGTGGCCTCGGACGACGAACCGGGAGGAGCACGGACGTGGCCGACAGCACCACCCCTCAGCGACCCCTTGTGGGCTGGGACAAGCCGGATCTCGATCTCACCGACGCCGACTGGCAGTCGGGGAGCCAGGGGCGGGGCGACGTTCAGATCGCCTTCGTCGAGGGGTTCATCGCGATGCGCAACGGCGGCAGGCCGGACAGCCCGTCGCTGATCTTCGACCCCGGCGAATGGCGGGCCTTCGTCCTGGGTGCGCGCGACGGCGACTTCGATCTGACCTGAGGCTGTCGGACGGGGCTGTCGGGCGGAGCTGTCGGTCGGCGCTGTCGGTCGGCGCTGTCGGGCGGGGCCCAGGGCCCGTTCCTAATGGTCATCGGCAGAGCTAGCATTACGGTCATGGCCGACGGCACTCTCGTACTCGATCTCGCCCTCACCGTCCGGCACGACGGACACGGGGGAGTGGCCGATGACCTGGAGCACCCCGAGGGGCTGAGCCGCTGGGTGCGTGATCATGCCGAAGTCCTGGCCGAGGTGCCCGGCGCCGGTGCCGTCGTCGCGGACGCCGAGACGCTCACGGCGGTCCGGGAGCTGCGCGCGGCCGTCCGGGCGCTGTTCGCCCGCGCGGTCGCTCCGGCGGCGCCGAGCCCCGCCGACGCCCGGCGTCTGCTGCCCCCGGAGGAGGCGCTCGCCAGGATCAACGCCGCGGCGGCGGCCGTCCCCACCGTGCCCGTCCTGCGCTGGCCGCAGGACGGGGAACCGGTCGCCGTACTGCGGCCGTCCTGTGCCGTCAGCGAGGAGCGCCAGGCGCTGACCGCCGCGCTCGCCCGCGCCGCCGTGGCCTTTCTGTCCGGACCGGACGCCGAGCGGCTGCGCGCCTGCCACGCCCCGCGCTGCGTGCGTTACTTCCTCAAGGAACACCCGCGTCAGGAGTGGTGCAAACCGTCCTGCGGGAACCGCGCCAGGGTGGCCCGTCACCACGAACGGCAGAAGTCGGCGAACCGGTAGCGGCCACCCGAGGGGCACCGTCGTCGACAGGGAGTACCGGGGGCGGCGCGGGCAGTGAATCCACCGGGTGCGGCCCCGGGTGCCCCGGCTTCGGCGGACCGCCCGGGGCACGTACCATGGCTGCATGTCCTTCCTCCGCCGCCGCAGCGCCGCCACTCCCGCGGGCCCGGATTTCGATGTCCTGGCCATGGACCCGGGTGACTGGCCCGGCAATCTCGGCGCCGGACTGCTTCCCGCTCCCGACGGCAGCTGCCAGGGCGTCTTCCTGCGGTACGACCTCTTCGGCGGCCGTGGACCCGCGATGATCATCGGCAATCTGCCGGAGGGCTCCCCGGCCCGGGAGCTCACCGACGGGCAGGTGCCCTTCGAGGTGGCGCAGCTGCTGGCGGCGCTGGAGAACGACGAGCCCATCGAGGTGCTCGACACCGAGGACACCCCGGTGATGCAGGGTGACAACCTCCTCATCGTGCGACGCCTGAAGCTCTCCGAAAGCCGCATCTCCTGCGTCCAGTTCGACCGCAGCGACAACGTCCTTGTCACGATCGCCAGTTGGGACCGGCCGATCACCGACGACCTGTACGCGCTGCTGAAGCCGCTGCCCGCCGAGATGTTCCAGCAGGGCTGACCGGCCCCGCTCCCGGTACCCGGAAGTCCGCCGGAACCGGCCGGACCCGCCTCCGTCAGAGCCTGGTTGTTCCTCCTTCTTCGCAGGTCAATGGCCATGCCAGTGGTCTGGACAACTGTTTCAACAGCCTTCTTGTGCGGCGCTCTTGACGCGCCTTCACCTCAGGTCCGAGAGTGCGCCCATACCGTTCGAGAGATCACCACGGCGCAACTCCCGGCAAGAAGGGCTGTCATGACGTCCCAGCAGAGGATCAGACTCGCGCTCGCGCTGACCGCCGCGAGCGCCTTCAGCCTCGCCCTCCTCAGCCCTGCCGCAGAGGCCCGCACGCAGGACAGCCGGCCGGAGTGTCCCCGTACCCTCGACTGCGAGTGGGTCCCCGCCGCCTACCAGCAGACGGGCGATCCCGCGGACAAGGAGACGTACGGCAGCTACGACACCGCCGACCGTCCGCACACCGGGAAGATCAAGTACATCGTCCTGCACGACACCGAGGAAACCTTCGACAGGACGCTGCAGATCTTCCAGGACCCGCACAACCAGACGTCGGCCCACTATGTGGTCCGCTCCGCCGACGGTCATGTGGCGCAGATGGTCAAGGACAAGGACGTCGCCTGGCAGGCCGGTAACTGGTACATCAACCAGCAGTCCATCGGCATCGAGCAGGAGGGCGTCGCCACCGAGGGCGCCAAGTGGTTCACCCCGGCGATGTACCGGTCGACGGCGCAGCTCGTGCGGTACCTCGCGGCCAAGTACGACATCCCGCTGGACCGCCAGCACATCATCGGTCACGACAACGTTCCGCCCACCAGCGCCGCGGGCGCCGCGGCCATGCACTGGGACCCCGGGACGTTCTGGGACTGGGACTACTTCATGTCCCTCGTGGGCGGACCCACCGTCCCGACCGCCGGACCCACGAGCCAACTGGTCACCGTCAGCCCGGTGTTCAAGCAGAACATCCAGTCCTTCCGCGACTGCGAGAAGAACATCGACCTCCCGGCCCAGCCCTCCAGCGCCGTGCCCCTGTACACCGAGCCCTCCACCAAGGCCCCGCTCTTCTCCGACCCCGGGCTGCACACCGACGGCTCGGCCGGCACCAACTGCATCGCCGACTGGGGAAGCAAGATCAGCGCGTCGCAGCAGGCCGTCGTGGCCGAGCGCAAGCCGGGCTGGACCGCGATCTGGTGGTACGGACAGAAGGCCTGGTTCCGGAGCCCGGAGCACACCAGGACCACCACACCGACCGGCGGCTACGTGGTCCGGCCGAAGGCGGGAAGGACCGATGTGCCGGTGTACGGCGTGGCCTACCCGGAGAAGAGCGAGTACCCGGCGGACTTCACCGCGGCGCACCTGGGCACCCCCCTGCAGTACACGATCAAGCAGGGCCAGGCGTACCCGGGCGGTGGCGAGGCCCCGACGGGCTACTACTACGCCCCGACCATCGACTCGTCCTACCCCTACGACCACACGTACTTCCCCGGCGGGACGAAGTACGTGACCGTGCAGATCGGTCACCGGGTGGCCTTCGTCAAGGCGTCCGACGTCGACATCGTGCGTACGCACTGAACTGGGGTTTTGCTCCTGCGGGCGGAGGGCGCGGAACAGCGTGGTGCGCGCCCGGTGTGTCGGCACCGGGCGCGCACCACGCGTCCCCCTCGCGATCCGGCTGGATCCGGCCGCGCCCCCCCGCGGCTCAGCGGGTGCCGACAGCCGCGCGCACGGCCCGCCGGGCCAGGGCGCAGTCGTCGTGCAGACGGCGCAGGAGCAGACGCTGCTCCTCGCCGTGGGACAGGAGCCCTGACTGGCTGTGGTGGCCCGCGCCGGTCGGGGCGGCCTCGCGCATGGTGCGCTGGACGGCCGTTTCGTACGTCCGGATCTCGCGGGTCAGCACCAGCATCAGATTCACCAGGAACGCGTCCCTGGACGCCGGTCCCCGGGACTGCGCCAGCTGACTGATCTGCCGCCGCGCCACCGGGGCCTCGCCGAGCACGGACCACAGCGTCGCCAGGTCGTACCCGGGCAGGTACCAGCCCGCGTGCTCCCAGTCGACCAGGACGGGACCCGTCGGCGACAGCAGGATGTTGGAGAGCAGCGCGTCACCGTGGCAGAACTCCCCGGTCCCCTGCCGCCCGCCCGAGTGCGCGAGACCGTGCAGCAGCTTCTGCAGATCCCCCAGGTCCCGGTCCGTGAAGAGACCGAGCTCGTGGTACCGGGAGATCCGTGAGGCGTAGTCGAGCGGCTGACCGAACAGCCCGCTCGGCGGTCGCCAGGCGTTGACCCGGGTGATCGCGGTCAGCACCGCCCGGATGTCCGCGCGGGGCGGAGCCTCCACCGGGTGGCGCTGAAGCCCCGCCGCCCGTCCGGCCATTCGCTCGATCACCAGCGTGCAGTTCTCGGGGTCGGCGGCGATGAGCCTCGGCACCCGGACCGGCGGACGGTGCCGGACGAAAGTGCGATACGTAGCTATTTCGTGGCGGAAGCTTTCCGACCAGGCGGGGGAGTGGTCCAGTAGACACTTGGCAACTGCGGTAGCACGCCCGGTTGTTCCGACGAGCAGTACCGAACGCCCGCTTCGGCGCAGTATCTGCACCGGGTTGAACTCCGGACAGATGCGTTGCACCGACGCGATCGCCATACGCAGCTGCGCGCCCTGGGGACCGGACAAGTCGAGTCTCCCGCTGAGCGGTTGGGTACCCGGTCCCGCTGCCCGCCGGACCCTGCCGGTGCCGAGCGCCGCTGCGGCCTGGGAAGGGTCGAGGTACGGTCCGCCACCGGCCGGAAGGGTGCGGTGCGGCCGAGGTGGGGCGGACACGGAGGACGATGCTGTGTACATGGGGATACAGATCCCTTCGTGTGCCGACGAGTTACGTGTGCTGCCCGCCCCGGCGGCCGGTACATACCCTGGGGAGTACGGTCGGCCGCCGGGTCGGGGTGGCGCGTTCCTACCTGACACCGGCGCGTGGGTGGCACACCATGTGGCGGACCCTGGCGAACCCTGGCGAATAGTCGCAACGCATCTGACAGGCGGTTACTGTCGGAACAGCCGAGAACCTGGGGGCTTGACGTGACCGGAGAACCCAACACCCGCCTGGCAGACCTGTTCGGCCTGGCCGGCTGGTCCAAGGGCGAACTCGCGAGACTCGTGAACCGGCAGGCGGCCGTGATGGGCCACCAGCAGCTGGCGACCGACACCTCGCGGGTGAGGCGCTGGATCGACATGGGTGAGAGCCCGCGTGATCCTGTACCGAAGGTGCTGGCAGCCCTGTTCACCGAGCGGCTCGGTCGTGTCGTGACCATCGAGGACCTCGGGTTCGTACGGCCTGGGCGCGCGGGGAAACGGCAGGCCGTCGGGAGCGCGGAACAGACAGCGAATCCGGACGGCCTCCCTTGGGCGCCAGAACGGACGGCAGCGGTCCTCACCGAATTCACGGGAATGGACCTCATGCTCAACCGACGCGGCTTGGTGGGCGCAGGCGCTGCGCTGACCGCAGGATCCGCACTCAGCAGCGCCATGCACGACTGGCTCCACACCGATCCGGCTCTCTCCTCCGACGCCCCACGTGTCGGCAATCCCCTGCACGCCGAGCCCGCCGGGTTCGACCGTTACGAGGCCGCCCCCATCGGGTCGCAGGAGATCGAGGCGCTGGAACACTCCGTCGAGATCTTCCGGGCCTGGGACGCCTCACGCGGCGGGGGACTCCAGCGCAAGGCGGTCGTGGGACAGCTCAACGAGGTGGGAGGCATGCTCTCCTACCGCCACCCCGACAACCTCCAGCGGCGCCTGTGGGGTGTCGCCGCCAACCTCGCCGTCCTCGCGGGCTGGATGTCCCACGACGTCGGTCTCGAACCCACGGCCCAGAAGTACTTCGTCATCGCCGCGCACGCGGCCCGCGAGGGCGGCGACCGGCCGCGCGCGGGCGAGGCCCTCTCCCGGGCCGCCCGTCAGATGGTCCACCTCGGCCGGCCGGACGACGCACTGGACCTGATGAAGCTCGCGCACGACGGTTCCGGCGAGCAGACCCTGCCGCGCACCCGCGCCATGCTGCACACCATCGAGGCCTGGGCGCAGGCTTCGATGGGCCGCGGCCAGGCCATGCGCCGCACCCTCGGCGAGGCCGAGGAACTGTTCGTGTCGGATCCGGGCGACGAGGCGCCGAGCTGGATGCAGATGTTCGACGAGGCGGATCTGCACGGCATGCAGGCCCTGGCCTTCCGTACGCTCGCCGAGCACGAACCCTCCGCCGCCACGACCGCGCAGCGCCACGCCAAGCGGGCGCTGGAGCTGCGGATCAACGGCCGCCAGCGTTCGAAGATCTTCGACTACATCTCCCTGGCCTCGGCGTGCTTCATCTCCGACGACCCGGAACAGGCCGACCGGTACGCCCGGCTCGCCCTGGTGTCGATGGGGGAGACCTCCTCGCACCGCACCTGGGACCGGCTGCGCGAGATGTACCGGCTGACCGGGCAGTACGCGAACCACCGGACCATCCAGGACCTTCGGGAGGAGATCGAACTCGCGCTGCCCAGGCAGGCGAAGCGCCCCAGGAGCGCGGAAGCGTAGCTCATGGAGCAGAGCGACCAGGAACAGCACGGGTGACCGGCCGAAGAGGCTGACCGGTCAGTGGTCGCCGACCCGGGCGACCAGCACACACGCGTCGTCCTGACGACGGTCGGTGTGGCCGCACTCCTCGATGACCAGCCGCATGCACTCCTGTGCGGTACCGGCGTCGGCGAACCGGGGCGCGAGTGCGAGCAGCCCGTCCGGGACCGGCTCGTCCGGGGCGCCGTGCGGCGTCAGTCCGGTGGTGTGCAGGACCAGCACGTCCCCGGCGTGGAGCTGCTCGACGGCCTGTCCGTACGTGGTCCCCGGCATGGCTCCGAGCAGCACGCCGCTCGGAGGTGTCAGCGCGCACCCCGCTCCCCCGCGGAACAGCAGGGGGGCGGGGTGTCCCGACTGCGACCAGACCAGGGTCCGTGCGGCCGGGTCGTACCGGCAGCAGAGGGCGCTGCCCAGTGCGGGCTGCGCGGACGTTTCCAGCAGCTGGTTGAGGTGGCCCATGAGGGGGCCGGGGTCGATGCCGGCCACGGCCAGACCGCGCAGCGCACCGAGCATCATCGCCATCCCGGAGGTGGCACTCACCCCGTGGCCGGTGAGGTCGCCCACGGTGAGCAGCGAGCGCCCGTCGGGGAGTTCCATCGCGTCGTACCAGTCGCCGCCGATCAGGGTGTGGGCGGCGGACGGCAGGTAGTGCGCCGCCAGGTCGAGCGTCGCGGGTCCGTCCTGCGGGAGCTGGACCGAGCCGCGCCAGGGCGGCAGTACGGCTTCCTGGAGCTCGACGGCGACCTGGCGTTCCGTCCGGGCGATGTGCTGCCGGCGCTGGAGGGAGTCCTCCGTCTCACGTACCGTGAGCTGGCTGCGCCGGAGGTCGCTCACGTCCCGCAGGACCGCCCACATGGAAGCGGTGCAGCCGTCGCCGTCGAGCACCGGCTCGCCCATCATGTGCAGGGTCCGGGGCGTCCCGTCGGGCCGCACGATCCGGAACTCCCCGTCGATCGGCTTTCCGTCGACGAGGCAGTCGGTGACCATCGCCATGAGCCGCGGCTGGTCCTCGGCCGTCAGTACGGAGGGGAGCTCGTCCAGTGAGAGCGGTCCGCTCTCCGGCGGGCGCCCGAAGATCTGGTACAGCTCGTCGGACCAGCTGACCTCGTCGGTGAGGAGGTCCCAGTCGGCGCTGCCGACGCGGCTGAGCAGCGAACCGGGCGGCTGGTCGGTCACCGGGTGGGCGAAGGCGCCACTCCCGGAGATCTCGTCGGCCAGTCCGTCCATCCCGTCCGCCGGGAGGCCTTCCTTGAGCTGGCCCAGATGCGTGCCCAGATCGTCGAGATGGTGGACGGCCAGGTCGCACAGGGCCCGCTGCCAGCGGCCCTGGACGTTGTCGTCGTCCGCCACGGCGTCGCGCCGCACGGCGTCCATGTCACCGCGCAGTCGGCGGGTCCGGGTGATGAGCGCGTCGACCGCGCCCCGCTCGGGTGGCTGCGGGGCGGGACGGTCCGCGAACACATGGGACGGCATGACGTACTCCGATACGGGCGCGGCGCGGCCAGGGCTGCGGGATGGACCGTTACGACTGTTGCACAGCCCGCGACAGCCTGTAAGGGAATTGGCGACACTCGATGTGGTGGTGCTTCTGGCATATGCCCCAGGCCGACCGGAGGGGCGGGGAATTCGGGCGTGGTCCGCTGTGTTGTACGGGTGGATCCACTAATGGAAACGACAATCATTAGTGCTCAGGACTGGCTCGCACCAAGGAAGGATCTCGCATGAAGTCTCGTATTCACCCCGTCTCCCGTCCGGTCGTCTTCCGTGACCGTGCCGCGGACTCCGCATTCCTGGCGCGTTCCACGGTCGATTCCGCGAAGTTCACGGAATGGGAGGACGGGAACACGTACCCCGTCGTCGACGTGGAGATCTCGTCGGAGAGTCATCCCTTCTACACCGGCAGGGCCAGGGTGCTGGACACCGCGGGCCGGGTGGAGCGCTTCGAGCGCCGCTACGGCGGGGCCGTCCGGCCGCTCCGGTGACCTCGTCCGGCAGAGTGCCGCAGCTCACATCCGGAAATGTGCCGGAAGCCGGAACGTTCCGGCACTGTTCACCGTTTATCCCTATGTGGGTACGACGGCGACGCCGTCCGTATCCGCCCCGAAACCGCCCCGGCTGGCCTCCCCCGACCAGTCGGGGCACTTCTGTCCGTGCGCCGGACGGCATCCGAGGGGTCACTGTTTTTCGGCCATGCCGGGCGCTGGATATGCCGGGGATATGGCCAGAACCACATGGTGACAATGGGCTGGGAGAGAAGATACTCGTTGACTGAGAAGGTTGAATTCTGTGCGATTCATTCCTGATCAGCCAATGAACCGCGTTCACTGCCTAGCCGCAAACTGCCCTGGGGGAGTGGCTGTGCACGACGAATTCCTGTGCCACGTCACCGCGTACGGTGTCTGCGGTGGTCGGCGCGTCGGTGTGCCACTGGGAACGTACCGGGCACCCACCCTGCCGCTGGCCCTGTGGTGGCTGCGGGACCGCGCCACCTGGATCTCGGAGCGGCTGGATCCCCGTCCGGACAGCGCCGGTCTCCCGGCGCGGGCCCTGTTCGAGCTGCCGGCGGACGCGCCCGACGTGCCAGGGGCGTTCCGTGCCTGGCGGGACGGTGCGGGACCGCAGCGAAAGGCCGCCGAAGTGCTGGCCGGCGGCGGCCTCATGCGGTTCGCGATCCACGACGACACGACGGAGTACGAACTGCTCGCCGAGTCGGTCGACGCGCTGCGGATGCAGCGCGCCGTTCCCTCACTCGTACCGTCGGTGGCCGAATCGGAAGCGGACCACCGCGGCCCCCTGGTGATGCATACGCAGGGCGGGAGCCACGGTGATTTCCGTTCCGCTCAATGGGAGGGTCTCCCCTCGGGAGCTGCCCTGCTGGCCATGCTGAGCAGCTCCACCGTGGTGTTCAGCTCTGCGGCAGGATGACCGCCCGGCCATTGATCTTTCCGGCGTGCAGCCTTTCGTAGGCGAGCGGCGCCTCGTCGATGGAGTACGTCTCCACGTGGACGTCCACCGCTCCGGCGCGTGCGAGGTCGAGCACCTCCGTGAGCTCTGAACGCGAGCCCCAGTAGGGCGCGGTGACCGAGACCTCGAAGGGGAGTGCCCCGAATCCGACGGGCAGCGTGCCGCCGCCGATCCCGACCAGCGTGACATCGGCCTCCACACCGGCCATCGCGCCGGCCATCGCCACGGTGGGCGGGACACCGACGAAGTCGAAGACCGCCTGGGCGCCGAGCCCGCCGGTCAGCGCGCGGACCGCCGCCGCGGCCTTGTCGTCCGAGAGCACCGCTTCGTGGGCGCCGACCGTCTTCGCGAGCGCGAGCTTGTCCTCGGTGACGTCCAGGGCGATGACCCGCGCGGCGGTCATCGCGCGCAGCAGCTGGATGGCCACGTGCCCGAGCCCGCCGGTGCCGATGACCACCGCGGTGGTCCCGGGCGTGAGCTTCGGCAGCGAGCGCTTGATCGCGTGGTACGGCGTCAGACCGGCATCGGTGAGCGGGACGGCCTTGACCGGGTCGAGGCCACCGAGCGGTACGAGATGGCGGGCACTGTCCACGATCATGTACTCGGCCATCGCGCCGGGAGCGCCGAGTCCGGGCGGACGGATGCCCAGCTCATCGGCGCGCAGGCAGTAATTCTCCTTGCCCTCGGCGCACTTGACGCAGTTGCCGCAGCCCCACGGACCGTAGACGGCGACCGGGTCGCCGATGGTGAGGCCGGTGACCCCGGCGCCGAGCGCGGCGACCGTGCCGGCGCCCTCGTGCCCGAGGGTGAGGGGAAGGTCGTACGGCAAGCTGTCCGCGGGCCGGCTCATCACGGCGAAGTCCGAGTGACAGACGCCCGCGGCGGTGACCTTCAGCAGCACCTGGCCAGGGCCCGGCTCCGGATCGGGGATGGTGACGACCTCGGGTGCGGCGCCGACCGTGCGGTACTGAACTGCTTTCATCGTGTGCTCCTCAACTGTGCGGCAGGCGCCGGTCCCCGTACCCGGACCCTGCGGTGAATCCGGTCAGCGTGCGGCGTAGCCGCCGTCGACGAGGTGGTAGCTGCCGTGGATGAACGAGGCGCGGTCCGACAGCAGGAACACCGTCAGTTCGGCCACTTCCTCAGCTGTTCCCAGCCGGCCCGCGGGGTGCAGCGAGATCAGCTGCTCGCGCATCGGGTTGTCGGTGTGGCGCAGCAGCGGGGTGTCGATGAAGCCCGGCCCCACGGCGTTCACACGGATGTTCTGCGCCGCGTATTCGAGGGCGGCGGTCTTGGTGAGTCCCACGACGCCGTGCTTCGCCGCGACGTAGGCGGGCGATCCCGCGAAGCCGTTGGTGCCGAGGATCGAGGCCATGTTGACGATCGCGCCACCACCGGCGGCCAGGATCGCGGGCAGCTCGTACTTCAGCGAGTAGAAGACTCCGTTGAGGTTGGTGTCGATGACGCGCTGCCAGTCGGCCACCTCGTAGGCGCCGGTGGGCACGCTGGGGCCGCCGATCCCGGCGTTGTTCACGGCCAGGTGCAGTGCGCCGAAGGTGTCGACGGCGTGCTGGACCGCGCGCTCCACCGAGGCGGGGTCGGTGACGTCGACGGCGACCGCGGTGGCGCGGGCACCCGACTTCTCCAGCTCGGCGGCGGCCTCGCGGGCGCCTTCCTCGTTGTAGTCGGCCACGACGACGGCGGCGCCGCCGTCGGCGAGCCGGCGGGCTACGGCGAGGCCGATGCCGGACGCGGCGCCCGTGACCAGTGCGGTCCGGCCGGTGAACTCAGCTGTGGGGGTGGTGTTGCTCATGGTGCGTGTGTTCCTTTCGTACAGTGCGCCGCAGCGGGGTCACCCCTGCGGCAGTTCGCCGGCGAGAGCGGCGAACGCGGCATGAACGATGCCGGGAAGGGCGTCCTCGCGGGAGCTCCGGACCCAGGCCGCCTGGGCGGCCACCAGAGCACCTGCCCCGGCACCCACCAGAACGGCTGGGCGCAGATCGCGCTCGTGGTCGACACCCATACGGGCGGCGAGGATGCGGATGGAATCCGCCTGGGCCTCGACGCGGATGTGCTGGAAAGCCGCGTAGAGCGTCGGCTCACCGTCCGCGATCCGCATGAGTTCGAAGATCCGGGGCCGCCGGTGCCAGGCCGGGTGCGCGTCGTCGCTCAGCCAGTCGTCGACCGCGTTGCGGTAGGCGACCAACGGCGGCTCGTCGGCCGGCCGGGACCGCAGGGCGTCGTTGATCCGGTCGCCGTCGGCCCGTACGGAGTCCAGTACCGCGTCCTCCTTGCTGGAGAAGTAGCGGCTGAACGTCCGGCGGGTGACGTCGGCGCGGTCGGCGATGTCCTCGACGGTGACGGCCTTGAGTCCACGGTCGCACACGAGGGTGCAGGCGGCCTCCGCGAGCGCTTCCCGGGTCCGGCGGGCCTTGCGGCCACGCCGGTCCTGGCCGGGTCCCTCATCGTTCATGTCTTCACCGTACACCTGAGAATGTCCCACTGGGACAAGTGACCCGGCGGGACATTTCCCGGATGGTTCGATGCTTTCAGCCGTGCGGTGTCAGCAGGCTCCCTGGTCCCGCCAGACGCCCGAACCGCCGGTGGCGCCGGGTTCCTCGTTCTGGGTCCACCACTGCGCCTGCCAGGTATGTCCGTTGTACGAGACCAGGTTGCCGCCCGTGTAGGCGGTGGCGCCACTCCAGGCGGCGGCGCTGCACGAGCCGCCCGGAGGGGTGGGGGAGGTCGAGACCGGTGGGGTCGTCGGCGGTGTGGTGGGGGGTGTGGCCCCGGCGAACGTCACCGCGTACTTGGCGAACTCCCACGCCGACTGCGGCACGCTGCTGCAGGTGCCGGACGTGGTGCCGTTGTCCGGCGGGCTGCACTCCCGGTCGCGGTTGAGCGACCAGAAGGTGAAGCGGTCCATGTGGTGGCTGGTGGCGTAGTCCAGGACGGTCTGGAAGTCCGCCTGCCGGAAGTACTCGCCGGTGTCGCTGCGGCCGTTCATGCCGGAGAAGCCCTCGTGGGCGTAGGCGGTATCGGCGCTCCAGCCGAAGGTCGACTGGAGGATGGCGTTGAAGTTGGTCAGGGCGCTGGTCTGGGCGGCGGCTCCGCTGAAGCCGCCGTCGAAGGGCATGATCGAGAAGTTGTTGGGCGTGAACCCCTGCGCCTTGGCCTCGTTCAGCATCTGCTTGCCGAACCAGCCGGTGCCGTCGGCCGTGCCCGCGGTGGTGACCGAGACGTAGAGGCCCGGGTTGTTCTGCTGGAGGATCTTTGCCGCGCCGATCTCGTGGGCGACGGCGGCCGTGTTCTCGTACTCCGGCTCCTCCAGGTCGAAGTCGATGGCCTTCAGCTGGTACTTGGTGATGACCTGCTGGTAGGCGGCGGCGGTCGAGGCCGCGTCGGGGCAGGCCTGGCCGAGTTTGGTGCCGCCGTAGCCGCCGATGGAGACGGACACGTCACCGCCCTTGGCCCGGATCGCGCTGATGACGGAGCCCACCGCCGTGTCCGAGGAGACGGGCGAAGTGCCGCCCCAAGTGGGGCTGCAGCCGCCGCCGTTGGGGGCCAGGACGAAGGCGAGCTGGAACGCCTTCAGGCCGGTCGCGTCCATGATCGCGCCTGCGTCCGGCGGGTTGTTGTCCGTGGGCATGAGGTAGGGCGCGGCGGCGTACCACCGGTTGCTGAGCGCGGTGGTCCCGGTGGTGGCGCCGGAAGCCTGGGCGGTGGTGAGCGCGGTCAGGCCGGCGGCGGCCAGTGCGGCGGTCGCCACTCCGCAGAGCAGGGCACGGATGCGTTTCATTCGACGGTCTCCTGAGTGAGGGAGGGGCCGCCAGAATCGAGTGCTGTCGGGTGCGCGTCAACGACTTGGACTAGACCATTGCCAATCCTTGGAGGTCGAACCGGAGGGGATCGGGTCGAACCGGAACGGGTCGAACCGGAACGGGCCGGGTGGCGGGGTGCCCCGTGGTCCGCGCCCCTCGTGGAGGCGCGGACCGGTGGTCAGCCGCGTGGCAGGGCCGACGACTGGACCTGGGGGAGCAGGGTCCAGTCGTTGGAGACGATGCTCGCGTGGGCCTTGGCGAGCTGGGCCACGCGGGCCCGCGCGTCGGCCTCGGCCGGGTTCTTGTCGTCCAGTGCGGGTGCGACGTTCTGTGCGTCGGTCATCATCAGCAGGTAGTGATGCGTGTCGTACCAGGCGGTGTCGATGGAGCCGTAGGAGGCGGCGTCACCGTCGAAGAGGACGAACCAGGGACGGAGCGAGGCATCCGTGTACCGCGACCGGGGGTCCCCGGCCTGGGCGTTGTGGACCGCGGGGAAGACCTGCGCCTGGGCGGTCCGCCCGGCGGTGTGCAGGTCGCGCAGGTACCCCGCGTACTCGCGGTCCGTCCACAGTGAGTCGGTGGGGTTGTTCTCCTCGACCGTGCCGGGAATGACCTCCAGGATCACCTTGCCCGCGAGCTGTGCGCGCGTGGGCCAGTTGCCCGCGGTGGCCGCTTCGTCCAGGGTGGCGTACTCCCCGCCGTCCGGCTTGGCGAGCAGATCTGCCGGGCGGAAGACGGCGGAGCCGAGGTGGGCGCTGATGGTCTGGTCCAACTGGGCGGGCCCGAGGCCGAGGTTGTTCTGGAAACCCGCCTTCATCTCCAGCTTGATCATCAGCGGCGCGTGCCCGGGGTGGGCCGCCAGCCAGACCCGCACATCGTCCAGGCAGCTCTCCAGGTCCTTGTTCGCGCCACCGCTGTAGAGCTGGTCGGGCGTGGTGGCGTTCACGCAGTTGTTGCTGTTGCCCAGCGGGTTGGAGTGGCTGACTTTCCACTCCTTGGTGACGATGTCGTCCCAGACGTCCAGTTCGATCATCGAGGTGCCGGTGTCCAGGGCCTGGGCGAGATAGGGGAAGGTGGCCGGATCGTAAGTGTTGTGAAGGCCCGACCCGGTGGCGCCGGAGAGCGGCAGCGAATCGGAACCGGCCGCGGCGGCGTTGCCGGTACCGCCCGCCGCGGTGAGCGCGAGACCCGCGGCGGTGATGCCGAGCAGTGCGGCGCGCAGGCGGAGCGGAAGGCGTCTGAACCGTTGACCTGACATATGTCCTCCTGTGGGGATGACTCTCCGCCGGACCCTCGCAGCCTGCGATGAATCGACGGAGACATGTCAAGCAACATAAACGGGAATGCTTCTGTCAGGACCGGAAACCGGCTGAAGTGGGATTTCCCGAAAGGGGTTTAACCGGTGGGAAGTTCGTCACCGCACCGGCTGCAGAAGCGCGCCTCGGACTCCCCGGTCAGCCGGCCGCAGCCGGGACAGACCCGGTGGAGCAGACACGGTGCCTCGCCGCCCGCACGTTCCCCTGCGGGCGACGCGATGGAGAGACCGGCGCGTCGGCGGTGCACGGTGAGGTAGACGAGCCCCCCGGGGCCGGCGGTCAGGGCGCGCCGGACGCCACGCGGCAGCCAGGCGAGTGTCCCGGGCCGCAACTCCTGCTGCCCTTCTGCCGTTTCCAGCTGTCCGTCGCCGTCGAGCACACACAGCAGTACGTCCAGATCGGGCTCGACATGTCCGGCGACCCCGGTGCCCGGCGCGAGGCGGATCGTATTGGAGTCCAGCTGGCGCGCCGGGTCGGTGAGCCGCCACAACGCACCGCGCTGCCCGTCGGCCGCGTCGCGGACGAGGCGGGCCGTATCGGCGACGACACCGGGGGCGAAGGGCGAGGACAACGTTTCCTCCTGCGGACGGGCTGCGGGCTGACATGGGATGTTAACGCCCGCCCGCACGCGGCAGCCCAAGCTTCCGTAACCCGGCAATCCCGTACGCCCGCACTCGGGAACCGTGCCCGACCGCCCGGATGTTCAGCCGCGCACGCCCAGTTGGACGGACACCCCGGCGCGCCCGTCCAACTGGTGCGTGGTGTCCTGGTGCAGCAGGCCGATGAGGCGGTCCGCCTCGGCACGCGTCAGATGGAGCAGCATCGCGTCCTCGGGACGTGCGGGGCCCGGCGGTGCGATCACCATCCTCGCGGTGCTGGCACCGGCCGAGTCGGTGGTGAAGGAAGGCGGAAAGGCCTGGCGCCAGTTGATCAGCGCATCCCTGAGCCGGCCGTGCGGAGAGCTCAGGTCGCGCGCGACCCAGCCCGTCGTCACCTGAGCGAGATGATCGAGTTTCTGGGAATTCGTCACTGCTCGATTCTCACCGCACGGTCCGCCGGACGCTCGCTGGGAGCGCGCGAAGAGTGACGGGTTCCGGCAGCACCTCACCCGGTGCCGGGACCCGTCACTCCTCGCCCTTCCGGTGGCCGGACCGGCCGCGCGGGTCAGCGCCGCGGGGGACGCCCGGCCACGCCGATCTCCTCGCCCGGTGGCACCGGCCCCGGCGGGGTGCCGTCCCCGAACGGGCGGCCACCCAGCTGCTCCCGGTGGTGCGGGGTCAGCCAGCCCGACAGGTCCGGGCCGACCGGCACGATGCCGGTCGGGTTGATGCCCTTGTGCACCTCGTAGTAGTGCCGCTTGATGTGGTCGAAGTCGACGGTGTCGCCGAAGCCGGGCGTCTGGTAGAGATCCCTCGCATACGCCCAGAGGACCGGGTCCTCGGTCAGTTTCGACCGGTTGCACTTGAAGTGGCCGTGGTACACCGCGTCGAACCGCACCAGCGTGGTGAACAGCCGGATGTCCGCCTCGGTGAGCGTGTCACCCACCAGGTAGCGACGGTCGGCCAGCCTCTCGGAGGTCAGGTCCAGCCGCCGGAACACGGCACGGTAGGCGTCCTCGTACTCGCTCTGCCCGGCCGCGAAACCCGCTCGGTACACCCCGTTGTTGACATCGCGGTAGATGCCCTCGACGACCTCGTCGATCTCACCGCGCAGCCGCTCCGGGTAGAGGTCGGGCGCGCCGGGCCGGTGCAGCGCCGTCCACTCGGTGGCGAGGTCCAGCGTGATCTGCTGGAAGTCGTTGGTGACCAGCTTCCCGCTGGGTACGTCCACGATCGCGGGCACACTCACCCCGCCCGGGTAGTCCGCCTCCCGCGCGTCGTAGGCCTCGCTGAGGAAGCGGATGCCGAGCACGGGGTCCCGGTCGTCCGGGTCCAGGGTGAAGCGCCAGCTCCGGTCGTCCTGGATCGGGTCGGTGACGCCGAGGGAGAGCGCGTCCTCCAGACCGAGCAGCCGCCGTGAGACGAGAGCACGGCTCGCCCACGGGCAGGCCAGGCTGACGACCAGCCGGTAGCGGCCCGCCTCGACCGGCCAGCCGTCCCGTCCGTCCGCCGTGATGCGGTCCGCGAAGTGGCTCCTGGACCGCTTGAACGGCTTCTTCCCGTATCCGCTGTTACCGTCCTCGCCGCTGTCGGTGGGGTGGTTCATCACCGTGCTCCTTCCCGTTGGCTGAAGCACAGTGTGCCGTCCGGCGCGCCCCGGGCAGGGGCCTTCCGTCATGTGCGCCGGACGGCGTGGCGCCGCCAGGACGCGCCGGCGGTCGCTGCGGTGACCGCGCCGGACCTCCCGGACGGGGAGGCCGCCCCGCGGTGACCCGGCTGCCGGACGTCTGCTGGATGGTCTGTGCGGGCATCCCCCGGCCGGTCGTGACCGGACTGTCTACGATGATGCGCGAGCGGGAGCCGACTGCGGCCGTGCGCCGGGCAGTTGCGGTCGAGGAGTACGGGCTGCGGCTCCGGCCGGGCGCGGGGGACGGCGAGGACGGACGGCGGCGTACGCCGGAACCGCCGTCATGGATCGAGGGGGAACAGAATTGACCGGACACCGTGCGGATGCGCTCACGAGGGTCGTCGCCGCTCTCGGGGCGGCCGGGGTGGCGGAGGACCGGACGGTACGCTGCGAGCCGCTCGCCGGCGGCACGTACAACACCGTCTTCCGCGTCACGCTCGTCGACAGCCGTGACTGGGTGGTGAAGATACCGCCCGCCGGGTCGGCCGGGCTCAGCTACGAGCGGGATCTGCTGAAGGGTGAGATCGCCTTCTACACCGCGGCGGCCGGACTGGACCCGGCGGTCCCCGAGGTCGTGCACAGCGAACTCGATCCGGAGGCCGCCGCGGGGCGGCACGTGATCATGACCGCGCGCCCCGGCGCCCCCTGGCACGAGTGCGACGCCGGGATGCCGGACGGAGAACGCAGCCGCCTCCGGCGCCGGCTGGGACGGCTGACCGGGCGCCTCCACACGGTCACCGGGCCCGGTTACGGATATCCCGCCGAGCCCCTGGGTCCGTTGGCGGCCACCTGGCGCGAGGCCTTCACCTCGATGACGGACGCGCTGCTCGCCGACGCGGAGCGGTACGGGGCCCGGCTGCCGCGTCCGGTGCCGGAGATCCGCCGGGTCCTCGCGGGCGCGTCGGACGTACTCGACGACGTCACCCGGCCCGCCCTGGTCCATTTCGATCTCTGGCAGGGCAATCTGCTGCTCGACGGGGCGGCGGGGGAGCGGAGCCTCAGCGGTGTCATCGACGGCGAGCGGATGTTCTGGGGCGATCCGGTCGCCGATTTCGTCTCTCCGGCGCTCTTCGGGAACATCGAGGACGACAAGGACTTCCTGGCCGGGTACGCGGAGTCCGGCGGCCCCGTGCACTTCGGCGTCTCGGTACGTACCCGGCTGGCGCTCTACCGCTGCTACCTCTACCTGATCATGCTCGTGGAGGTGGTGCCGCGGGAGGCCGGGCCGCAGGAGCGGGAGTGGAGCCGGGATCACGTGGGACCACAGCTCGTTCTGGCACTGACGGAGCTGGAGTCCGCCTCGCACCGCCCGGTGTGAGCATCTCGCACGGCCCGGCATGAGCACTCGTGAGCACGTCGGACGGCCCGGTGCACGTCGCGCGCCGCCGGATTCCGCCCGCGGCGCGCGACGTCACCCCCGTCATCCCGTCATCCCGTCATCCCGTCGGCCCGGCGAGGCCGGAGCGGTGCCGGACCCCGTCAGCTCGTCGGGGTCGGAGCCGCGCCGAACCCCTCGATCACCGGGTGCCAGGTCGGCTGCAGCCGAGGCAGCGTGGAGCCGACCGCCCAGGCGCTGGGGCCGCCCGGCCGGGCGTGCGGGACGGTGGTCACGCCGAAGAGTGAGGCTCCCTTGCCGTCCGGTCCGGTGGCGGCGGGCACGATGCGCCAGGCCCGGCCGTTCCAGCGCATGGTGAACGCCGGTGTGTCCACGCCCTGTTGTTCACCGACGGCCCACAGCCCACCGCGGCTGTCCGCGGACACCGCGTGCAGATTCGCGTCGGCCTTCGGCACGGCGACGGACGTCCAGCTGCGCCCGTCCCAGTGCAGGGCCAGTGGGTGCGAGGTCCCGTCGGCCGGACCGCCGCCGCCGACCGCCCAGACGTCGTCCGGTGCCACAGCGGTGACCGCGGTCAGCGACTCGCCCTGCCCCGCGGTGTGCGGGGCGTCGACGATCCGCCAGGACCGGCCGTTCCAGTGCTCGGTCAGCGGGCGTCCGGCCCCCTGGGCGTCGTACGCCACCCCGACCGCCCACACCCCGCCCGCCCCGTCGGCGGTCGCACCCTGGAGCATGGCGTCGCCGCCGGTGCCGGGGGTGGGGACGGACGTCCAGCTGTGGCCGTCCCAGTGGTAGGCCAGCGGGCGCGGCGTGCCTACCCGGTCCTCCGCGGTGACCCCGACCGCCCAGACGTCGTCGGCCCGTACGGCGGCGAGCGCCGACGGATACGCCGACCTGTCGGCGGGCTCCTGCGGCAGCGGGACCGAGCGCCAGACCCGGCCGTCGAAGTGTTCGGCGAGCGAGCGGTCCTGGGCGGCGGGGGCGTCGTTCCAGGTCCCGACGGCCCAGACGTCGCGGCCCGAGAGCGGCAGCACGGCGTCCAGCTGACCGGCACCGGAGTGGCCGGTCACGGACGTCGCCCGCCAGGCCCGCCCGTCGAAACGCTCGGCGACGGGGACGTCCACCCCCGTGGTGTTCTCCCGGTAGCCCACGGCCCACGCGTCCGCCGGGCCCCGGGCCGCCACCCCGCGCAGCTCCTCGTCGCGCTGCGGCCCCGCGGGACTCCAGGTGTGCCAGGCCTCGCGGGGGACGCCGTCGTCCGCCAGCGCCGGGGCCGTCGCCGCCACCGTGGCGGCCAGCGCCGCGAGGGCGAGCCTCCCGCCGCGTCGCATCCCTCTCCAGTGCATCAGTGACTCCCTCTCCCGCGGGCTGTCTCCCGGGCGCCGCCCGGACTGTCGGCGTGCCAACGGCGCCGGACGGGCGGAGGGTACGGAGGGTCACCCGGATGAACAGTGGCTGATCGCGGGGGCCGGAACGCGAGGCCGGAATACGGGGCCGGAATACAGGTGGAGGGTCCACCGTTGTACGATTCAGTTCAACATTCAACTAATGGCTTCAGGGCTTCGAGAGGTGAGTGCGATGCAGTTCGGGATCTTCACCGTCGGTGACGTCACGACCGACCCGACCACGGGGAAGACGCCGTCCGAGCACGAGCGGATCAAGGCGATGGTCGCCATCGCGCTCAAGGCGGAGGAGGTCGGGCTGGACGTCTTCGCGACCGGCGAGCACCACAACCCGCCGTTCGTCCCGTCGTCCCCCACGACCATGCTGGGCCACATCGCGGCCCGGACCGAGAACATCATCCTCTCCACCTCGACCACCCTCATCACGACGAACGACCCGGTGAAGATCGCCGAGGACTACGCGATGCTCCAGCACCTGGCCGACGGCCGCGTCGACCTGATGATGGGGCGCGGCAACACCGGACCGGTGTACCCGTGGTTCGGGCAGGACATCCGGCAGGGCATCCCGCTCGCCGTGGAGAACTACGCGCTGCTGCACGAGCTGTGGCGCAAGGACGTCGTGAACTGGGAGGGCAAGTTCCGTACGCCGCTCCAGAGTTTCACCGCCACACCCCGGCCGCTCGACGGTGTGCCGCCCTTCGTCTGGCACGGCTCGATCCGCAGCCCGGAGATCGCCGAGCAGGCCGCCTACTACGGAGACGGCTTCTTCGCGAACAACATCTTCTGGCCCAAGGACCACTTCAAGCGGCTGATCAAGTTCTACCGCGAGCGCTTCGCCTTCTACGGGCACGGGACGCCGCAGGAGGCGACCGTGGGGCTCGGCGGGCAGGTGTTCATGCGGAAGAACTCGCAGGACGCCGTACGTGAGTTCCGTCCGTACTTCGACAACGCGCCGGTGTACGGGCACGGCCCCTCGCTGGAGGAGTTCACCGAGGAGACGCCGCTGACCGTGGGCAGCCCGCAGGAGGTCATCGAGAAGACGCTGGCCTTCCGTGACTCCTTCGGCGACTACCAGCGTCAGCTGTTCCTGATGGACCACGCCGGCCTGCCGCTGAAGACCGTGCTCGAACAGCTCGACATCCTCGGCGAGGAGGTCGTCCCCGTCCTGCGCGAGGAATTCGCCAAGGGCCGCCCGGCCGAGGTGCCGGACGGTCCCACCCACGCGGCGCTCGTCGCCGCACGTGACGCGAGCGCGTCCGAATCGAGCAGGCCGGGCGCGGGAGCGTCCGGCGGGAAGAACACGGAGGTGACGGCATGACGCCCCTGAAGCTCGTAGCCGTGTCCGCCGGCCTCAGCCGGCCGTCGTCGACCAGGCTGCTGGCCGACCGGCTGGCCGAGGCCACCACGGCGCAGCTCCCCGACGCGGAGGTCGAGGTGCGGGTCGTCGAGGTGCGCGATCTGGCGACCGCCATCGCCAACCATCTGGTGACCGGCTTCCCGAACCCGGCCCTGCGCGACGCCATCGACGCGGTGACGGAGGCCGACGGCCTGATCGCGGTGACGCCGGTCTTCACCGCCTCGTACAGCGGGCTGTTCAAGTCGTTCTTCGACCTGATCGACAACACCGCGCTCACCGGGAAGCCCGTCCTCGTGGCGGCGACCGGCGGTACCGCACGTCACTCGCTGGTACTGGAACACGCGCTGCGCCCGCTCTTCTCCTATCTGCGGGCGGTGGTCGTCCCCACGGCCGTCTACGCGGCTTCGGAGGACTGGGGCTCGGACGGTGACGCGCAGACCGAACACCTGCCGGGGCGCATCGCGCGGGCCGGGCGGGAACTGGCCGCCCTGATGGCGGGCCGGGCCGCGGTCGGCGGCGCCGAGGACGCGTACGAGAGCATGCTGCCGTTCGCGCAGCAGCTGGCAGGCCTGCGCGCCGACCGGCCCGCGAGCGCCGGATCCGGAACGGTCCTGGGCCGGCCGGGTGACAGGCAGGACGTACTGGAATAACCCGCGGGACGGGGCGCGTTGGGGCCTCCATGACCTCTGACGCGCACGCCCGTTTCGGCAGTATCGGTATCTGGAGTTCGGCCCTGCACCCCACGGATCCCGGCCGCCGCGGCGAAGTGGACGACGCCGTGGCCGAGTTGGACGAGCTCGGTTACGGCACGATCTGGATCGGTGGCAGCCCGTCCGTCGACCAGGCGGCTCAGGTCGTCGGAGCGACCCGGCGGATCACGGTGGCGACCGGGATCCTGAGCATCTGGCAGCACCGGGCGGCCGACGTCGCTGACCGGTTCGAGCGGATCGAGAAGAGCCACCCGGGCCGGTTCGTCCTGGGGCTGGGGGTCAGTCACGACGCGCTCGCCCCGCAGTACGCGCGGCCGTATTCCGCGATGGTCTCCTACCTCGACGCGCTGGACGCCGCGGCCCACCCGGTCCCTGCGGAGCGCCGGGTACTGGCGGCGCTCGGCCCGAAGATGCTGAAGCTGTCCGCCGGGCGGGCCGCCGGCGCGCACCCCTATCTGGTCACCGCGGAGCACACGGCGCAGGCCCGCGCGGCGCTCGGCCCGGACGCGCTCCTCGCGCCGGAGCTCAAGGTCGTACTCGACCCGGACCTGGACCGGGCGCGAACCGTCGCCAGGGGCACGCTCGCCATGTATCTGCAACTGCCCAACTACACCGACAACCTGGTCCGGCTCGGCTTCGACGCGAGCGACTTCACCGACGGCGGCAGCAACCGGCTCCTGGACGCGCTGTTCGCGCTGGGCGGTCCGGAAACCGTGCGGGCCCGGGTGGACGAGTACCGGTCTGCGGGCGCGGACCATGTCGCCCTCCAGGTGCTGGAGGGCGACCGCGCTACGGACCTGCCGCGCGACGGGTGGCGCACGCTGGCATCGGTCTTCTCACTCGGCTGACCCGGCCCTTCCGGCGCGGCCCTCAGGGCTGTCGCGGGAAGGCCCGCCCGAGCTTTTCCTGCGGCCTCGCGGCCTCGTCCGCGGGGCCGCTCCCCGTGTCCGGGGCAAATGGCAGCTGCGTACAGGCTATTGACGCCTCTGTGCGACCACTCCTAAGGTCTCGACCACTTGATGCATGACGTCTGACGTCCTTCGTCAGGTGTTCTGCCAATCCCCCCTCTCGCACCAAGGAGTGTTCGAGCTGATGGCATTGACGTGGAGAGCGGCAACACCCATGCGCCGCTGGGCTGTTGGTCTGCTGGGACTGACTGCGGTGGCCGGTACCTCGCTGGTGACGACGGCCCCCGCTTCCGCCGCGACCGGCAGTCAGTCGGTCGTGGTCAGCCAGGACTGCACGAGCAGCCGGATCCGGGTGGTCCTGCTCAACCCCACCTCGGCCGCGACGACCTTCACCGTCACCTGGCCGGGCGCCGGTACCTGGACCAGCGCGGTGGCTGCCGGTGACCGCAGCGACCTGTACTTCACGAAGCCCAGTGGTACGGACTACTCGTTCCACACCACCACCCCCCAGGGGCTGGACAACACCACCTCGGGCACGCTGAACTGCAGCACGTCCATGGCCGCACAGGTGAGCACCGAGTGCCCGCGCAACACGGACGGCTCGCTGCCCGCGACCCACCGGCTCAAGCTCACCCTGGTCAACAGGTCGGACGCGGCGAAGACGTTCACCGTCGCGTGGCCGGGACGCTCCGGTTCGCCCTGGACCCGTACCGTCGCGGCGCGCAGTTCGGACGACTCGCTCTACTGGACGGTGGCCAACGGCGCCGCCTACAGCCTCCACACGACGGCCACCGGCTTCGACCGCACCGAGAGCGGCACCGCGACCTGCGGCCTGGGCGTGGGTACCCCGGGGATGAACACACAGACCCTGTTCGAGGCCCGGACCAGCACCTCCGCCGGAACGCCGATCTCCGGGATGAACCGCCGGAACGCGGCCGGTACCGGGTACGAGAGCTACACCGGCACCGCGGTGTCGGTCCGTATCCCGTCGATGGCCGTCACCAACAACGGCACGATCATCGCCATGACC
Organism: Streptomyces sp. NBC_01267; assembly: GCF_036241575.1. Taxonomy (NCBI): domain Bacteria; kingdom Bacillati; phylum Actinomycetota; class Actinomycetes; order Kitasatosporales; family Streptomycetaceae; genus Streptomyces; species Streptomyces sp. NBC_01267. The sequence continues at coordinate 535,106 of NZ_CP108455.1, read as the reverse complement.
GACGCCCGGGTCGACTCCGCCGCCGACCTCGGCGGCGCCAGCAACAACATCCAGGTCGCGATGCGGCGCAGCACCGACGGCGGCGCCAGCTGGACCCCCGCGTCCACCGTCGCCCACACGGACACCACCACCGAGGGGTACGGGGACAGCAGCCTGCTGGTCGACCGCTCGGCCGGTCCCAACGGCAAGGTGTACGCCTTCATCAACTACGCACCCGCGCCCGGCGTCGGCTACTACGGATCCAAGGCGGGCTCCAACTCCGCGACCGACAAGACCGCGATGCACATCCGCTACATCAGCTCCACCGACAACGGCGCCACCTGGAGCGCCCCGGTCGACCTGAACCCGCAGGTCAAGAGCGTCTCGTGGGCAGGTATGTTCGCCTCGTCCGGACACGGCATCCAACTGTCGAGCGGCCGGCTGGTGCAGCCGATCGTCTACAACGAGTCGGGCGTCGACCACGCCGGCAACATCTACTCCGACGACCACGGCGTCACCTGGCACGCGGGTGCCTCGGCCGGGACCGGAGTGAACGAGAACAAGGCGATCCAGCGCAGCACCGGTCAGGTCGTACAGAACCTGCGCTCCAACAGCGGCGGCAACCGCTGGTACGCCACGGCCGCCGACACCGCCGCGGGTACCGACGTCGCGGGCGCCTTCGGCACGGCCTGGAACTCCGGTCTGATCGACCCGGGCTGCAACTCCGACGAGCTCTCCTACCTCAAGCCCACCGACGTCTCAGCGAGCGGTTACCCCACCAGGACCGCTGTCGCCCTGCAGAGCAACAACGCGTCCACCGGCCGCAGCGAGCTGACCGTACGGGTGAGCAAGGACGACGGGGTGACCTGGCCGCACCAGGTGCTGATCAAGTCCGGCGAGGCCGGCTACTCGACCACGGCGGTACTCGGCAACGGGTCGATCGGTGACCTGTACGAGATCGGCGCCACCGGCGGCATCGTGTTCAGCAGCTTCACACTCGACTGGGCCCAGCAGTCCTGACCCCGTCCCCGTACCACGCACCGCACGAAACAGAGGAGTTGCAGCAGACATGAATCCGGCATCGGGCGGTCCGTCGCTCACTCGCAGGGCGCTGGCCGCCGTCGCGGCAGCAGGTACCGTGACCGCGCTGGCACCGGCCACCCCCGCGAGCGCCGCGACAGCGGCGACGGGCCTCCCGGTGCTGGCCGTGGGCGCCGACTGGGCGTCCGTACTGGCCGCGACCCCGCAGGTCCAGCTGGTACCCGGCGCCACCTACACCCTGTCCGCCACGGTCGAACTGCCCGACGGCTGCCGGATCGTGGGCAACGGGGCAACCGTCACCGTCACCGGGGACACGATCGGTGCGCTGAAGGCCACCGGCCGGAGCGACATCACACTCACCGGCATCACCTTCCTCGGCAGGACCGCCGACCCGCTGGGCTCGGCGGCCTCCTTCGGCCACGTCGGCCTCCGGCTGGACCGCTGCACCAACACCCGCGTCCTCGACTGCGACTTCACCCACTGGCGTGGAGCGGGGATCGCGGTCACCGGGTCGGCGAGCGACGACTACTTCGCCTACCGGTCCAAACTGCGGGGCAACACCTTCGACCGCTGCTACTTCGGCGTCTCGATCGCCGACCGCTGCGAGTACTCGGTCCTCAGCGACAACACCTTCACCTACTGCCGGCTCGCCATCTGGAACTCGTCGGGCAACTGGACGATCAACGACAACTCGGTGATGGGCTGTTACGGCGCCTACTACTCGTTCGCCCGCACCAGCCCGTACGGGTCCCTGACCTCGGACAACTGGAACCACGGAACCCTGAGCGGCAACACGTTCAACCACTCCAACGGCGGGGCGAAAGCCCTGTGGAGCGCCAACGCGGCCTTCCCGGTGGGCGGTTCGGCGCTGGATCCGGGCTCCGGCATCGTCGTGAACGGACTGCTGCCGCCGACCTTCACCGGCAACACGCTCTGGTACACCGACATCCGGGCCACCGACCTCGCGGGCACCGGCTGGCTGCTGTCCGGCTGCACCCTGTCGAACCTGACGGTCACCTGCACCGGAACCGCGCCGGTACGCGTGGTGGGGACCCAGTGCAACGGCGCCGCCGATGCGCCCGTGTTCAGCGGCCGGGTCACTGACGTACTGGCCGCTCTGGGCTGACACCGGCGGCGCCGGGAAGGAGGCGTGATCAGCCGATCAGCTCCCGCACCCAGGCGAGTTGCAGCGCCCGGTGGTGTTCACCGCCGCCCTCGTGCCCGTTGAAGCCGTAGACCTCGACCTGCTTGGGACCCGCGTACGCGTGGTAGGCGCCGAAGCAGGTCGACGGCGGGCAGATCGGGTCCATCAGCGCGATGGAGAAGAACGCGGGGGCGGTGGCGCGCGCTGCGAAGTGCACCCCGTCGAAGTACGAGAGCGTCTCGAAGACGCTCTGCGCGCGGTCCCGGTTGAGCTGGAGGTACTCGGCGATCTCGGTGTACGGGGGCATCGCGGCACGCTCCACCCCGCGGCGCATGTCGCACAGGAACGGGACGTCGGGCATCACCCCGGCCAGCCCGGGTACCAGCCCGGACACCGCGAGAGTGATGCCGCCGCCCTGGCTGACCCCGGCGACGACGATACGGTCGGGGTCGATCTCGGGGTGGCTGCGGGCGGCCTCCACGCACCGGACCGCGTCCGTGTACAGCCGCCGGTAGTAGTGCGTTTCGGGTGACTGCACGCCCCGGGTGAGGAAGCCCGGCACCGGGCCGACGCCCGAGGGGCCCTCGTCGGGGGTGCAGCCCGGGGCCGACGACCAGCCCTGACCGCGGGTGTCCATCACCAGGTGTGCGAATCCGGCCGCGGGCCAGAGCAGGTTCTCGTGGGCCAGTCCCCGGCCGCGCCCGTACCCCAGGAACTCGACCACGCAGCCCAGTCGGCGCGGCGGCCCGGCGGGAAGGCGGAGCCAGCCGCGGACCGGGGCGCCGTCGAAGCCCGGGAAGGTCACGTCGTAGACGCGTATCTGGCTGAGGCCGCTGTCCACCGGTGTGAAGACCGGCTCGACGGGCCTGGAATCGGCGAGTGTGCCGGCCCAGAAGGTGTCGAAGGCCGCTGGAGCGGTCGCTTCCGAGCGGTAGGCGAGACACTCGGCAAGTGTGAGATCCGTCAGTGGCATTCGGCACTCCTCCACAACCATGACATATGACGTCAGACGTCTTGAGGGTTGTGACGATAAGACGGGCCCGGCCCCTCGTCAAGATCAGGACGAGGGGCCGGGCCCGCAGGGGCAGGGGAAGGGGTCAGTCGGCGGCCGGAACCGCCGCCCGCGCCTCCTCGACCCGTCGCCGCACCGGCGCGTAGTGCTCGGCGATGGCGCGCGCGAAGGCGTCGACGTCACCGGCGCGGGCGGCGTCGACGATCCTGCGGTGATTGGCCACGGTCTCGGCCTCGTCCTTGCTGGTGATCACCCCGAGGTGGGGCACCACGATCGTGTAGACGTCCCAGAACGCCAGCGACAACTGCCCGATGAGTTCGTTGCCCAGCGGGGCGACCAGCAGGGCGTGGAAGGAGCGGTCGGCCTCGACGAAGCCGGTGCCGTCGCCGCTGCCGGACCGTTCCATGTCGTCGACGATCCGGTACAGCGTGTCCACGTGCTCGGTGTCCAGGGAGGCGACGATCCGCTCGGCCATGCCGCGTTCGAAGAGCTCGCGCACGTCCACCAGGTCCGACATGACCTTGAAATCGTCGTCGCGGCTGAGCAGGCCGCGGAAGGTGAGTCCCTCCACCAGTGCGGACAGGCTCAGCCGTCCGACGTAGGTGCCGTGTCCGTGCCTGACCTCGACGATATCGAGCGCGTCCAGCGTCTTGACGGCCTCGCGCACGCTCGACCGGCTCGCCCCGAGTGTCGCGCTCAACTCGCTCTCGGTGGGCAGCGGGTCTCCCGGACGGAGCTTGTTGTCCAGGATGTAACGCTTGATTCCCTCGCTGACCTCCTTCCTCAGCAGGGAACGCCCCTGACGTCCTTCCAGGATTTGCCTGCTCTCCACCCCTTGACCCCTCTCCTTGTCCCAGCTACGTTCACACGTTATCAGCCATCAGACATCAGACATCGGACAAGTAAGCTCGCCCGATGCCGACGCTGTTTCGTTCCCCCGCACCAAGGAGGGCCCCGTGTCTCAGAAGACACCTGCCAGAGTCGACCGCCGTAGCTTCCTGCGCTTCGCCGGGGCGGTGGGTGCCGCCGCCGCATTCACGGGCACTCTCGCCGCCTGTGGCGGCCCCGCCTCGACGAAGGGCACCTCCGCCTCGTCGGGTGACAAGACCACGATCGAAGCCGGCATCTCGTACGCGCTGTCCACCGGCTTCGACCCGATGACCTCCTCCGGTGCCACCCCGGTGGCGGCCAACTGGCATGTCTTCGAAGGCCTGGTCGACCTCGACCCGGTCACACTGGTCGCCCGGCCCGCGCTCTCCACCAAGATGCCGACGAAGATCGACGCCACGACGTACCACGCCACACTGCGTGACGGCGCCACCTTCCACGACGGCTCGGCCGTCACGCCCGAGGACGTCGTCTTCAGCTTCGAGCGCATCCTGGACGTCAAGAACGCCTCGCTGATGGCGCAGTTCCTGCCGTTCCTGAAGAGCGTCAAGGCGGTGGACGCCAAGACCGTCGAGTTCAAGCTCAAGTACGCGTTCGCGCTCTTCCCCTCGCGCATATCGGTCGCCAAGATCGTCCCGAAGAAGATCGTCCAGGCCGACCAGAAGGGCTTCGACGCCAAGCCGGTCGGGTCCGGTCCCTACAAGCTCGTCTCCGCGACGCGCGAGGACAAGATCGTCTTCAAGAAGCACGCGGCCTACAACGGCCATTACCCGGCCAAGGCCGAGAACATGGTGTGGAACCTGGTCTCCGACGCCTCCGCCCGGGTCAGCGCCATGCAGTCCGGCCGCGTCCAGGCGATCGAGGACGTTCCCTACATCGACATGGCCGGGCTGGAGAAGAAGTCCAAGGTCGAGTCGGCGCAGTCCTTCGGCCAGCTCTTCCTGATGTTCAACTGCACCAAGGCGCCGTACACCGACAAGCGGGTCCGGCAGGCCCTGCACTACGCCCTGGACACCCAGAAGATCATCACCACCGCGATGGGCGGCGGCGCGACGGCGGCCTCCGGGTACCTGCAGACCACGCACCCCGACTACCGCAAGGCCTCCACGGTCTACACGTACGACAAGGCCAAGGCCCAGCAGCTGCTGAAGGACGCCGGCGTCAAGGGCCTCAAGGTGAAGCTGCTCCTGACCGACACCTCCTGGGTCCAGGACATCGCCCCGCTGGTCAAGGAGTGCTGGGACGCCGTCGGCGTCCAGACAACCCTGGACATCGGCCAGTCCTCCGCGCAGTACGCCAAGGTCGACCAGGGCGACTTCGAGGTGCTCGTCGCGCCCGGCGACCCGTCGGTGTTCGGCAACGACGTGGACCTGCTGATGCGCTGGTTCTACGTGGGCACCTGGCCCGAGTCCCGGTTCCACTGGTCCGGCACCGCCGAGGCCAAGAAGGTCGTCAAGCTGCTCGACGAGGCGGCGCAGGCCACCGACGAGGCGAAGCGCAAGGACCTGTGGGGGCAGGTCACGGACATCGTCGCCGAGCAGGCCCCGCTCTACCCGATCCTGCACCGCAAGCTGCCCACCGCCTGGGACGACAGCGCGCTCTCCGGCTTCAAGCCGGTTCCCACCACCGGTCTGTCCTTCCTGGACGTCGCCCGCGCCTGACCGGATCGCCGGCGCCGGGTGCACCCGGCGCCGGCCGTACCCTCCCAAACCGCAAGGAACCTCACGATGGTTGCTTTTCTCCGGCTCGCGTTGCGCCGTATCGCGATGATGCCGGTGATGATTCTCGGCATCACGCTCCTGGTCTTCGTGGTGCTTCAGTTCTCCCCGGCCGATCCGGCCTACAACGCCCTCGGAGAGAGCTCGACTGCTGCCGCCCGCGCCGCGTTCGCCGAGGCCAACGGCCTCAACGACCCGCTGCCGGTACGCTACTTCGACTTTCTGAAAGACCTGGTCCACGGCAATCTCGGCGTGACCGTGCCGCCCAGCCAGCAGGTGGCCGACCGCATCTCGGTGGCCTTCCCGCTCACCCTCCAACTCACCCTGCTGGGCCTCGTGCTGGCCGTCGTCCTCGCGGTGCTCCTGGGTGTGACCGGCGCCGTCTTCCGTGACCGGTGGCCCGACCAGCTGATCCGCGTGCTGTCCATGGCGGGTGTCGCGGTGCCTTCGTTCTGGCTCGGGGTCCTGCTGATCCAGCAGTTCGCCCTGCGCTCCCCGATCTTTCCCACCGGGGGGTACATCAGTCCAGCGGACTCCTTCAGCGGGTGGCTGAAGTGCATGACGCTGCCCGCGATCTCCCTCGCCGTCCCGGTGGCAGCCTCGCTGGCCCGGCTGATCCGTACCTCGATGGTCACCGAACTGGACCGTGACTACGTACGCACCGCCACCGGCAACGGCCTGCCGCGCCTGCTCGTCATCCGCGGTGTCCTGCGCAACGCGCTCGTCACCCCGCTGACCGTGCTCGGCATCAAGGTCGGATATCTGCTCAGCGGCGCGGTCGTCATCGAGGCGATCTTCGACCTTCCGGGCATGGGCAAGCTGATCCTCGAAGGCGTCACCGGCGGGGACGTGGCGCTGGTGCAGGGCACTGTCCTCACGATCGCCATCGCGTTCCTTGTCGTCAACGTCATCGTCGACCTGCTCTACCTGCTGGTCAACCCGCGTATCAGGACGGTGTGACATGTTCACTGGCCGCATCGGCCTCGCCAAGAGGCTGTCCCGCCCCGGCATCCGCTTCCGCTCCCTGCCGGTCACTTCACGCATCGCCCTCGGCCTGCTCGTCGTTGTCGTGCTCGCCGCGATCTTCGCACCCCTGGTCGCCTCCGACCCGCTCGCCACCGGGATGCCTGCTCAGTCACCCAGCGGTGACCACTGGTTCGGCACCGACCGGGTGGGCCGCGACATCTTCGCACGTGTCGTCTACGGCGCCCGGTACTCACTGATGATCGGACTCGGCGCCACAGCCGTCGCCGTCGTACTCGGCGCGGTCATCGGCTCGTTCGCCGCCACGTCGCGCAAGTGGGGCGACGAATCGGTGATGCGGACCCTGGACATCGTCATGTCCTTCCCGCCGATCGCGCTGGCCGCCGTGCTCGTCACGGTCTTCGGCTCCAGCGTGCCCGTCCTGATCTTCACCATCGCCTTCGTGTACGTCCCGTCGCTGGCCCGCGTGGTCCGCGCCAACGTGCTCTCCCAGTACGGCGAGGACTACGTCGCCGCCGAGAAGGTCATCGGCGCCCGCCGCAGCTACATCGTGCGACGCCACGTGGCGGTCAACTGCGCCGCGCCCGTCATGGTGTTCGCCACCGTGCTCGTCGCCGAAGCCATCATCTTCGAGGCCAGTCTGTCCTTCATCGGCGCCGGTGTGCAGGACCCCGAACCCAGCTGGGGCAACGTCCTCTCCTACGGCCGGCAGATCCTGCTGTCCGGCGGCTGGTGGGCCACCCTCTTCCCCGGGCTCGTCCTGCTGATCACCGTACTGGCCCTCAACATCCTCTCCGAGGGCCTCACCGACGCCTCCGCCGCGCCCGGCGGGGCCAGGGCCGACCAGGTCGATCCCGCAGCCACCGCCGCGGTCGGCGCCGCCCCCGCGCCCACGCCGGCCGGGCAGGAGACGGTCGAAGACCCGGACGGACAGGCCGTATCGGGTGCCGCGGCCGACGGCCTCGCGCAACAGGCCGTGGACCAGGACACCGTGAACGAGGCCCTGGCGGCGCTCGCCGCCCAGGTGCTGCGTACCCCGTCGCGGATCACCCCCGTACCGGACACCGCGGCCGAGCTGCTGGCCGTGAAGGATCTGGCCATCCGCTTCCCGGACCGCTACGGCGACGTCAAGGTCGTGGACGGCATCTCCTTCACCGTCCACGAGGGCGAAACCCTCGGACTGGTCGGCGAGTCCGGGTGCGGCAAGAGCATCACCAGCCTCGCCGTCATGGGCCTGCTGGCGCGCAACGCCGAGGTCAGCGGGGCCATCGAGTACCGCGGCCGGGACCTGCTCACGATGAACCCCAAGGAGCGCCGCTCCCTGGCGGGACCCGAGATCGCGATGGTCTACCAGGACGCGCTCTCCTCGCTCAACCCGTCCGTACTGGTCGGGACCCAGCTCAAGCAGCTCACCTCACGCGGCGGCACCAAGACCCCCGCGGAACTGCTCGAACTGGTCGGTCTCGCACCGGAACGCACCCTCCGCAGCTACCCGCACGAGCTCTCCGGCGGCCAGCGCCAGCGCGTGCTGATCGCCATGGCGCTCTCCCGCAGCCCCCGGCTGCTGATCGCCGACGAACCGACCACCGCGCTCGACGTCACCGTGCAGGCCCAGGTCGTCGAACTCCTGGTCCAGCTGCGCGACGAACTCGGCTTCGCCATGGTCCTGGTCTCCCACGACCTGGCACTGGTCGGCGACCTCGCGCACCGCATCGCGGTGATGTACGCGGGCCAGATCGCCGAAGTGGGCGCCACCCGGCCGCTGCTGACCGATCCCGCGCACCACTACAGCCGCGGACTGCTGGGCTCGGTGACCTCACTGGAGACCGGCGCGGAACGCCTGCACCAGATCAAGGGAGTGGTCCCCGCCCCGAAGTACTTCGGGACCGGCTGCCGCTTCGCCTCCAGGTGCCCGGCGGCCACCGAGCTCTGCCGCACCACGCCCCCTGCCCTGACCGACCGCAGCGCGGACGACCACGGCTTCGCCTGTCACCACCCGGCGGTCCCCGCGCTGCTGGAGAAGAGTGCCCGATGATCCAGCTCGAAGGCGTACACGTCCGCCACCGCGCCCGCAGCGGCGGCCTGTTCCACCGCGACTCCGTCCACGCCCTGACCGACGCCACCCTGCAGGTCGAACGCGGCGAGATCGTCGGCCTGGTGGGTGAGTCCGGCTGCGGGAAGTCCACGCTGGCCCGGGTCCTCACCGGACTGCAGAAGCCCACCGAAGGGCGCATGCTCTTCCGTGGCGAGGACCTCTGGGAGATCCCCGCGGCACGGCGGCGGCGCGAATTCGGCTCGGCCGTGGGCGTCGTCTTCCAGGACCCCGCCACCGCGCTCAACCCCCGGATGTCCGTGGGCCGGATCCTGCGCGACCCGCTGGACGTGCATCAGCGCGGCACGGTCCAGGAACGCGAGGAGCGGGTCGAGGAACTCCTCGATCTGGTCGGCCTGCCGGGGCACACCCTGCGGGCACTGCCCAGCCAGCTCTCCGGGGGCCAGCGGCAGCGTGTCGCCATCGCGCGAGCACTCGCCCTGGAACCGGAGCTGATCGTCGCCGACGAACCCACCAGCGCGCTCGACGTGTCGGTCCGTGCCCAGGTGCTCAACCTGCTCATGGACCTGCGGGCCCGCCTCGGCCTCGGCATGGTGTTCATCTCCCACGACATCCAGACGGTGCGCTATCTCTCCGACCGTCTCGCCGTGCTCTACCTCGGCCGGATCGTCGAACAGGGCACCGCGTCGGCCGTCGCCTCGGCACCCGCACATCCGTACACCGAGGCGCTGCTGTCAGCGACCCCCAGCCTGCTGACGACCACCGAGCGCATCGTCCTGACCGGGCCGGTGCCCTCGGCGACCAACCCGCCGACCGGCTGCCCGTTCCGTACGCGCTGCTGGAAGGCGGAGGACGACTGCGCCACGGTCTTCCCCGTGGCCACCGGCCCCGACGAGCACCGCTGGCACTGCGTCCACCCCCAGCCGGCCGTGGCGAACACGGCCGCCGCACTCCCCGACACCACCGCAAGGAGCACGTCTTGACCCCCCGCACGCCCCGCATCCACGGAGTCGTTCCCCCCGTCGTCACCCCGCTCCTGCCCGACGGGCAGGTCGACACCGACTCCCTGGAAAAGCTGGTCGCCTTCCTGATCGACGGGGGAGTGAACGGCCTGTTCGCTCTCGGCAGTTCCGGCGAGGTCGCCTACCTCACCGACCAGCAGCAGGCCACTGTCCTCGACGTGATCGTCGGCGCGGCCGGCGGTCAGGTGCCCGTCCTCGCCGGAGTCATCGAGACCACCACCAACAAGGTCGTCGAACGCGCCGAGGCCGCGGCCCGCCAGGGCGTCGACGCCCTGGTCGCCACCGCCCCCTTCTACACCCGCACCCACGCCACCGAGATCGACCGGCACTTCCGGCTGATCTCCGCGGCCGTGGACCTGCCCCTCTTCGCGTACGACATCCCCGTCTGCGTCAACAACAAGCTGGACCGCTCACTGATCCTGTCGCTGGCCAAGGACGGCGTGCTGGCCGGCGTCAAGGACTCCAGCGGCGACGACGTGGCGTTCCGCCGGCTGGCCATCGACCTGAAGGAGATGCCCGAATTCGCCCTGCTGACCGGGCACGAGGTCGTGGTCGACGCCATGCTGCTCGGCGGCGCCGACGGATCCGTACCGGGTCTCGGCAACGTCGACCCGCACGGCTACCGGCGTCTGCACGACGCGGCCGACCGCGGCGACTGGGTGGCCGCCAAGGCCGAACAGGACCGGCTGGCCGAGCTGTTCGACATCGTCTTCGTCGCCGACCCGGCCACCTCGTCCGGGACCTCCGCCGGCCTCGGCGCGTTCAAGACCGCGCTCCAGGTGCGCGGCATCATCGCCCACAACACCGTCAGCCCGCCCATGCGCCGCCTGGACGAGCAGGAGACCAGGGCGATCGCCGGGATCCTGGACCGGGCCGGCCTGAAGTAGCAGCGCTGTCCCAGGGGTCCGTGGGCGCGGTCGCGCGCGGACCCCTGGGACGATCCGCGCCGTGTCCGGCCCCGGCGCACGTCGCGGATGCCGGGGCCGGACACCACGCTCAAACCTTCCGACGACGCGGCCGGGGGCGTGATGATGGCCTCATGAGCGATCACGACGAGACCGCGGGCAGCCAGAGCGCTTTCGACGAGGAAGCGCGACAGGTACTCGCGGTCGGCGCCCGCGAGGAGAAGCTGCGCCGCCGCTACCCGATCGAGTCGACGTCATTCGAGCGGACCCGGATGGCGCCCTACACCGCATACGCGGCCATGGTCCTCGAAGGTGCCGGCTGGCGGCAGATGTTCCCCGCCCAGCCGAGCGAGGACGAGGCCCGCCTCGATCTGGCCGCGGTCCTGCGCCAGCTGACGGCGCACGCCCCGGCGGGCGCCCGCTACGCCCAGGCCGCCGAGGCCGTCGAGAACGGGGCGGACCAGATCATCATCGGCGAGCGCGTCTACCGCATCGTCCGTGTCGAGCAGACCGTCATCATGACGGAGTACGGGCCCGAGCCCCCGCAGGGTACGGACAGTCCGTTCCCGGAGGAGTTCGACGACCGGGAGTCCGAGCACTGAACCCGCGTGGTCGAATGGCGGGATGAGCGAACGACAGGTATCCGCGCCCCGGGTCCTCGTGGTGCAGAACACTCCGGACGGCGGCCCCCGCCGGGTCGGATCCTGGCTGCGGGACGCCGGGTTGCACCTGGATGTCGTGCACCCCTGGAACGGCGACCCGCTCCCCGAAGGGCTCGGGCGCCGTGCCCTGGTCGTACTCGGCGGCGGCTATCTTCCCGACGACGACCAACGCGCACCCTGGCTCCCGGGAACCCGCGCCCTGGTGCGCGAAGCTCTCGACGCAGGCATCCCGATGCTGGGAATCTGCCTGGGCGGACAGCTCCTCGCCCAGGTGGCCGGAGGCACGGTCCAGGGCGGGACGGGGACCCCGGAATGCGGCAGTACGCCGATCCGGCTGCGCGCCGAAGCGGCCGGCGATCCCCTGTTCCAGGGGCTGCCGGGCGTGGTTCCGGCCATCGAACGTCATGTGGACACCATCACCGGGCTGCCACCGGGCAGCACCTGGCTCGCGGAGAGCGACGCCTGCCCCCACCAGGCGTTCCGGGTCGGCGACCGGGCCTGGGGTGTGCAGTTCCACCCGGAGGCAGAAGCCGCGCACATCGCGGCGTGGGACGAGCAGGAGCTCCGCGCCCTCGGATTCGATCCACCCACACTGATCGCCGCGGCGGAGGCGGACGCGCCGTTGTCCGCCGACGTCTGGGGCGAGTTCACCCGCCGCTTCGCCGGTCTGGTCGCCGCCGGAGCGAGTCCGTCCACGGGTGTGCCCGTCGCGACCTGACCCGCTGCGACGGGGAACCCTCTGTCCGAGGTCAGGAGAGTCAGGCGAGCCGGGCCAGGGAGTCCCAGAACATCGACTCGTAACTCTGCAGCAGCCGTCCGTGCCTGCGGGCGACCGTGATGTCGAAGGTGCTGCCTGGTCCGGCGTCAAGTCCTGCCTGTACCGCGGCCGTTGCCTGTGCGTCGAGACCGGAGGCCGGTTGTGCGAAGAAGTCGAAGAATCCGCAGGCCTTGTCGTCGAAGCCGTAATGGGTGCGCAGGCCCTGCGCGATCGTGGCGCAGTAGCCGCCCCAGGCAGCGAAGTTGGCGGTGAGCGCGAGGGCGGCCTCGGCCGGTCTGCCGGTGAGGGCCAGCCTGGCCACGTACGACGGGTAGGCCTGGCAGCCGGCCGTCGGCTCGTACCCGGTGACGTCGGCCTCGTCGAGTCCGCACGCGGCGATCAATGCGGCCAACTGCTCCAGAGCGGCTTCCTCACCCTCTTCGAGACTCGTGAAGAAGGCCGCGGCGGCGCTCTCCCGGCGCTCCGTGCACCGCACGGCGAGGTGGTGGAAGGAGCTGCGGTCGCTCGCGATGATGTGCCGCTGTTCAAGCGCGAGCGCACGGAGCGCGCCGAGGCGGGCCGTACCCGCCGCGATCAGCGGAACGAGGGGGTTGGCCGCTGCGGCCGGTGCCAGTTCGGCCTTGCCGGCCCTGAGCAGGTCCTGTGCGGTACGCCCCATCTCCGTGCCCCTTCGTTCGCGTACGCAGTCACCGGTTCACACCACGCTACCGGCCGGCCGGACAAGTGCCAGGTCGTCCGGTAGCTGCCGTGCATGTCACGAGCTGCGGTGCCATAATCGAAATGCGCTCGAAAGGCTGAAAGGCGACCCGCCATGACCTGGGCATCGTGGACAACCAGCGGAATCTTCGCAGGACCCGGCGGGGTCCGTACGGAGGAGATCGGCGTGCTGACCGGCGACGTCACGGTGCACACCACGTGGTCGGACGATCAGGTGCAGTTCGCCGTGCAGTACAGCGGCTCCTCGGACTGGTTCACGCTCACCGGCAGTCCTGTGCCCTGTGGCTCCGAAGCGCTCAGCCGCGAACTGCACCAGATGGTGGTCGAGGCGATTCAGGCCGGCGGAGGTGCCACCGCTCTCGCCGCGCAGAGCCTGGCCACGGAAGAATCAGCCACGGACCGCCCCGAGGGTTAGGGCCGCAGCCCGCATCCCGGCGCGCGGTTGTCGCGCGTTAGGGTGCGGGGTGCTGACGAGAGCTGCGGGGCCGCGTTCCCTCGATGACGTACGGGTGCTGGACCGCGAAGAAGAGGGTGGGTCCTGGCCGCTGCTCCTCTGGACGCCCGGCCCCGGCAATCGCATGATCTCCAGCGCCGTGCTGGGCGGTGGTCTGGGTGAGCGGCACTGGGTGCTCAACGCTCAGGTCCGTGCAGGCTACGCACGGACGGACAGCGAACGCCACCTGTCCGAACTCGCCGCGCAGGCCGGCGCCACGGGCCCCGGAGTCGGCCTGATGACCGCTGCTTCCGTACGGAACGCCCGTTCAGCCGTGGACGGGGAGGCGCAGGCCCTGGTCACCGCGGGCATCGGGGTGCACGGCTGGGCCGCCGCCCCGGGCATCGGCAGCGCGGCGCCCCTGCCCGCGGGGACGATCAACATCATTGTGGCCGTTCCGGTGCCGCTGACGGACGCGGCGCTGGTGAACGCGGTCGCCACCGCCACCGAGGCCAAGGTCCAGGCGCTGCGTGACGCGGGCGTCGACGCCTCGGGAACGCCCACCGACGCCGTGTGCGTCGCGGCCCGGGATCCGTCGCTCGGCCCGCCCGGTGCCGTGGAGTCCTTCGCGGGACCCCGGTCGCGGTGGGGCGCCCGGATCGCCCGCGCCGTGCACCGCGCCACCTACCTCGCCTGCCTGCCGTCCGACGCGGCGAGGTGAACGAGGCGAGCTGAACGAGGCGAGCTGAGCGAGGTGGCAACGAGGCGCCCCGGCCCGTACGCCCGGTGCGCGACGCCGGCGCTCAGCCGCGCGTTCCGGCGGTGTCGGCAGTGCCGGTGGTGTCGGCCGGCTGCGGCGCGGCAGGTGTGGCGGGCGCGGTCCTGCCCCCGGCGAGACGACCGGAGAGGCGACGGGCCAGCGGCTCGGTCCAGCGTGCGGTGAGCGGGCCGACGATGACCAGGATGAGTACGTACGCGGTCGCCAGCGGCCCGATGCGGGGCTCGACGCCGACCGCGAGGCCCGCGATCACGATGGAGAACTCGCCGCGGGCGACCAGCGTGCCGCCCGCGCGCCAGCGTCCCGCTGTTCTGATTCCGGCCCGCCGGGCCGCGTACCAGCCGGTGCCGATCTTCGTGAGGACCGTCACGACCGCGAGCAGCAGCGCGGGCAGCAGGACGGGTGGGATGTCGGCGGGGTTGGTGCTCAGGCCGAAGAAGACGAAGAAGACCGCGGCGAACAGGTCGCGCAGCGGGGTGAGCAGGTTGTGGGCGCCTTCGGCGACTTCACCGGAGAGCGCGATACCGACGAGGAATGCACCCACCGCGGCGGAAACCTGCAGTTGCTGGGCGATACCCGCGACGAACAGGGTCAGTCCGAGGACGACGAGGAGCAGCATCTCGGGGTTGTCGGAGGAGACAGCCCGGCTGATGAACCGGCCGTGGCGCAGGGCCACATAGAGAACGGCGCCGACGGTGCCCAGCGAGATCAGCAGGGTGAGACTTCCCCCGGCCAGGCTCAGCCCGGCGAGCATCGCGGTCAGCAGTGGCAGGTAGACGGCCATGGCGAGGTCTTCGATGACCAGGACACCCAGGATGACGGGTGTCTCGCGGTTGCCGAGGCGGCCGAGGTCTCCCAGGACTTTGGCGATGACGCCGGAGGAGGAGATCCAGGTGACCCCGGCGAGGGCGACGGCCGCGACCGGTCCCCAGCCGAGCAGGAGTGCGGCGGCGGCGCCGGGAGTCGCGTTGAGTACGAAGTCGACGATGCCGGACGGGTACTGGGTCTTGAGGTTGGTGACGAGTTCCGATGCGCTGTACTCGAGTCCCAGCAGGAGCAGCAGCAGGATGACGCCTATTTCGGCGCCGGTGGCGGTGAATTCCTCACTGGCGTCCAGGGGGATGAGTCCGCCGTGGCCGAAGGCGAGACCGGCCAGCAGATACAGGGGGATCGGTGAGAACCCGATGCGCCCTGCGAAGCGGCCGAGGAGGCCGAGGGCGAGGATGACCGCCCCGAGTTCGATGAGCAGCGCGGACGTGTTGTGCACAGGTGTCTATCCTCCGGTGATCAGTTCGGCGACGGCGTCCACGCCCTCGCGGGTGCCGACGACAACGAGGGTGTCGCCGCTGGCGAAGCGGAAGTCCGGGGCGGGCGAGGGGAACGCTGCGGTGCGTCGCAGCACGGCGACGACGGAGGCACCGGTCCTGGTACGCGCCTGAGTGGCGCCGAGGGTGCGGCCCGCGTACGGCGACCTCTTGGTGATCAGGACGTGCTCGGTCACCAGATCGATCTCCAGGTACTCCCGGAGATGGGCCACCGGGTCCGGGGTGAGCAGCCTGGACAGCGCGGTCGCTTCGTGCGAGGCCAGCGGGGTCGCGTTGCGGCAGTTGTCGTCGTCCTCGGGGTCGTGGAAGGCGACGATGCGGCGTCCGTCCTGGTGCACCACGACCGAAATGTGCTGTCCGGCCTCGGTGTTGAGGTCGTACCGGGTGCCGACTCCCGGCAGGCTGGTCTTCCGGACGTGCGCGGCGGGTTCCATAGGAGGCTCCATACGGGCATGCAGGGGCGGTGTGCGGGCACAGGTGCGGGAATGGTCGGCGGGCCCGGGGGTGCGGCGTGGACGCTGTCCCGGCCGGCGCCCTCCGGATCACACGAGCCTTCGGCCGGTTCGCAGGAACGGCCCTTGGCCCTGCGAATACTCTAGCGCAGGTCAAGTAATGGTAAACAAGGCGGATTGTATGCGTAGATTCGGACGATATGGGGGGTGTGGCGCGGACCTGCCGCCGGTACTGGAATGATCGAGGGCATGACTGAACGCGTTATCGCCGCGTGTGACGGGGCGTCGAAAGGAAATCCGGGGCCCGCGGGCTGGGCCTGGGTCATTGCCGACAGTGCGGGGACGCCCGTCCGCTGGGAGGCGGGTCCGCTGGGCACCGCGACCAACAACGTCGCCGAACTGACAGCCCTGGAGCGGCTGTTGGCGGCTGTCGATCCGACGGTTCCGATGGAGATCCGGATGGACTCCCAGTACGCGATGAAAGCGGTCACGACCTGGCTGCCCGGCTGGAAGCGCAAGGGCTGGAAGACCTCTTCCGGCAAGCCGGTCGCCAACCAGGAACTCGTCGTCCGCATCGACACGCTGCTCACGGGGCGCTCCGTCGAGTTCCGCTACGTGCCCGCGCACCAGGTGAACGGCGATCCGCTCAACGACTTCGCCGACCGGGCCGCCAGTCGGACGGCGATCGTGCAGCAGCCCGCGGGCAGCGATCAGGGTTCTCCCGAGCCGCCGGCCTCACCCGACACCGTACGGACGGGCGGCGCGTCCCGTCGCTCCTCCGGTGGGGCGGCGAAGTCGGCAGCGCCGCGGCAGCGCGCGTCGACGCGTACGCTCCAGGCCAAGTTCCCCGGCCGCTGCCGGTGCGGTCGCTCGTACGCCACGGGCGAGTCCATCGCCAAGAACACGGACGGCTGGGGCCACCCGGAGTGCCGTACGGCGAGCGGCGCCGAGGCGTAGCGCCTCCTGTGTGGGCCCTGCTCCCTGGTCAGGCCTTCACGGGGTGTTCGGTCCGGCCGACCAGATGATCAGCGGGGGCCGGACGGAACCGCAGAGCGGCGCCCCCGCGGCGTCCGTGAGGCGCAGTTCCGCGGTGAGCCGACCGGCCAGGACCGCGGCGTCCAGCACCTCGGTCGGGACCGCGTCGAGCATCAGTTTGGCCCGGCGGAACATGGTGGCGGTACCGGTCCCGTCCGTGGTGGTCCAGGACAGATAGATGAACCGCCCGCCGAAGCGGTGCTGGATGTACGGACCGGCGAGGGTGATGGAATCCGGGGTGACGGTCGTCGTGCAGTCCAGGGTCCACGAGGCGGACGGGCTGTCACCCGCGTGCAGTTCCACTACGTCCTGCGGCCGGTCCTTGGCCTGAACTCCCACCTGGATGTCCACGGCGTCGGCGAAGGCGGCGCTGGTGCGGCCCGGGAGGGCGGTCGCCTCGATGCAGATCTTCATTGCGTGCCCTGTTCTCCCGGACCGAGGGGCCGGGATCGGCCCGATGGCATCAGTTGCCCCAACTCCCAGTAGAGCATCCGTGGCGTCCGGCCCTTCGGTGCGGCCCGGCCCGGCCCCGGTCCCGTGGGGAGATCGGCACATGCTTGTTCCGCGTTCTTCACCCGCCGGATCGACGGCTGTGGCAATGTCCCGGGAACCGCAACCGACGTCAACAGCGCGCTACAGCGCGGCAGTTGGAGAGGACACCCCACATGTCCCGTCTTATGACGACGAGATGGATCACCGCCACCGCGACCGCCTTCGCGGCGGCCGCGGTCCTGAGCGCCGCACCCCCCACGCCGGCCGCGACCCCGGCGCGTGCCACCCCGGCGGCAGCCGCCTCCACGGTGCTGGACGACTCGTACTACGCGGGCGCCGAGGGCAAGACCGGCCCGGCGCTCAAGAGCGCGCTGCACACCATCATCAGCGTGCAGTCGAAGGTCACCTACGCCCAGGTCTGGGACGCCCTGGACCACACGGACCAGGATCCCGCCAACGCGTCCGACGTGATCGAGCTGTACACCGGCCGGTCCATACCCAAGACCAGCCAGGGCGGCAGCACGGGCGACTGGAACCGGGAGCACGTCTGGGCCAAGTCGCACGGCGACTTCGGCACCGCCACCGGCCCGGGTACCGACCTGCACCATCTGCGGCCCGCGGATGTCGCGGTGAACGGCATCCGGGGGAACAAGGACTTCGACAACGGCGGCACGGCGGTCGCCGGTGCTCCCGGCAACTACACCGATTCCGACTCCTTCGAGCCGAGGGACGCGGTCAAGGGCGATGTCGCACGCATGATCCTCTACATGGCGGTGCGGTACGACGGCGGTGACGGCTTCCCCGACCTGGAGCCCGACGACAAGGTGAACAACGGCTCTGCGCCCGCCATCGGACGCATCAGCGTACTGAAGCAGTGGAGCGACCAGGACCCGCCGGACGCCTTCGAGAAGAACCGCAACGACGTGATCTACAACGACTACCAGCACAACCGCAACCCGTTCATCGACCACCCCGAATGGGTCGACGCCATCTGGTGATCACGGACGCCGTCCGGTGATCACGGCTGGGGCGGGCCGGTCTCCTCGCGGAGGTTACCGGCCCGCACCTCGCGCGCCCTCGTTGCCGTCCTTGGACGTGTGGGCGATGCATTCGACGTCGATCTGGTCGGCGAGTTTGGCCAGTTCGATGGTCAGGGCGGCCACGGTGTTCTCGTCGGCGTTCGACGCGTCGTCGCGTACCGCCTGGAGCCAGCCGGCGCCCAGCGTCCGCAGCATGTGGCTCACGTCGGCCGCTGCCACGTGCAGGACACCCTGTTCATCAGGGACCAGGGCAAGCATGACGTCACGGTTCACAGTCTCTCCGCCTCCAGTGTCTGCGGAATTCTCCGCAAAGCGACTCTAATGACACCTTGTCCCCCCGCGTGGGACATGAGGTCCATGCCCTCCGCGGGTGCGGGCGATGCACGGTGGCCCCACCGGGTCCGTGTTCCCGCTGCTGTCACGGGTATCTCCGCCGATATGGTGTGCGGGCCGGAAAAGGCGGGCCGGGAGATACCCTCCGGCCGCGTGCCTGCCTCATAATCTCGTCCCATGCGCCTGAATCCCGTGGAACCCGATTCCGTACGCCCGTCCGCGGTGTGGAACGAGGCGGTCCGTGAGTTCCTCAGGACGCGGCAGGGGCAGGCGCTCTCCACCCACGAGAGCGCGGAGTACCAGCGTCTCCGGGAGGGTTACATCCGCGCGGTGCGGCACGAGTCCGGCGACGGCGCCGACGCTCAGCCCTGACCCTCGGAGCGTCGGCGCCGGATGACGACGATGTCGATCGCCGCCACGATCGCCAGGACACCGCAGATGACGGCCAGGGTCACCAGGAACCCCGGGCCGGGCGATCCGGCCGGTGCGGAGACGGCCCACAGGGAGAACCCGGCGGCCCCTGCGGCGAATACGGGAAGCGCGGTGACCGAGAGCACCAGGCGCAGCCCCAGCGCGCTGTACGCGGTCAGCGGCTCGGTTCCGGTCCGGACCCGTCCCGGGCCGAGGAGTACAGGATGGTGGTGGTGGGTCGGAACGGTGTTCCGGCCGCCCAGCGCAGCACGGTGAGACATGAGTCCCCTTCCTGGCAGCGGCCTCTCCCGTTGAGGGGCGCGGCCGGAGCCTTCCGGTCCTCTTCCACCAGTGTGCTCCGCCACTGCCGGACCGGGCCACCCCGTACGCGAGGGGGCGGCCCGGTCCGGCCAGGTCCTAGCGGATCCGGGCGACGGCGGAGTAGATGCCGCTGCCTTCCGGCTGCGGGGCGGAGCCGTCCTTGAACCATTCCGGGGCCGTCACCAGTCCCGGCCCGACCAGGTCGAGCCCGTCGAAGAACCGGGCGACCTCGTCACGGGTGCGGAATCCCAGCCGCATGCCGCCCTTCGCGTACTCCGCGGTGACCATCGCCGCCAGTTCCGAGTACAGATCGGACGCGGCGTGGGACATCACCAGGTAACTGCCGGACGGCAGGGTGTCGACCAGGGTGCGGACGATGCCGTACGGATCCTGGTCGTCCGGGACGAAGTGCATGAGCGCGATGAGGGAGAGCGCGATCGGCCGGTCGAAGTCGAGGAAGCCCCTGGCGTGGTCGATGATCGACTGCGGTTCGCGCACATCGGCCTGGATGTAGTCGGTGGCGCCCTCCGGCCGGCTGATCAGCAGGGCCTCGGCGTGACGCAGCACGATGGGGTCGTTGTCCGTGTAGACGATCCGGGCCGAAGGGGTGGTCCGCTGGACGATCTGGTGCAGGTTCGGCCGGGTCGGGATGCCGGTGCCTATGTCGAGGAACTGATCGATGCCACTGCCCGCCAGCCAGGCGGCGGCGCGGTGCATGAACTCACGGTTCTGCCGGGCGGCATCCTTCGCCTCGGTGGGGAGTTGTTCCCCCACCTCCTGGTCGACGGGGTAGTTGTCCTTGCCGCCCAGGAGCCAGTCGTACACCCGCGCGGGATGAGGCTTGCTCGTGTCGATCCGGGGCGTGGGTGTGGCTGCCGTCATGACGGACTCCGTTGCGCGAGGAGTGGATGAGAGAGGCGGGAACAGGCCGGGGGAGGGGGTGCCGGGCGAGCGACTGCCGTACCGGGTCCCGCGGCCGGGCGGGCACTGCCGCCGCCGTTCCCCCACCGCGGAGACTCGAACAGCTCACTCACATCCCACCGCAACCCGACCGACCAGCGCCTTGTCGGCGAAGTCTGCCACAGCAACTCGGCCGTGGCCGCACGGCGTTGACCTCCGGATTCCGGCCCGTCCCGGCCGCCGGGCACGGCGCCGGTGTTCGACGGCCCCGAGGACGGCCGCGAGGACCGCACGCGGGTTCACAGCTGCCGCTTTCGCGGGACGCAGACACGGGTGGTCGCCGGATCGTCCGGGCGTTCCCGTTCGTACAGCGCGACGACCGGGCGGCCGAGCGCGTACCGCTCGACGACCACCGGGACCACGACGGCGCTCCACAGTGCGATGACCAGACCCGCCCCGGGCGACGCAGTGGCCGACGGCGGACCACTGCGACGTCGTCAGACGGCCCACGATCCACCCGGCCGGTTCGCCCGGCACGACATCGCCCGAGTCGACGGCGTCCCGCCGGCCCGTGGCGAACGCCAGACCCGCCAGCACCACCGGGACACCCGCCGAGGCCCGGTGCAGATAGCGGCGGGACATCAGGGCCAGCAGGACACCCCCGCCGTGCCCGTCACGGGTGCGACGCTCGCCAGGTCGTTGGAGGTGCAGCCTTCGTCGTCGCAGCTCCAGACGGTGTGTGACGCCTCGGCCGAACTGATGCGGGGCGTGAACGGGGGTACGGATACCACACCCGTCGGAGACCCGGGCACGTGTGGTGGATGGGGTCCCTGAGGCGAACGTGACAGGATGTCCCTATGTCTACCAACGTATTCTTCGACGTCACCATCGATGAGCAGCCCGCCGGACGGATCGTCTTCGAGCTGTTCGACGACATCGTCCCCAAGACCGCCCAGAACTTCCGCGAGCTGGCCACCGGCGAGCACGGCTTCGGCTACGCGGGCTCGCCCTTCCACCGCGTGATCCCCGACTTCATGCTCCAGGGTGGCGACTTCACCCGGGGCAACGGCACGGGCGGCAAGAGCATCTACGGCGAGAAGTTCGCCGACGAGAACTTCACACTGAAGCACGACCGTCCGTTCCTGCTGTCCATGGCGAACGCCGGGGCCAACACCAACGGCTCCCAGTTCTTCATCACCACGGTGGTGACGTCGTGGCTGGACGGCAAGCACGTCGTGTTCGGCGAGGTCGTCGAGGGCCAGGACCTGGTCAGGAAGATCGAGGCGCTGGGCTCCCGCTCCGGCGCGACCAGCTCGAAGATCGCCGTCTCGGCTTCCGGGACCGTCGAGAAGTAGTCCCGGATCCGGTCCGGCGAGGACCGGGATCCCGATGGGCACCCGAAGTGTCTCCGTGACCGCTGTCGCCCACGCGGTCACGGAGACACCGCCCTTTCCCCGCCGCGCACCACGCGCCCCCGCATCGCGCTCCGGCTTCGGCGCTCCGGCTTCGGCCCACCGGCCTCCGTCAGGCGGCCGTGTCCTCCGCGTTCCGTCCGGCGATCGCCAGGATGGCCATGTCGTCCTGGCGGGTGCCGCCCGTCCAGCGTGTGACATCCGCGGTCAGCGCGTCGATCAGCGAAGCGGGATCCGTGAACCGGTGACCCGCGAGCCGGGAGGTGCACGGGTCGTAGAAGACGCCGTCGCGGTTCCGCGCCTCGGTCACTCCGTCGGTGATCATCAGGAGCATCGCAGTCGGCGGCAGCCGCAGGACATCGACCTGCGCGTCGTCCTCCGGAGTCGCCGGGCCCGCCAGCCGCATACCGAGCGGTAGTTGCGGGACGGTCGGGTCCAGCCGGAGCAGCCGCCCCCCGTCGAGCAGGTACGGGGCGGGGTGCCCCCGGTTCACCAGCCGCAGCACGCCGCCGTCGGGTGAGACCTCGGCCAGCACCACGGTGGTGAAATCCTCACCGGCGATCTCCCGGCTGCTGCGCTCCGCCTCCCTGGACAGCGCCTCGTCCAGCTGGTGCGCCAGCTCCGCGAGGCTGGAGGCACGCTCTGCCTCCTGGCGGAACGCCCCGACGGTGACCGAGACCGACGAGATGGCCTGGAGTCCCTTGCCCCGTACGTCGCCGATCATCATGCGCACGCCGAACGGGGTGTCCTGTACAGCGAAGAGATCGCCGCCGATCCGGGCCTCTGTCTCGGCGGCCGTGTACCCCGCGGCCACTGCCAGGTGACCGGCGTGCGTCGGAGGATCCGGAAGTACGGCCCGTTGCAGGGCCTCGGCGACGTCTCTGGCCACCGCGAGATCGCGCCCCTGGCGTTCCATGAGCCGGTTGACCAGGACGGCCAGCACCCCGATGAGCGCGACGACCGCCAGATCGACGAAGTTCGCCGAGAGTGGACGGGTGTGGTGGTAGTCCAGCGTCACCGAGGCCACGCAGGCCAGACCCCCGAAGACGACGGTCGCGCGGAGCGACAGCATCGCTCCCGCGATCATCGGCGATGCGGCCAGCAACGGGAGGCCCATGTAGGGCTGGGGCGCGGTGAGATCGAGCAGTGCTCCAGCGATCAGGGAGAGCGCCGCCAGTGCCCACGGCACCTTCACCGAAGTGGGTGAGAGTCCCTTCACCTGCTGCTCCCTGCTGCCCGGGGTGGTTCCGTCCGTGGCCACCGACGAAGAGTCGGATCATGCCAGGAACCCGCACGAAACGGGACGAAGGCGCGCGAAAGCCGCCCGGTCCGCTGGCGACGGGGGCCGGTGCCGTCCCGGTCGGCGGGCATCCGGCCCCCGTCGTTCGTCGCCTCAAGTCCGGTGTCCGGAGGGAGGGTTACGGCACCTGCGCGGGGCCGGTCGCGGGGGAGACTCCCGGAGAGGGGGCGACCGGACCGGCGAGCACCCGGGCCCGGCAGGCGGACGGTGTGCCCCAGGCCGAGCGCAGCGCGCGGGCCTTGCGGATCCACAGCGACAGGTCGTACTCGGCGGTGTAGCCGATGGCGCCGTGCAGTTGCAGGGCGGTACGGGCCGCCGCGTACGCCGCTTCGCCCGCCGCCACCTTCGCGGCGGCGATCTCCGCCCCGGCGTCGGCCGACTTCCCGGACAGGGCCACCGCAGCGCCGTGCACCAGCGGACGGGCGAACTCCAGGCCGATGAGGGCGTCCGCGAGCCGGTGCTTGACGGCCTGGAAGGCGCCGATGGTGGTGGAGAACTGGGTGCGCTGCTTGGCGTAGGCGACGGTCCTCTCGACCAGGGCGAGGCCGACCCCCAGCGTCTGGGCGGCGGTGGCGAACGCGGCCCAGTCGGCGGCGGCCGTGGCCGCCGCCTCGACGGCCGGGCTGATGGCGAGCGTCGCACCGGTGCCGGGCAGCGGGCGGGCGAGGCGCCGCGCCGGGTCGAGCGAAGGCTGAACAGGCCCGTGTCCGGCGGTCGTTCGCAGTTCGGCGGTTCCGGGCGCGTCGGCGCCGGTCACCACGAAGGTGACGTCGGCCGCGTCCGCGTCCAGGGCGTACGGCCCGCCCTCCGCCAGCGCCAGGGACACCATGGCCTGCCCGGAGGCGATCCGGGGCAACCACGCGTCTGCCGCGGCGGTGTCTCCGCGCTCGGCCAGACCGCCGAGGAGCACACCGGCCGCGACGCTCTCCACGAGCGGCCCCGGCACCGCGTGCCGCCCCAGTTCGACGAAGGACACGGCGAGTTCGACGGGCAGCAGCCCCATGCCGTCCTGCGCTTCGGGTACGGCCAGGGCGAACACTCCCGCCTCGGCGATCCGGGCCCACAGGGCGCGCCCCCGGCCGGTGTCGCCGTCGCCCCAGGCGCGTACGGCCGCGGGGGTGTCGGCGGCCGTCAGCATGCGGTCCAGGGTCCGCCCGAACTCGGCCTGCTCGTCGTCCAGCAGGAACTTCATGACCGGCGTCCTTTCGGCAGGCCCAGCAGCCGCTCGGCGATGATGTCGCGCTGGATCTCATTGGTGCCCGCATAGATGGGGCCGGCCAGCGAGAAGGTGTATCCGTCGGCCCAACTGCCGTCGGCGGGGGCCTCCCCGGCCTCGTCGGACAGCTCGCCGCGCGGGCCCAGCAGATCGAGCGCCGTCTCGTGCAGGCTGATGTCCAGCTCCGACCAGAAGACCTTGTTCAGGCTGGACTCGGCGCCGATGGAGGCGCCCGCGGCGATGCGCGAGGCGTTGGCGTAGGTGAAGAGCCGATAGGCGCGGGAGCGGATCACGGCGTCGGCCACCCGGTCGCGCAGCGCGGTGTCCGCGGGGTCGGCCTCGTCCCGCCAGAGGGCGGTGAGCTTCTCGGCCGCGGCGGTGAACCGGCCGGGGCTGCGCAGGGTCAGACCGCGTTCGTTCCCCGCGGTGCTCATCGCCACCTGCCAGCCGCGGCCGGGCTCGCCGATGACGTCCTCGTCGGGGACGAAGACGTCGTCGAGGAAGAGTTCGGCGAAGGCGGGCTTCCCGTCGAGGCGGCCGACGGGTCGTACGGTCACGCCCTTCGCGTCGAGCGGGAACATCAGATAGGTGAGGCCCCGGTGCGGCCGGTCCGCCCCGGGATCGCTGCGGAAGAGCCCGAAGGCGCGGTCGGCGAAGGCGGCCCGCGACGACCAGGCCTTCTGGCCGTTGAGCAGCCAGCCGCCTGCCACCCGCACGGCGGTGGAACGCAACGACGCCAGGTCCGACCCGGACTCCGGCTCGGACCAGGCCTGCGCCCAGATCACCTCACCGCTCGCCATCGCGGGCAGGATCCTGGCCCGCTGCTCGGGGCTGCCGTGCTCGAAGAGGGTGGGGGCGAGGAGGTTGATGCCGTTCTGGCTGACGCGGCCCGGTGCCCCCGCCGCGTAGTACTCCTCCTCGAAGATCAGCCAGTGCAGGATCGACGCGCCCCGGCCGCCCTGCTCCACGGGCCAGGAGACCGCCGACCAGCGGCCCGTCGACAGGGTGCGTTCCCAGGCGCGGTGGGCGGCGAAGCCCTCGGACGTCTCCAGGGAGGGCAGCGGGCGGGCCGGGACGTGCGCGGCGAGCCAGTCGCGGGCCTCGGCCCGGAAGGCGTCGTCCTCGGTGGTGAAGTCGAGGTCCATCAGCGTCCCGCCTTCTTCATCGCGCCGATGTCCATACCGCCGAGGGAGTCGGCCGCGGTCTCGGCGTTGTGCGCGTGGGCCAGGTGGTGGAGACCGAAGACCGAGTCCAGGCCGGTGTGCAGGCCCTGGAGGTCCTCGGCCTGGTTGACCGCGCGCTTGGCCAGGGCCAGGCCCATCCGCGGCATCTCTGCGACCCGGGAGGCCAGTTCATGGGTGCGGGCGGTGAGTTCGGTGCCGGGCACGACGCGGTTGACCATGCCGAGCTCGTAGGCACGGCGGGCGCTCATCCGCTCCCCGGTGAAGAGGAACTCCTTCGCGATGCGTGGCGGCATCACCCACGGGTGGGCGAAGTACTCGACACCCGGGATGCCCATCCGCACGACCGGGTCCGCGAAGAAGGCGTCCTCGGAGGCGACGATCAGGTCGCAGATCCAGGCGAGCATCAGACCGCCGGCCACGCAGGCCCCCTGTACGGAGGCGATCATCGGCTTCGGCAGCTCGCGCCACCGTCGGCACATGCCCAGGTAGACCTCGGACTCCCGGGCGAAACGGCTCTCGGCCCCGGTCTTGTCCGAGTGGTCCCACCAGAGACCCGCCGTGCGGTCGAAGGGCAGGTGGGCGTCGCGCTCCGGCGTGCCGATGTCGTGGCCCGCGGAGAAGTGCTCGCCCGCGCCGGCCAGCACGACGGCCTTGACCTCGCTGTCGTCGGCCGCGCGGTAGAAGGCGCGGTCGAGGGCGTAGGTCATCGCGGAGTTCTGGGCGTTGCGGTAGTCCGGGCGGTTCATGGTGACGAGGGCGACCGGGCCCTGCCGCTCGTAACGCACCACGGACGGCTGGTGATCGGCGGTCATCGGCGACTCCTTCCCTAACAAGTGTTTGGTAGGTTAACCTACGGCCATGAGCAGCGTCGAGGAATACGGCACCGGGAACCCCGCCCGGCCGCGGACCGCATCAGCAGGACCTGTCCCAGGTGGGCAGCCGTGAACCAGCCCCCGAAGTACCTCCCCGGGCACCAGCTGCTCGCCGGCCGTACCGCCGTGATCACCGCCGCCGCGGGCGCCGGGATCGGCGGCGCGACCGCGCGCAGATTCCTGGAGGAGGAGGCCCGCGTCGTCCTCGGCGACAGCCACGCACGCCGGCTGGCGGAGACGGTGCAGGCGCTGGCCGAGGAGTTCGGTGCGGACCGGGTCGCCGGGGTGCCCTGCGACGTCACCGACGAGGAACAGGTCGCCGCCCTCCTCGACCTCGCGGAGGAACGACACGGGCGGCTCGACCTCGTCGTCAACAACGCGGGTCTCGGCGGCACCGCGGACCTGGTCGAGATGACCGACGCCCAGTGGGACAAGGTCATCGACGTCACCCTGAACGGCACCTTCCGCTGCACCCGCGCCGCGCTGCGCCGGATGAAGCGGTCCGGCGCAGGCGGCGTCATCGTCAACAACGCCTCGGTGGTGGGCTGGCGCGCCCAGCGCGGGCAGGCCCACTACGCGGCGGCCAAGGCCGGCGTGATGGCGCTGACGCGGTGCGCCGCCGTCGAGGCCGCGGAGTACGGCGTACGCGTCAACGCCGTCTCGCCGAGCCTCGCCATGCATCCGCACCTGGTGAAGGTCACCACGCCCGAACTGCTGGAGCGGCTGACCGAGGCCGAGGCCTTCGGCCGGTACGCCGAGCCGTGGGAGATCGCCAACGTCATCGTCTTCCTGGCCAGCGGCTACTCGTCGTACATGACCGGCGAGACCGTGTCGGTCAGCAGCCAGCACGCCTGAGCGGGGAACGACAATGGACGTGTGCCTACAGCCAAGAAGAAGACCACGATGAGCCCGTCGCCCGCGCGGCGCCGGGAGCTGCTGTCCACCGCCGCCGAGGTGTTCGCCGCGCAGGGCTACAACGCCACCACGGTGCGGAAGATCGCGGACGAGGCCGGGATCCTGGCCGGCAGCCTCTACTACCACTTCGACTCCAAGGAGTCGATGCTCGACGAGATCCTGAGCACCTTCCTGGACGAGCTGTGGGCCCGTTACGACGCAGTCCTCGCCGCCGGGCAGAGCCCCAGGCAGACCATCGAAGACCTGGTCACCGAGTCCTTCCGGGAGATCGACAGGCACCGCGCCGCCGTCGCCATCTACCAGAAGGAGTCCAAGTACCTTTCGATCCAGCCCCGTTTCGGCTATCTCGCCGACTCGCAGGAGAAGTTCGAGAAGGCATGGCTCGGCACGCTCGAACGCGGCGTGGCCGACGGGGCCTTCCGCTCAGATCTCGACATCCGCCTCACCTACCGCTTCGTCCGCGACACCGTCTGGGTCGCCGCGAGCTGGTACCGGCCGGGCGGACAGCACAGCCCCGAGGAGATCGCCCGCCAGTACCTGGCGATGGTGCTGGACGGCATCGCCTCCGGGCCCCCGCAGGACACATAGCGTCTTCCGTCCGGGCCGGACCCCGCGAGCCCGGCCCGGACGGGAGGCCCTACCCCTACCAGGTTCCGCATGGAGGAGCAGTCATGGCTGAGGCCTACATCGTCGAAGCGGCACGTACCCCGGTCGGCCGGCGCAAGGGCGGGCTCAGCGCCGTTCACCCGGCCGACCTCGGCGCGCATGTGCTCGGTGCGCTCGTGGAGCGCACCGGCATCGACCCGTCCGCCGTGGAGGACGTCGTGTTCGGCTGCCTCGACACGGTGGGCCCGCAGGCGGGTGACATCGCGCGGACCTGCTGGCTGGCCGCCGGCCTGCCCGAAGAGGTGCCGGGTGTGACCGTCGACCGGCAGTGCGGCTCCTCCCAGCAGGCCGTCCACTTCGCCGCCCAGGGCGTGCTCTCCGGCACCCAGGACCTGGTCGTCGCGGGCGGCACGCAGAACATGTCGATGATCCCGATCGCCTTCGCCAGCCGGCAGGCGGCCGAGCCGCTCGGGCTCACCGAAGGCCCGTACGCCGGGTCCGTCGGGTGGCGGGCGCGCTACGGCGACCAGCCGGTCAACCAGTTCCACGGCGCCGAGATGATCGCCGAGCAGTGGAACATCTCCCGCCGGGACATGGAGGAGTTCGCGCTCCGCTCGCACCAGCGCGCCGCGCGCGCCATCGACGAGGGCCGCTTCGCCCGGGAGACCGTCGCGTACGGGGACGTCACCGTGGACGAGGGCCCGCGCCGGGACACCTCACTGGAGAAGATGGCCGGGCTCAAGCCCGTCGTGGACGGCGGCAGGCTGACCGCGGCTGTCTCCTCGCAGGTCTCGGACGGCGCCTCGGCCATGCTGATCGCCTCCGAACAGGCCGTCCGCGACCACGGGCTGACGCCGCGGGCGCGCATCCACCATCTCTCCGTACGCGCCGAGGACCCGATCCGGATGCTCTCCGCGCCCATAGCGGCCACCGCCCACGCGCTGAAGAAGACCGGTCTGACGATCGCCGACATCGATCTGGTCGAGATCAACGAGGCCTTCGCCTCCGTGGCGCTGGCCTGGCTGAAGGAGACCGGCGCCGACCCGGAGAAGGTCAATGTCAACGGCGGCGCCATCGCGCTCGGCCACCCGCTGGGCGCGACCGGCACCAAACTGATGACGACCCTGCTGCACGAACTGGAGCGCACCGGCGGCCGGTACGGGCTGCAGACGATGTGCGAGGGCGGCGGTCAGGCCAACGTCACCATCATCGAACGCCTCTGACGGCGCAGGCCGCCGGACAGGACCTGATGCACACCAACGCCCGCGCCCTTCCCGGCACTCGACGGTACCGGGAAGGGCGCGGGCGGTTCGCCCGGAGGGGGCTCAGCCTGCCCGGGACGCCGAGGGCGCGCCCAGCGCGGCGAGGGAGCTCAGCGTGTCCTGGGCCTCGGCCATGATCCGGTCGACGAGTTCGGCGCAGGAGGGCAGGTCGTCGATCAGGCCGGCGACCTGGCCCGAGGCCATCACCCCCAGATCCGGGCGGCCGTCCACCATCGAGGCCTTCAGCATCATCGGGGTGTTGGCCGCCAGCAGTACCTGACTCCACGTCAGATCCTTGCCGTGCTTCATGGCGAGGCCGTCACGGACCATTCCGGCCCAGCTCAGCCCGGAGTGCGCCTTGAAGCCGGCGGCGTGCCGCAGCGCCCGCACCAGCGCGGCCGGGCGGCCCGAGCGCTCCAGCGCCGCGACCAGGGGTGTCCGCAGCATCCGGTGCGGAAGGCCGTCGACCTTGGTGGTGACGGTGATGTCCTTGACGCCCGCCGCGAGGTACTCCGCCTTCACGGCGTCCGGCACCGTGCTGTCCGAGGTGAGCAGGAAGCGGGTGCCCATGGCGACCCCCGCCGCCCCGTGCGCCAGCGCAGCGACGAGACCCCGCCCGTCCCGGAAGCCGCCCGCGGCGATCACCGGAATCCCGACCGCGTCGACGACCTGCGGCAGCAGCACGGTGGTGGCCACCTCGCCGGTGTGCCCGCCGCCCTCGCCGCCCTGCACGATGACCGCGTCGGCGCCCCACGCCGCGACCTTCTCCGCATGGCGGCGCGCGCCGATCGACGGGATCACGACGACACCCGCGTCCTTCAGCCGCCCGATCAGCGCCTCGGACGGCGCCAGCGCGAAGGACGCGACCCGCACACCCTCGTCGATGATGACGCCCACCCGCTCCGCCGCATCGCCCGCGTCCGCCCGGAGGTTGACGCCGAAAGGACGGTCGGTCCGGGACTTCACCTCGCGTACCGCGGAGCGCAGCTGCTCCAGGGTCATGGTCGCGGAGGCGAGGATGCCCAGCGCCCCCGCATCGGCCGTCGCCGACACCAGCCGGGGGCCCGCCACCCACCCCATGCCCGTCTGGACGATCGGATGGCGGACGCCGACCAGCTCGGTGAGCCGGGTGGACAGCGTGAATCCGCTCCCGCTCACGTCCGCACCTCGCGGTTGCGCAGGCCCCGCGGGTCGATGACCGTACGGATCAGCCGGAGCTCCTCCGCGCTCGGCTCGCGGGTACGGGGGACGTCGTCCGGGACCGGGAGCTCGAAGCCGGTGGCCTCCCGCACCTGCGCGGCGCTCACCCCCGGGTGCAGGGACCTGACGCGCAGGGTCCGTCCGGGGGTCTCGAAGTCCAGCACCGCCAGGTCCGTGACGACCCGGCGGAGCTGGTGGAACCGGGTCGCGGACGGACCGGCCGCGGCGGCGCGGTCGTGCCCGACGCCGCTGACCATGTCGACCTTCTCGACGAACACCCGGGGAGAATGCCGGGGGATCCAGTAACTCGTCGGGTTGTTGATGGTGTTGACCGGCGCGCCGCGCACGCCCAGCAGCTGGCGGGCCGGCTGCTTCCAGTCGCCGATGCAGCTGATGTTCTGGTTGCCGTGCCGGTCCAGCTGGCTGGCGCCCATCATGACGTGCCGCTTGCCGCCGGCGACCATGGCCAGATGCCTGCGGTAGGGCAGCCATCCCTCGACGGTCTCCGGCTGCGCGCCGATCGCCGGTACATCACCGATCACCAGGGCCTCGCCGTCGGTGAGCAGCAGATCGGGCGAGAAGGTCAGCTTGGCGAGCCGGGCGCCGACCGACGGCACGGTGCCCATCGGGCTGGCCAGCACCTCGCCGTCACCCCGCCACGCCTCGGCGCAGGCGATGACGCAGTACTCGGCGCGGGTGACGCCGGTCTCCGCGCCCTGAGCGGTCTCCTGCGTACTCATGCGCCCTCCTTGGCGAAGGCCGCGACCGCGGCCTGGTAGGTGTCCTCGTCCCCGGACAGGAAGCGGTCGGTGAACTCGCGCCAGGCGTCCGGGTCCGCGGCTGCCTTGGCGTACGCCGTCTGGAACGCCTCGTCGCGCCCGTAGTCGGGGATGCACGAGGTGAAGTGCGCGCCGTTCGGGGTCTCGACGACCCCGGTGACCGAGTGGCGCCCCACGAGCAGGGTCTGCGGAGGGCCGGCGGCGGCGAACTCCGAGCTCGGCACGATCCGTTCGCAGGAGACGTAGGCGTCGGTGGCCGCTTCGCAGAAGAGGTCGTCGAAGTACGGGTCGGGGCCCAGGTACTGGCCGTTGCCGCGGGCGTCCGCGCGGTTGACGTGGACGAGGGCCGCGTCCATCCGCAGCGCCGGTACGGCCACCAGCTCCTCACCGTCCGCGTACGGTGAAGTGACCGCCCGCAGCTCCGGGTTGACCGTCATCACGTCCGATCCGAGACCGGCCCGGATCGGCATGAACGGCAGTCGGTGGGCGGCGGCGGTCAGCCCCCACATGAACATCGCCTCGTCCAGTTCCGTCAGCTCGAAGTCACCGCGCTGGCGGGCCGCCCGGAAGTGCGGCTCCAGCGGGATGGAGTCGAGCGTGGCGAAGGCGGCGACCAGCTTGCGGATCTTTCCGGCGGCGGCCAGCAGGCCCACGTCGGGGCCGCCGTAGGAGATGACGGTCAGATCGGTGACGTCCGACCGCAGCAGGGCGCGGACGAGCGCCATGGGTTTGCGCCGGGAACCCCAGCCGCCGATGCCCAGCGTCATACCGCTGCGCAGCCGTCCGACGACGTCCTCCGCGGACATGACCTTGCCGGTCCTCTCAGGGGTGTCGCTGCTCACGACTTCTCCTCCTTGTTTCCGAAGGTGTTACGGACCTGGTCGGCGATCCCCACGAGGTTCGCCTCGAAGGTGAAGCCCTGTTCGAAGCGGTAACTGCGGCGGACGTCGACCGGGTCGATGCCGTTGATCGCGGCCTTGGCGAGGCGGATCAGCGTGCCGTCCTTGGCGGCGATCTCGACGGCCAGAGCCACCGCCGCGTCCAGCAGCCCGTCGCGGGGAACGACCTGCCACACGGAGCCGTGCCGGTGGAGTTCCTGCGCCGTGGCGGTACGGGAGGTGTAGTACAAGGTGCGCATCAGGTGCTGGGGGACCAGCCGGGCGAGGTGCGTGGCGGCGCCGAGCGCGCCGCGGTCCAGCTCGGGGAGGCCGAAGGTGGCGTCGTCGCTCGCCACGATCGCGTCGGCGTTGCCGACGAGGCCGATACCGCCGCCCAGGCAGTACCCGCCCACCGCGGCGACGACGGGCACCTCGCACTCGTATACGGCGGCGAAGGCCTCGGCGCAGCCGTGGTTGGCGCCGACCAGCGCTCCGTGGCCTTCGGAGCGCTGCATCTCCTTGATGTCGACGCCGGCGTTGAAGCCACGTCCGGCGGCGGTCAGCACCACGCAGCGGACGGTGGGATCGGCCCCTGCGGCGCGCACCGCTTGGGCCAGGGCGAACCAGCCCTGTACGGGCAGGGCGTTGACGGGAGGGAAGTCGACGGTGACCACACTGACGCCGTCGTGCGGGCTTGAGGTGGAGACACCCATGAGCAGATCAGCTACCTTTCCACCAAACATTTGTTAGGTGAGAAGGTAGCAGTGCTTCGCGTACCGCGGGAGGGGGCGCCCGGCGTCCCGGCTCCCGCAACTGCCGAGAAGGAGAAGTGAGATGACTTCGAGCACCACCGGAAGCGGCACAGGAAACGCCACGGGAAACGGCTCCGGGCTCTGCGCCGGACGCGTCGCCGTCGTCACCGGCGCGGGCCGCGGCCTGGGCCGCGCCCATGCGCACGCCCTGGCGGCGGAGGGCGCGCGGGTCGTCGTCAACGACCTGGGTGTCGGACTCGACGGGGCAGGCGGCTCGGCGGGACCGGCGCAGGACGTGGTCGACGAGATCGTCGCGGCGGGCGGTGAGGCGGTCGCCCACGGCGGCGACATCGCCACCGCGGTCGGCGCGGCCTCCCTGGTCGCCACCGCCGTGGAGACCTTCGGCCGGCTCGACATCCTGGTCAACAACGCCGGGTTCCTGCGCGACAAGATGCTCGTCAACCTCGACGAGGACGCCTGGGACGCGGTGATGCGCGTCCACCTCAAGGGTCACTTCCTGGCGCTCAAGTACGCCGGGGCGCACTGGCGTGCGGAGGCCAAGGCGGGGCGCGCGCCGCAGGCGCGGGTGATCAACACCAGCTCCGGCGCGGGACTGCTGGGGAGCGTGGGGCAGGGCAACTACTCGGCCGCCAAGGCCGGGATCCTGGGGCTGACCCTGGTGGCCGCCGCCGAACTGGGGCGGTACGGGGTCCAGGTCAACGCCATCGCGCCCGCCGCCCGGACCCGGATGACCGAAGAGGTCTTCGCCGAGGCCATGACCGCGTCCGGTGAGGGCGGCTTCGACGCGATGGCGCCGGAGAACGTCTCGCCGCTCGTGGTCTGGCTGGCGTCGGAGGCCGCCGCGGGCGTCACCGGCCGCGTCTTCGAGGCGGAAGCCGGGCGGATCACCGTCATGGAGGGCTGGCGGCCGGGCCCGAGCGCCGACAAGGGGGCGCGCTGGACCCCGGCCGAGGCGGGCGAGGCCGCCCTGGTCCTGCTGGCCGCCGCCGAACTGCCCCAGCCGGTATACGGCGCGCAGTGACCGGCCCACCGTGCGGGCACCCCGGCCCTGGTCCTGCCGGGGTGCCCGCACGGCCCGTGAGCGGGGGTGATCCACGAGCCGGAGCGTCCGGTGTCTTCCCCGGACGGAAGTGTCCTGCTACGTTTTTCAAGAATTCATTTCAGTTCTGTGAACTTCCGTCGCCCTGGCGAAGGACTCGGAGGCTTCGATGCCCCTCGTCGATTCACCCCACCCCGTGTGGGCAACACCTCGACCCTGTGAACTCCCTCCGTCGATGATCGGGCGGATGACCCTGATCATCGACGCGTTCGAAAACCGTTCCTCGCGGCTGACTCTCGAAGAGGTCGCGTACCGCACCCGGCTGCCACGGTCGACCGCGCACCGCATCCTGGACCAGCTCGTCGGCTGCCAGTGGCTGGAACACACCTCGTACGGCTACCGGCTCGGCCCGCGTGCCCTCGGACTCGGCGGCCAGGACGGCAGCCGGGGCGAGATCCGTGAGGCCGCCGCCCCCCTGCTCCACGAACTCCACCTGCGCACCGGCATGGTGGTGCATCTCGCCGTACTCGAAGGTGCCGAGATCGTGTACCTCGACAAGATCGGCGGCCGGTTCGCCAGCGGCCTGCCCTCGCGGGTCGGCGGACACGCGCCCGCCCACGCCACGGGGGTGGGCAAGGCCATGCTCGCCTGGCTCGAACCCGAGCAGGTGGACACCCTCCTGCCCGAGGCGCTGCCCCGGAGTACCGAACGCACCATCACCGGCCTTCCGGCGCTCCGGCAGGAGCTCGACCGGATCAGGCGGCGGCACGGTCTCGCCTTCGACCGGGGAGAGGCGATCCCCGGCGTGTCGTGTGCCGCGGCGCCGCTGCGCGGACCGGAGGGGCCCGTCGCGGCCATCTCCCTCAGCGGTGACGAGCGGACCGCCCGGCTGGAACGGGTGGCCCCCCTCGTGGTCAACGCCGCCCGAGAGGTCTCACGCAGTCTGTTCCCGGAGCGGGAGACCGTACGCCGCAGCAGCCGCGGGCCGCAGATCCCGGAGCGCACCTGGTCGCCGGAGGTCATGGACCGGCTGATCAGCGCGGGCCGGGACGGGGAATGGATCTGACACCGTTCCCGGTGGCGCCGACCGGTCCGGACCGGCGCGTCCGAGCACGGCGGCGCCGCACCGTACACCGGCCCGGGACGGTGGAGCCGCGGGGCCGGCCGCCCCGGGCCCAGCGGCTGTCGGGTGGCCGCCCGGTCGCGGGCCACCCGCCGGGCTCTCAGCCCCAGCGGTCGCCCGGCCCCCAGACCGGCGGCAGCGCCGGGCCGGTCCCCGCGCCCTGCGGCGCGGTGTCCCGGCCGAGGTCGAACCCTCCGCGGTAGAAGATCATCGGCGGTTCCTCGCCCGGCGTGTCCAGTTCCAGCACCCGGCCGAGCACCACGTCGTGGTCACCGGCCGCCCGGACCGAGTCGACCGACGCGTGCACCCGCAACAGCACGCCGGGCAGGGCGGGCGCCCCCCAGCGCGACAACCGCCAGTCCAGGCCGTCGAACTTCCTGCCCCGGCTGGAGCCGAAGCGTGCGCACACCTCGGTCTGGTGTGCGGCCAGCACATTCACACAGAACCGGCCCGTGGCGCGGATCCGCGGCCAGGCCCGGCCGCGGTGGTCCGCGCAGAAGAGAACGAGCGGCGGCTCAAGGGAAACCGACGCGAAGGACTGGCAGGCGAAACCGGCCGGTCCTTCCTCGTCGTGGCCCGTGACCACCGTGACGCCGCTGGCGAACCGGCCCATGGCCGTGCGCAGTTCGGCGGGGCTCGGCGTACGGACGTCCGCGGGAGCCGTGCGGGAGAGCGCCTCGGCCGGCATACGGGACACCTCCGATCGTGAGCGGGCCACCGGCCGGACACCGGTGACATCGGCGACGACCGTAGGACCGGGCCCCGGGAGAGCAGGGAGGGATCCCGCTCAGTGGAACGGCGCCGGGGCCGGTGCCCTGGATCCCGCTGATCGGGACGTGACCCACGGCGCCGGGCCCGGCGGCCTACGGTCCTGGCGACGGGCACCCACCGCACCCGAACCCCACCTCAGCCCGCTCGAACCTCACCGCACCCGAACCTCACTCCACCCGAACCACCCCGACCGAGGCGGACGATGACCACTGATACGAGTTACCGGGCCACCCTGCGCGAACTGGCCACCGACGGCGGCGTCCTGCGCTACCACGAGGCCGGGGAGGGCCCGCCACTGCTGCTGTTGCACGGGTCGGGGCCCGGGGTGACCGGCTGGCGCAACTACCGTGGCAACCTCGGCTTCTTCGCGGAGCACTTCCGCTGCCTGATCCTGGAATTCCCCGGCTTCGGGGTCAGCGACCCCGCCGACGGGCCTCCCATGGTGACCGCGCAGCAGAGCGTGGAACGCTTCCTGGACGGGCTCGGGCTGGACCGCGTACACGTCATCGGCAACTCGATGGGCGGGATCGTCGCCACCCGGTTCGCGATCGCCCACCCCGAGCGGGTCGAGAAGCTCGTCACCATCGGCGGCGTCGGCAAGAACATCTTCAGCCCGGGGCCGGGCGAAGGCATCAGGCTGCTCATGGACTTCACCGAGAACCCCACCCGGGAGGCCCTGGTGCGGTGGCTCCTCTCGATGGTGCACGACCCGGCGCTGGTCACCGAGGAACTTATCGAGGAACGCTGGACGCAGGCCACCGACCCGGCCACGCTGGCGAGCGCCCGGCAGATGTACGGCAGGGCCGCGTTCGCCGGACAGGCTGCCGCAGCCGCGGCCTCGGACACCGCCCCGTACTGGGCCCAGTTGCACAAGGTGCAGGCACCCACCCTGCTGACCTGGGGGCGCGACGACCGGGTCAGCCCCGTCGACATGGCGCTGCTGCCGATGCGCACCCTGCCGCGTGGCGAACTGCACGTCTTCCCGGACTGCGGCCACTGGGTGATGATCGAACAGAAAGCCGCGTTCGAGAGCGCGGTGCTCGCGTTCCTCACGCGCGAAGGGAGCGCACGATGACCGCGGACGCCACGCGCGCCACGAACCCGGCCGCCGGATCCGACGGCTGGGACCAGCAGGTCGACTTCCTGATCGTCGGCAGCGGAGGCGGTGGCATGGCCGCCGCGCTGAGCGCGGCCGACGCCGGCCTGGACACCCTGATCGTCGAGAAGGGCCGTACGTTCGGCGGCTCCACCGCCATCTCCGGCGGCGGTATCTGGATCCCCAACAACCCGACCCTGCGCCGCAAGGGAGTCGTCGACGACCGCGAATCCATCCTGCGCTACCTCGGCGCCCTCACCGAGGGCGAGGTGCCGCAGGCGCGGCTCGACGCCTATGTCGACCAGGGCGCCCCGCTGATGGACCTGCTCGACCGCAGCCCGCACCTGCGCTTCTTCTGGGTCAAG
Organism: Streptomyces sp. NBC_01267; assembly: GCF_036241575.1. NCBI lineage: Bacteria > Bacillati > Actinomycetota > Actinomycetes > Kitasatosporales > Streptomycetaceae > Streptomyces > Streptomyces sp. NBC_01267. The sequence goes on along the minus strand of NZ_CP108455.1, from coordinate 497,892 downwards.
GGCTACTCCGACTACCACCCGGAGAAGAGCGGCGGACGTCCGCTGGGCCGCACCATCGAGGCGCTGCCCTTCGACACCCGCAGGCTCGGCGCGGACGAGGAGTACCAGCGGCCCAACAGCCTCAAGGGGCCGCTCGGCCTCTGGGTGACGTCGAAGGACTACCACGACCTCGCCATGGTCAAGCGGACCTGGAAGGGCCGCCGTGCCTCCCTGGTCGCGGCCTGGCGGGTCTCCTCCAACGTGGTCCGCCGACGGCACATGGCCACCGGAGGGCGCGCCCTGGTGGCCCGGCTGCGCATGGCGCTGAAGGACCACGACATCCCGCTGTGGCTGCGGTCCCCGATGCGCTCCCTGGTGACCGATGCCGACGGTACGGTCACCGGGGCGGTCGTGGAACACCAGGGCCGGACCGTACGGATCCGCGCCCGCCGGGGTGTCCTGCTCGCCACCGGCGGGTTCGACCACCACACGGGCCTGCGTGAACGCCACCTGCCCGCGGGCGGCCGGGAGGACGTCAGCGCCGGCGCCCAGGAGAACGTCGGGGACGGCATCATCGCGGGCCAGCAGGCCGGAGCGGCCGTCGACCTGATGGACGACGCGTGGTGGATGCCGTCGGTCAAGCACCCGTCCGGCGTGGTGATCCCGCTGGTCTCGGAGCGCTGCATACCGCCGTCCGTCATCGTGTCCGGGGCGGGGGAGCGGTTCACCAACGAGTCGGCGCCCTATGTCAACTTCGTGCACGATCAGCTCGACGGCGGCCACGTCCCCGCCTGGTTCGTCATGGACGCCAAGGCCCGATCCCGCTACCCCTTCGCCCAGGTCCTGCCGGGCGTCCCCTTCCCGCAGGGTTTCTACGACAGCGGAGTCGTCCACCGGGCCGACACCCTGGCCGGGCTGGCGGAGCGCATCGGCGTACCGGCCGACGCCCTGACCCGTACCGTCCAGCGGTTCAACGGCTTCGCCCGCGCGGGCCGGGACGAGGACTTCGGCCGGGGGGACAGCGCGTACGACCGCTACTACGGCGACCCCACCCTGAAGAACCCCAATCTCGACGAGATCGACCGGGGCCCCTTCTACGCCGTCCGTATCGAGGTCGGCGACCTCGGCACCAAGGGCGGTCTCGTCTGTGACGAGCACAGCCGGGTGCTGCGCGCCGACCACAGCGCGATCCCCGGTCTGTACGCCACCGGGAACACCTCCGCCTCCGTCATGGGCCGTGAGTACGCGGGGGCGGGCGCGACGATCGGCCCGGCCATGGTGTTCGGCCACATCGCCGCGCGGCACGCGGCCCGCGCCACGCCGACGCATCCGGCGTAGGACTCCAGGAGACCGACCGATGTCACACCCCCGCCCGCTCCGTGTCCGGGTCGTCGAGATGCTCGCCGAGACCCCGGACGCGTACTCACTCGTTCTCGAACCGGCCCCCGGCGACGCCGGACGGTTCGCCTACAGTCCCGGCCAGTTCCTCACCGTCCGGATACCGGAGGCCGGTGGCGGGACCGGCAGCGTGGCGCGCTGCTACTCGCTCGCCAGCTCTCCCGTCCTCGGCGAGAAGCCGAGGATCACCGTCAAGCGAACCCGGGGCGGCCACGGATCCAACTGGATCTGCGACACCGTCCGGGAGGGCTGCACGCTGGAAGTCCTGCGCCCCGCCGGTACGTTCACCCCGGCATCGCTGGACACCGACTTCGTCCTGTTCGCCGGGGGCAGCGGCATCACGCCGGTCATGTCGATCCTCAAATCGGCGCTGCACGCCGGTTCGGGCACCGTGACGCTCGTCTACGCCAACCGGGACGAGGGCTCGGTGATCTACCGCGACGAGCTCATCGCGCTCGCCCGGGAGTACCCCCGGCGGCTGCACGTCGTGCACTGGCTGGAGTCGGTCCAGGGCCTGCCCACCGAAGCCGGACTGCGCCAACTCGCCCTGTCCCGCACGGCCGGGGAGGCCTTCGTCTGCGGACCCGGCCCCTTCATGGACGCCGTGGTGGCGGTGCTCACCGGGCTCGGCATGCCGGCGGAGCGGGTGCACGTCGAACGGTTCTCCTCCCTGGCGGGAGACCCGTTCGCAGGACCGGAGCCCACCGGTCCGGCGGCGTCCGAGGATCCGGCGGGCCCCGCGGGCACCGCCGAGGTCCGGCTCGACGGCGAGACCCGCACGGTACCCCTGCCTCCGGGAACCAGACTGCTGGACGCCCTGCTGGCGGCCGGTCTGGACGCGCCGTTCTCCTGCCGGGAGGGCTCGTGCAGTGCCTGCGCCTGCCGGCTCCTGGCCGGTGAGGTCGCCATGGAACGCAACGAGGTACTGGAACAGGCCGACCTCGACGAGGGCTACATCCTCGCCTGCCAGTCCACCGCGCTCACCGAACGGCTCTCGGTCAGCTATGACGCGTAGCGCCTGATCCGGACGACAGGCTCCGGGCCCCGGCGCGATTCCCACTCAGCGGGAGCGGGCTCCTGCGACCGCACGGGGACTGCAACCTTTCCCGTGTCCCCACGGCCCGTACCCACGTACCCCGGTCCTCGCTCTTCCCTTCCCGATTCGGTTCCAGGAGGTCCCGATGCTCGATGCGGCGCAACGTGCCGAAGCCGCAGACCTGTTGTGGGCGGCACAGCGGGACCGCTCCCCGGTCTCCCCGCTGACCGACAGCTACCCCGGCATCGACGTGGTCGACGCCTACGAGATCCAACTGGCCAACATCCGCCGCCAACTCGCCGACGGCGCCACGGTGCGCGGTCACAAGGTCGGGCTCTCCTCGGAGGTCATGCAGCAGATGATGGGGGTGGACGAACCGGACTACGGCCATCTGCTCTCCGGCATGGTGCTGTCCGAGGACGTGCCGGTGGAGACCGGCGACTACTGCTACCCCCGGGTCGAGGTGGAGGTCGGGTTCCTGCTGGGCGCCGCCCTGCCCGGTGAGGGCTGTACGACGGCGGACGTACTCGCCGCCACGGAGTACGTCGTACCGAGCATCGAGCTGATCGACAGCCGGATCAAGGACTGGCGGATCGGACTCCCGGACACGGTCGCCGACAACGCCTCCTCCGCCGGGGTGGTGCTCGGCGCCGCGCGGGTCCGGCCGTCGGACCTGGACCTCGCCGACATACCCGCCGTACTGCACCGCCGCGGCCAGGAGGCCGCCCGCGGCAACACCGGCGCGGTCCTGGGCGACCCCACCACCGCCGTCGCCTGGCTGGCCCGCAAGGTCGCCGCGTTCGGCGTGCGGCTGGAGGCCGGTCACCTCGTCCTGCCCGGTTCGTGCACCCGGGCGGTCGACGTCCGCCCCGGGGACGACTTCCATGCCGAGTTCGGCGGACTCGGCTCCGTGTCCGTCATCTTCCAGTGAGGCGAGAGCAGTGACCAAGGCCAGTGCAGCCATTGTCGGTTCCGGGAACATCGGCACCGATCTGATGTACAAGTTGCTCCGCTCGGACGCCATCGAGCCCCGCTGGATGATCGGCGTCGACGCGGACAGCCCCGGACTGAAACGTGCGGCCGACCACGGCCTGACCACCGGCTCCACGGGGGTCGGCCCGCTGCTGGAACAGGACGAACTCCCCGACATCGTCTTCGAGGCGACCTCCGCCCACGTCCACCGGGCCAACGCCCCGCGCTACGCCGAACTGGGCATCCAGGCCGTCGATCTGACGCCCGCGGCCATCGGCCCGGCCGTGGTGCCGGCCGTCAACCAGGGCGAGCACCTGGAGGCCCCGAACGTCAGCCTCATCACCTGCGGGGGCCAGGCGACCATCCCGATCGTGCACGCCGTGTCCCGGGTGACCGAGGTGGCGTACGCCGAGATCGTGGCGAGCGTCGCGTCGCCGTCGGCGGGGCCGGGCACCCGGCAGAACATCGACGAGTTCACCCACGCCACCAGCCGGGGCATCGAGCGGATCGGCGGCGCCCGCAAGGGCAAAGCCATCATCATCCTCAACCCGGCCGAACCGCCCATGCTCATGCGGGACACGGTGTTCTGCTCGCTCCCGGCCGACGCGGACCGCTCGGCCGTCTCCGCCTCCGTCCACCGGATGGTGGCCGACGTGGCCGCGTACGTCCCCGGCTACCGGCTGCGCGCCGAGCCGCAGTTCGACGATCCCGGCCCCGGCAGCGGCGGGTTCGCCCGTGTCGCGGTCTTCCTGGAGGTCGAGGGCGCCGGTGACTTCCTGCCGCCGTACTCCGGGAACCTCGACATCATGACCGCCGCCGCCACCAGGGTCGGCGAGGGCTTCGCCCGGCAGATCACCACGGGCCGGGCCTGACCGGCCCCGGGCCCCCACCTCTTCGAGGGAGACACCTTCACATGCCCTACAGCGCAGACCTCGACATCCGGGTCACCGACTCCTCGCTGCGGGACGGCTCGCACGCCAAGCAGCACCAGTTCACCGTCGAGCACGTCCGCTCGATCGTGGCGGCTCTCGACGACGCGGGAGTGCCCGTCATCGAGGTCACCCACGGCGACGGACTCGGCGGATCGTCCTTCAACTACGGCTTCAGCCACACCCCCGAGCAGGAACTGATCAAGGCCGCGGTGGAGACCGCCACCCGGGCCCGGATCGCCTTCCTCATGCTGCCCGGACTGGGCGTACAGGACGACATCCGGAGCGCGGCCGACAACGGCGCGGCCATCTGCCGCATCGCCACCCACTGCACCGAGGCGGACATCTCCGTCCAGCACTTCGGACTGGCCCGCGAACTCGGCCTGGAGACCGTGGGTTTCCTGATGATGTCGCACAGCAGTCCGCCGGAGGCCCTGGCGACGCAGGCCCGCATCATGGCCGACGCGGGCTGCCAGTGCGTCTACATCGTGGACTCGGCCGGGGCACTGGTGCTGGAGCAGACCAGTGACCGGGTGGCGGCCCTGGTCGCCGAGCTCGGCGCGGACGCCCAGGTGGGATTCCACGGACACGAGAACCTCGGGCTGGGAGTGGCCAACTCCGTACTCGCCGTACGGGCCGGCGCCCTCCAGATCGACGGCTCGACCCGGCGGTTCGGGGCCGGTGCGGGCAACACCCCGGTCGAGGCCTTCGCGGCCGTCGCGGAGAAGCTCGGCATCCGGACCGGCATCGACACCCTGAAGATCATCGACGCGGCGGAGGACGTGGTCCGTCCCGTGATGGACGGCGAGTGCCTGCTCGACCGGCTCTCCCTGACCATGGGCTACGCGGGGGTGTACTCCAGCTTCCTCAAGCACGCGGACCGGCAGGCCCGGCGCTACGGGGTGTCCGGCGCGGAGATCCTCATCGAGGCCGGACGGCGCGAACTCGTCGGCGGCCAGGAGGACCAGCTGATCGAGATCGCCGTCGGTCTGGCGGCGAAGAACAAGGCAGCCGTCGGCGCCTGAGCAGTCCCCCCGGTCCGACAGGGCCGCAGCGCAGCAGAGGAATTGAGGAAGAGATGGCCGACACCGCACTCGACAGGATCATGGCCAGGGCGGACGAGCTCCGCGAACTCGGCCCGCGCAACGAGGCCCGGGGCAGGCTCACCGACCGGACGGCCGAACTGCTCCGCGAGGCCGGAACCATGCGGATGCTCCAGCCGAAGACGCACGGAGGCCTGGAGGCACACCCGCGTGAGTTCGCCGAGACCGTGATGGCGGTCGCCGCACTGGACGGCGCCACCGGCTGGGTCAGCGGCGTGGTGGGGGTGCACCCGTGGGAGATGGCCTTCGCCGACCCGAAGGTCCAGGAGGAGGTCTGGGGCGAGGACCAGGACACCTGGATCGCCTCCCCGTACGCCCCGATGGGTGTGGCCAGGCCGGTCGACGGCGGCTATCTCTTCAGCGGGCACTGGCAGTTCTCCTCCGGGACCGACCACTGCCGGTGGATCTTTCTGGGCGGCTTCCTGGGGGACGCCGACGGCACCCCCGTATCGCCCCCGCAGTCGCTGCACCTGATCCTGCCCCGCTCCGACTACGAGATCATCGAGGACTCGTGGGACGTCGTCGGGCTGCGCGGCACCGGCAGCAAGGACGTCGTCGTCACGGACGCGTTCGTCCCCGACCACCGGGTCATCCCGTACAACAAGGTGGTCGACGGCACCGCCGCCAAGGAAGCGGGCCTGACCAACCCCGCCTACCATCTGCCGTTCTCCTGCGCCTTCCCGCTGGGCATCACCTCCGCGGTCATCGGCATCGCCGAGGGCGCACTCGCCCACCACGTGGAGTACCAGCGCCACCGCACCACGGTGACCGGCACCAGGATCAAGGACGACCCGCACGCCCTGTACGCGCTCAGCGAGGCCACCGCCGAGATCGGCGCGGCCCGCACCGCCCTGCTCGACAACGTCTCCCGGATGTACGACACCGTCGAGGCCGGACGGGAAGTGACCTTCGGGGACCGGGCGGCGGGCCGGCGCATCCAGGTCGGGGCGGCCTGGCGAGCGGTCCGTGCGATGGACGAGATCGTCGCCCGCTCCGGGGGCAACGCCATGCGCATGGACAACCCCTTGCAGCGCTTCTGGCGCGACGCGCACACCGGCCTCGCGCACGCCATCCACGTACCCGGTTCGGTGTTCCACGCCTCGGCGCTCACCGACCTGGGCATCGAGCCGCCGCAGGGGCCGATGCGCTCGATGATCTGACACCCGTGCCCCGGGCCCGCAAGGGCCCGCACCGGGCCGGCCCGACCCGCCCGGACCCGTTCCGACCTGACGATGGAGCCGACGACAGATGGCTGAGATCCGCGCACTGGGATACCTCGTGGTCCGCACCCGACACCTCGACCGCTGGCGTGAACTGGCCGTCGACGCACTCGGGTTCGCCGAGGGGAAGGGGCCCGACCCCGAAGGGCTGTACCTGCGCATGGACGAGCGCAGGGCCCGGCTGACCCTGCTCCCCGGCGACAGCGACCGGGTGGAGGCCGTGGGCTGGGAGGTGCGCGACCAGTTCGCACTCGCCCGGGTACGGCACGCCGTCGAGGCCTCCGGCACAGCGGTGAAGGAGCTCTCCCCGGACCGGACGTCGGAGCGGGGTGTGGAGGAGGCCATTGCCTTCACCGACCCCGGGGGCACCCCGCTCGAAGTCTTCTACGCGCCGGTACTCGACCACAGCCCCCTGCTCACGGGCGCGGGCCAGCGGTTCGTCACGGGGGGCGCCGGCATGGGACATGTCGTACTGCCCACGACCCGGATGGACGAGACGGTCACCTTCTACACCGAGGTCCTGGACTTCCTGCCGCGCGGCGCGATGCGGCTCGGCGGCCCGGTCACCGACCCGCCGCGCCGGGTGCGTTTCCTGGGCGTCAACGAGCGCCACCACAGCCTGGCGGTCGTTCCCGCGCCGCACGGCGAAGCGCCCGGCCTGGTGCACCTGATGGTCGAGGCGGACAGCCTCGACGCCGTCGGGATCGCCCTCGACCGGGTGCATCAGCACGGCTTCCCGCTGTCCTCGACCCTCGGCCGGCACACCAACGACAAGATGGTGTCCTTCTACGTCCGGGCGCCCGGCGGCTGGGACGTCGAGTACGGCAGTGAGGGGATGCTCGTCGACGAGACCCACTACACGGCCGAGGAGATCACCGCCGACAGCTACTGGGGCCACGACTGGTCCGGCACCCAGCCGCTGGCCGCCTTCGCCCCGCTGCCCGCGGGAGAGGAGCGCTGACCCGAAGGCCCCTACGACGCCGTGTGCCTGTGCCGTGCGCGAGGTGACGGCGTATCGGCACGGGGCCGGTGTGCTCGTGACCGGCTGATGCCGCTCACCCAGGACGGCCGGGACGGTGAAGAAGTCCCGGCCGTCCTGAATCCGAGGAACGGGGAAGCCAGTGCCCAGAGTTGCGGAGAACCGCCCGGCGGCGGAGCCCAGCTCGCCGGACCAGCGGGCCCGGCGGCTGCGTCTGCTGGAGGCGGCTGCCCAGCTGGCCGCCGTGAACGGACTGGAGCGGGTCCAGATGCACGAGGTGGCCCGGCAGGCCCGCGTCGCCATCGGGACCCTCTACCGGTATTTCCCGTCCAAGACGCACTTGTTCGTCGGAGTGATGGCCGATCAGGTGGGACGCCTCGGCGACACCTTCGCCCAGCGGCGGCCCGTCGCCGGACTGCCGTCCCACGAGGCCGCGTTCGGTGTCCTCCAGCAGGCCAGCCGTGCACTGCTGCGCCGCCCCGAGCTGGCCAACGCGATGCTCACCTCGGCCACCAACGCCGATGCCGGGAAGGTGCCCGGGGTGGCCGCGATCGACAGCGGCATCCGTGCCGTCATCCTGGACGTGATCGGTCTGGAACATCCCACCCCCGAGGACCTGACCCGCGTCCGGCTGCTGCTCCAACTCTGGTACGGAGTACTTCAGTCGGGCCTGCAGGGGCGGATCTCGATGCCGGAGGTGGAGTCGGATCTACGGCTGGGCTGCCGGATGCTGCTCGCCGGGATGTCGCCTCCCGCGCCCGCGCCGTGATTCTCCGGATTCCCCGCCCGCCGGCGGGGAATCCGGAGAGGTCTCAGTTCGCGGCGCTCTGCACACCGGTGGTGTCGAGGTCGGCCACGCTGTATGCCGCGTACGACTGGTAAGGACTGCGGCCCTTGAAGTACGGGGTCAGTTGCTGGTCCAGTTCGTCGGGGGTGAACGCCGGGCCCGTGGTGCGGAACTGCCGCTCCACCTGGGGTGCGGCCATCAGCGCCACCATGTCGCCGTAGACCACGAAGACCTGGCCGTTGATCTCCGCCGCCGCAGGTGACGCCAGGTAGCCGACGAACGTGCCGATCCGCTCCGGGGCCAGGATGTCCAGCTCACCCGCGCCGTCGGCCGCCTCGCCGAAGACGTGCTCGGTCATGCCGGTACGGGCCCGCGGGCAGATGGCGTTGGCCCGCACGCCGTACCGGCTCAGCCCCTGGGCGGTGGAGAGGGTCAGCGCGACGATGCCGGCTTTGGCGGCCGAGTAGTTGGGCTGGCCCGCGGCGCCGAACAGGAACGCTTCCGACGAGGTGTTGACGACCCGTCCGTAGACCGGACCGCCGGTGGCCTTGCTGAGGGCGCGCCAGTGGACGGCGGCGGCCCGTGAGACCGACGCGTGTCCCTTCAGGTGGACACGGATGACGTCGTCCCAGGCGGTCTCGGTCAGGTTGAAGAGCATCATGTCGCGCAGTACGCCTGCGTTGTTGACGAGGATGTCCAGGCTGCCGTACCGGGTGACTGCCTTCTCCACCAGCCGTTCGCCCAGTGACCAGTCACCCACGTCGCCGACGACGGCCGTGGCCTGTCCGCCCCCGCTGATGATCTCGTCGACCACGGCCTGGGCGGCGGGGCCCACGTCGTTGACGACGACCCTGGCCCCGGCCGCGGCCAGGGCCAGCGCCTCGGCGCGGCCGACGCCCGCACCAGCGCCGGTGACGACGGCCGTCCGGCCGTCCAGGCTGACTGCTTCATGCATGGCTTCGCTCCTCGTTGCACGACGGTCCCGGCACGGGGGACCCGGACACCTACCAAGCTAGTATGAATTCTAATTCTGCGACAGGGGGTGGCGGGACGCCACGCTCAGCGGTCCAGGGTCGTGGCACCTTCCACGGTCCTGGACTCCGGTCCGTGCGCCCGCGCTCCGTCCTGCACGGCGAGATAGCGCGCGGGGAACTCGCCGCCCCCGTGGACCGCCAGATCCGCGCCGTTCACGTACGACGCCAGGCCGCTCGCGAGGTAGAGGCACGCACCCGCCACGTCCCCGGGGGCGGCCATCCGGCTCATCGGGATCGTCCTGGCCACGGCCGCTCCGCCGTCGTCTCCGTAGACGGCCGCCGCGTTCTCGGTGCGGATCAGTCCGGTGGTGATGTGGTTGACCCGGACCCGGGGTGCCCACTCCAGGGCCAGGGCGCGGGTCAGGCCCAGCAGTCCGGCCTTGGCCGCGGAGTACGCGGCCGTGCCCGGCTGCGGGTCGTGCCCCGAGACGCTGCCGATGTTGATGACCGAACCGCCGCTCTCCTGCGGCTGCATGACCCGGTTGGCGGCCTGCGCCGTGTAGAAGGGGGCCAGCAGGTTGAGGGCGACGATCTTCTCGACGAACCGCGGCGAGACCGTGGCGGCGTCGGCGTCGGGCGAGCCGCCCGCGTTGTTGACGAGCACGTCCAGTCGGCCGAAGCTAGCCGCCGCATGCTCGACGAGACCGCTCGCCGCGGCGGGATCGCGGACATCGGCGGCGAGGAAGTGCGCGGTCCGGCCGCCCGCCGTGGGCAGGGCGAGGGGCTCGCCGCGACCGCAGACCAGGACGTCCGCCCCGGCTCCGAGGAACGCCTCGGCGATGGCGAAGCCGATGCCCTTGGTGCCTCCCGTGACGACGACCGCCCGTCCGGTGAAGTCCACCGGATTGCTGATGCTCATGCGTTGCCTTCCGTGGCGTCCGGGTCCGGACGCCACGGAAGGCGGCCGGGTGTCGAGCAAACCTACCAAGCGTTTGGTAGGTGGACTAGAGTGCGCTGAATGCGGAAGTGCAATGAATTCCGATGCATGCGTGGATGAGCCGATGAGTGGATGAGGAGTCCCCATGACCCAGGACGGCCCGGTCCGTACCGTTCCCCGTGTTCTCGCCGCCACGGCGCAGCGACACCCCGACACGGAGGCGCTGGTCGACGGCGCGGTCCGGCTGACGTACCGCGAACTCGCCGCGCAGGTACGGCGGGCCACGGCGGCGGCCATGGCGTCCGGCATCGCCCCGGGCGACCGGGTGGCGATCTGGGCGCCCAACGGGCACCGGTGGGTGGTGGCCGCCCTCGGCGCGCTCGGCGCGGGCGCCGTGCTGGTACCCGTCAACACCCGCTACAAGGGGGAGGAGGCCGCCTGGCTGCTGGCCAGGAGCAAGGCCCGGACGCTCTTCGTGGACAACGGGTTCCTCGGCCACGACTACCTGGACATGCTGCGGGACAGTGGCGCGTCCGCCCCCGGAACGCCGGCCGCCGGACGCCCGGTCCCCGCGCTGCCGGACCTGCTCGACGTCGTACTCATCGGCGGCGCCGAGGTCACCGGCGCGCGGACCTGGCCGGAGTTCCTCGCCGCGGGCGGGGACATTCCCGACGCGGCGGCCGACCGCCGCGCCGCCGAGGTCGGTGAGGAGGACGTCTGCGACATGTTCTTCACCTCGGGCACCACCGGCCGGCCCAAGGGCGCACTCACCGCGCACGGGCAGAACATCCGCGCCTACCAGGCGTGGAGCGAACGGGCCGGACTGCGCCACGGCGACCGCTATCTCATCGTCAACCCGCTGTTCCACACCTTCGGTTACAAGGCGGGGGTGCTCGCCTGTCTGCTCAGGGCGGCCACCATGGTCCTCCAGCCGGTGTTCGAGGTCCGGGAGACGCTGCGGCTGGTGAGCGAGGAGCAGGTGAGCGTGCTGCCGGGCCCGCCCGCCGTCTACACGTCGATCCTCGACCATCCCGACCGGCACGCCTACGACATCACGTCGCTGCGCCTCGCGGTGACCGGCGCCGCCGTGGTCCCGGTCGCACTCGTCGAGCGCATGCGGGACGAACTGCACCTGACCGTACTGACCGCGTACGGCCTCACCGAGGCCTGCGGCATGGTCTCCATGTGTACGGTCGCCGACGACACCCGGACCGTCGCCACGACCTCCGGCCGCGCCGTGGACGGCGTCGCACTCCAGGTCGTCGACCCGGCGGGAGCACCGCTCGGGCCGGGCGGGACCGGTGAGATCGTGGTGGGCGGGTACAACGTGATGCGCGGCTACTTCGAGGACCCGGCGGCCACCGCCGAGGCCGTCGACGCCCAGGGCCGGCTGCACACCGGAGACGTCGGGCACCTCGACGCGCACGGCAACCTGACGATCACCGACCGGCTCAAGGACATGTTCCTGGTCGGCGGGTTCAACGTGTACCCCGCCGAGATCGAGCAACTCCTCACCAGGCACCGGCAGATCTCCGAGGCCGCGGTCGTCGGGATACCGGACCCCCGGCTGGGCGAGGTGGGCCGGGCCTATGTCACCGCCCGGCCGGGGGAGCGCCCCGACCCCGGCGAGGTGATCGCCTTCTGCCGGGGGCGGCTGGCCAACTTCAAGGTGCCGCGCGACGTGGTGGTCGTGGACCGGCTGCCGCGCAACGCGGTCGGCAAGGTGCTCAAGAGCGCGCTCGACCGGAGCTGACCGGATCCGGGGGCAGGGCGCGCGCGGGATCGGGTGCGGGGGCCGGGTTCGGGGCTCGCGTCCGGATGGTGTGCGGACCCCTGGGGTGCGGGTGTGGGCCCGGCGCCGCCGGGCTGGGTATCCTCGGGCCGGTCGGACCATGACAGGTGGAGGAACGGTGCCCAGAGTCGCAGCGGGCAGAGCCGCGGTCGAACCGAGCTCGGTCGAGCAGCGGGCCCGGCACATCCGGATCCTGGACGCCGCGGAGGAACTCGCCACCGAGAAGGACCTCGACCGTGTCCAGATGCACGAGGTGGCCAAGCGGGCCGGGGTGGCGATCGGGACGCTCTACCGTTACTTCCCCTCCAAGATCCACCTGTTCGTCGGTGTGATGGCGCACCAGGTGGACCGGATGAGCGAAGGCATCGCCAGGCGTCCGCGCGGCAAGGCCGACGCCGCGGAACGCGTCTTCGACGTACTGGTCCGTGCCAACCGGTCGCTGCTGAGCAAGCCGGCCCTGGCGAAGGCCATGATCCAGTCCTCGAACGCGGCCAACGCCGCCGTCGTGACGGACGTCGCGCGGATCGACGCGACCTTCCGTGACGTGCTGCTGGCCGCGGCCGGGGTGGACCGGCCCACCGCCGACGACCTCGCGGTCGTCCGCCTGCTGCTCCAGGTGTGGTTCGGCATCCTGCAGTCCAGCCTGAACGGCCGCATCTCCATGCCGGATGCCGAGGCGGATCTGCGGCTCGCCTGCACCCTGCTGCTCCGGGGCATGTCACCCGGCGGCCACGCATCCGGCTGACCCGGCGTTCCCCCGCTCCTGGAATTCCGTGGCCCTGGCATGCCTGCAATGCATTAACTAGATTGAATTCTAGTTATGTTCTGCACGTCGAGTGTTCCTGAATAACCGATCTGACCCCGTTTTGCACCTCGTGTTGCCGGGATATCGGTCCATTCTCTTGACCGCTTGATGGGTCGCTGGTGAAATCAATTACAGGCCAGCCGGACGTTCGATTCCGGCTCACCGAGACGTCACGGTTCCGATGAACCGGCCTCGGCCTGGCCGTATCTCACTCCTCCTCATGCGCAAGGCCGGGAGTCTCACCATGAATCAGATACCTATGCCGACGGGCGAGGCCGAACGGCCTCCGCTCTCCCGCGGACGTTCCGTCCTTCTGCTCCTCGTGATTGTTCTGCTGGTCGAGATCGTCCCGCTCACCTACACGCTGGTGACACCGGCGCTGACGCAGATCGCCGAGGAATTCAGTACCACCCAGGTCGCCTGGGTGATCACTCTCACCACGCTGGTGGGCGCCGCCGCGACACCGGTCGTGGGCAAGCTCGGCGACGTCCACGGCAAGAAGCGGGTGTTGCTGGCCGTCTCGGTGGTCTTCGTGGCCGGCTCGCTGCTCGCCGCGCTCGCCCCGGACTTCCCCCTGCTGCTCACGGGCCGGGCGCTCCAGGGGATCGGGCTGCCGGTCATGGTGCTCGCGTACGGGCTGGTGCGGGACATCTTCCGGCCCAAGCTCGTCGCGGTGGCGCTGGGCCTCGTCTCCACCGGTATGGGAATCAGCGCGGTCATCGGCCCGGTGGTCGGCGGATATCTCATCGACCACTTCGGCTACACCGGCCTCTTCTGGTTCCAGGTCGTCCATGCGCTGATCGCCCTGACCCTGGTGGCCGTGCTGCTGCCGGAGAGCGCTCTGCGTGCCCGCGCCCGGCTCGACTGGGCGGGCGCGGGACTGCTGTCGCTCGGCGCCACCGTGCTGCTGCTCGGGCTGAGCGAGTCCAAGGACTGGGGATTCACCTCCGGCCGGACCCTGGTGTGCGTGATCGGCGGTGTCGTCGTCCTGGCCGTCTGGCTGACCCACGAACGCCGCCTGCCGGAGCCGCTGATCGACCTCGCACTGCTGAAGCAGCGACCGGTGGCGATGGCCCTGACGGCCAGCGCCGTCGTACAGATCGCCTTCGTCGGACAGTCGATGCTCGTCCCGATGCTGGTGATGATGCCCGAGTCCGCGGGTCTCGGGTACGGATTCGGCTCCAGCGCGCTCGGGGTGGCGCGTTTCATGCTGCCGCTCGGCATCGTGGCCATGATCTCGGGTCCCCTGGCGGGCCACGCGTCCAGGCGGTTCGGTGCCCGGCCCGCCCTGATGTTCGGCGGTGTCGCGGTGGCCGGGGGAGCGGTACTGCTGGCCGTGCGGCACGACACCGTTCCCCAGATGATGATCGCGATGGTCGTCTTCGGGATCGGCCTGGGCACTTCCTCGTCCGCGCTGCCCAACCTGCTGGTGCAGCACGTGCCGGCCCAGGTGCAGGGCATCGCGGGCGGCATGCTCAATCTGACCGGTTCCCTCGGCAGCGCCTTCGGTACGCAGATGCTCGTGGTCATACTCGCGGCGCCGGGCGTCGTGACGGCCGGGAGGAGCACGATGTACCCCGAATCCGGTTTCGTCGCCGCCTTCCTGACGATGGCCGCGGTGGGTCTGTGTGCCGCGATCGCGGCCACCTTCGCCGGTCCACGGGAAGGCGCGGGGGCGGCCGTGCGGAGCGTCCCCGCGGGCCAGGCCGTGCACTGACCGGCAGCGCGGACCGGAACGCACAGCGGTGTGCCGGGAGGGAATCGCTTCCCTCCCGGCACACCGCCGCGTCTTCTGGACGGTCAGGCCCCGGACTCGAAACCCGACGCGAGCAGCCGGGGCGACTCGGGGCGCCCGTCCAGCACGCGGTTGGTCCGGTACGTCACCAGCCAACCGGCCGAACTCCTGTGCAGCCGCCAGTGGTTGGCGGTCGCCCGGTGGACCGTGAAGCCGCTCTCGCCGTGCACGACCATCAGCGAATGGCAGACCGCCACCGCCTCGTCACCGGTCACCGTCACCCGGGGCGGCCCCACGACATGCGCGCAGCCGCCGGAGATCCACTGTCCGTGCCGTTCGGAACCCACCATCGCGGCGATCTCGGCGCGGCCCGTCATCAGCCACCCCTCGACGTCGTACACGCCGTCCGGCTCCCAGAGGGCGGCCACCGAATCGGCCTCCGCGCTGTCGGCCAGCGGCCCGTACGAGGCGATCAGCCGGGTGATCTCCCGTTCGTCCTCCAACTGCGCGAGGCGTTCCTCGACGGCGGCGAGGCGCCGCGCGATCCCGTCCGCGCCCTGCGTACCGGCTGCGCCGTCCCGGCCAGGCGCACCGGTGCCGTCGTTCCCGTGCATCACTGTCATCTCGGCCTCCCGGCTGTCAGTCGGCCTTCCCGGCCAGCGCCCACAGTGCTTCGAGCTGTTCGCAGTAGTGGGTGGCCGAGCGCGCGTCGATGGCGGTGCTCACCACGGTGGCCCCGGCCTCCCGTACCCGCCGCAGGGCACGTCCGGTGGCCTCCGGGTCCCCGGAGGGGTCGGTCCGCCCCGCGGAGAGCACCACGTCGAAGTTCTCGGGGAGTTCCGCGGCGGCCAGCATCTCGGCCAGCCGGTCCACCGGCAGCCCGAAGGGCACCCACCCGTCGCCGTACTCCACGGCCCGGCGCAGCGACCGGGCGGTGCGCCCGCCGATCCACAACGGCACCTGGGGCTGGACGGCGTGCGGGTCGACGACGAAGCCCTCGAAGTCGTAGAACGCGCCGTGGTATTCGGGTTCGCGCCGGGACAGCGAAGCGCGCAGCGCGGCGAGCGCGTCGTCGGCGCGCGCCCCGCGCCCCTCGAACGGGGCGTCCAGCAGGGCGAATTCCTCCGCCAGACTGCCGACACCGAGGCCGAGTACGAGCCTGCCGCCGCTGACCCGGTCGAGCGTGCCGTACCGCTTGGCGATCTCCAGCGGGTGGTGGTAGCCGAGGACGAGGACCTGGGTGGCCAGCCGGATCCGCTCGGTGTGCGCGGCGAGATGGCCGAGGGTCGCGAGCGGATCCCAGTAGGTGCCGCCCCGTTGCTCGGCGACATCGGCCGGGACGGCGACATGTTCGCTGCAGGTGAGGTGATGGAAACCGAGCCCGTCGGCGGTGCGTGCGATCCGGGCGAGTTCCTCGATGCCGGCGGAGCGTTCCCACTCCGCGTGCGCGCCGGGGACCCGGGTCACGACGGGGCTGACAATACCGATGCGCATCGGCGCACCTTTCGTTACGGAGATGACTTACGGAGAAGGCTTACGGAGAAGGCTTGTTCGGGAGGTCCGCGGAGCGGAGGTACGAGCGCCGCCGCAGCGGGGCGGGTTCAGGTACGGCGGAGCAGCCGCTTCGACGCCTCGTGCGCCCCCGCCACCAGGGCGGCCCGGTCCGGGCCGCCGCGCTGCGCGGCGGTCGCCTCGTTGCCGCCCGCGATCCGCACCGGCCCCTCGTGGAGATGGTCGAGCCCTTCCCGCGCCACGTCCTCGGGGTCGGCGACCCGCAGCCCCGGAAGGTCGAAGTCCAGTCCGGCACGGACCATGGCGGGGGTCCGGGTGACGCCGAGCACCAGCTCCAGCACCTGGATGTCGTACTCCCTGAGTTCCAGCCACAGCCCTTCCGCGAAGATCCTTCCGAACGCCTTCGCGGCGGAGTAGATGCTCATGTGCGCCTGGCCCATGTACCCGGCGAGCGAACCGACGAGCAGGATGCCACCCCGGCGCCGCTCCTTCATCAGGGCGCCGAAATGGTGGGTGAGCCGGAGCTGCGCGGTGATGTTCAGGTCGATGACGCCCTGTACCCCGTCGAGGTCGCCGGTGACGAACTCGTGGCCGTAACTGTTGGCGCCCGCGTTGAAGACCAGCAGCCCGACCTCAAGTCCGTCGGTGACCGCGCGGACCGCTCCCAGTGCGTCCGGGGCGAGGAGGTCGAGTTCCAGCGTGCGGACCTCGACGCCCTTCGCGCGTACCTGCTCCGCGGTGTCATGGAGCGGTCCGGGCTTCCTGGCGATCAGCACCAGGTTGAGACCGGCGTCGGCCAACTGGTGGGCGAAGGCGGATCCCACCCCCTCGGATCCGCCCGCGACGACCGCCCACGGTCCGTACGTGCCCCTGTCGATCACGGAGTGCTCCTCTCGCCGTCTGCCTGGTCGTCCGCGTCGTTCTCTGCTGCGTCTTCCGTCCGCGGGTCCGGTACCTCGATGGCGCCGGTCAGCGCCGCCTGCCGGACGCTGTCACGCAGCGACCGGCAGGTCTCGAGCCGCCCGGCGTCCGTCGCGGCGGCCGGCCGCTCCGCGCACGCGGACATGGCGGCGCCGTCCCACTGGATGCTGGTCTGGTGCCAACTGCTCTTGCGGACCAGCACGGTGGCCTCGCACCGCAGGCACGCCACCGGTCGCATGGGCGCGTCCAGCAGGCGGTTGTCCCGCGGCGTCACCGCGACGGCCCACTTGCGGCGCCCTCGGACGCCTGGCGGGCGAGGTTGTCCTCGACCTCCTTGCGCCACGCCTCGACGGGGCGCTCCGTGTCGAGTTCGAACTCGTACCGCTCCACCATCTCCGGCCGGACATCGGCGACGTCCACGTAGAACTGCTCGTACCAGCGGCGCAGTTGGTAGACCGGGCCGTCCTCCTCGCAGAGCAGCGGGTTGTCGATGCGGGTCTTGTTCTGCCAGATGGCCACGTCCTGCTCGAAGCCGATCCTGATGAAGTCGGCCATCTTCGCGGCCATTTCGTCCGCGGCGTCGCCTTCGAGCGCGTCACTGCGCTCCACCATCACGCCGTACTGGAGCACGAAGGAGTTCTCGTCCACCGGGTAGTGGCAGTTGATCAGGACGGAGTTCAGGTCCATCCGGTCGTAGTGGTAGGTCAGTTCGTCGATCATGAACGACGGCCCGTGGTAGGCGGCCACCGAGGTGTTCCCGAGGAGTTTCGGTTCGTCGCCGGTCGCGGCGGGGCGCCGGTCCTCGCGGCCGACACCCTTCTGGAACTGGCTCGCCACGTGCCCCTCGAAGACGTTCTTGAAGTACGTCGGGAAGGAGAAGTGCACATAGAAGAAGTGCGCCATGTCCACCACGTTGTCGATCACTTCGCGGCAGTTGCTCCTGACCGTGATCTCGCTCCAGAGCCAGTCGGTCCAGTCGTCCCTGCCCGCTCCCGCCATACGGGGGATCGTCACGTCCGGCGGCGGCGGATTGCCCTCGGGATCGTTCCAGAGGAACAGCAGACCGTCCTGCTCCATGGTGATCCAGGCGGCCGTGCGCGCCCTGAGCGGGACCCGGCGGCTGTACGGGATCTGCCGGCAGCGTCCGTCGCCTCCCCACCGCCAGTCGTGGAAGGGGCAGGCCAGCGCATCGCCCTTGACGGTGCCCTGCGACAGGTCACCGCCCATGTGCCGGCAGTAGGCATCCAGAACGTTCAGCGAGCCGTCACCGCTCCGGAAGACGACCAGCTTCTGCCCGAAGGCGTGGATCGCGTGCGGCGAACCGTCCTTGAACCTCGCGGCCGTGCCCAGACAGTGCCAGCCACGGGCGAAGCGGGCCGGGGCCGCCGCTGCCTCGATACTGCGGACGCCGTCGTTCTGAGACTCCACTGCGGTCATGCTCACCCATCCCTTGAGAGCCCGGATTCCTCCTCCCGAAACGTAGGCGCCGGTGACGCGCGGCAACCGCCGAGTCCCACTGACCGGAACCGCCCGGGGCGCCGGGCGGTGACACGGCGCACCATCGATCCCGGCAGTTCCGACACACCTGGGAGGACACATGGCGAGCAACGGCGTTCTGGAGTCGGTCCGCCCGCTGCTCCCCGCCATCGCGGAGCGCGCGGGAGCGACGGACGAGAACCGGGTGGTGCCCGGTGAGAGCGTGCGCGAACTGCGTGCGGCCGGATTCTTCCGGATGCTCCAGCCGAAGCGGTACGGCGGGGCCGAGAGCGACCCCGTGCACTTCTACGAGGTGGTCAGGGAGGTCTCCGGCGCCTGCGCCTCGACCGGCTGGGTGGCCTCCGTGCTCGGTGTGCACGCCTGGCAGCTGGGGTTGTTCCCCGAGCGCGCCCAGGACGAGGTGTGGGGGCCCGGCCCGGACACGCTGATCTCGTCGTCGTACGCCCCCGTCGGCCGGCTCACCCCGGTGGACGGCGGGTACGAGCTCAGTGGCCGCTGGAGTTTCTCCTCGGGCTGCGACCACGCCTCGTGGGCGCTGCTGGGCGCGCTGCTGGTGGGCGCCGAGGGCAAGCCGGTCGACTTCATGACGGTCCTGGTGCCACGGGAGGACTACCGCATCCTGGACGTCTGGGACGTGATCGGGCTGCGTGGCACCGGCAGCAACGACATCGCCGCCGACCGGGTCTTCGTCCCCGCGCACCGGACCCTGCGCAACTACGAGCACTCCAGGCTGCGCGGGCCGGGGCAGCGGGTGAACCCGGGACCGCTCTACCGGATGCCGTTCGGGGCCGTCTTCACCTCGGCGATCACCGCACCCGTCGTCGGCGCCGTGGCCGGGTGCTACCGGTCCTACGTCGACGCCATGCGGGAGCGGTCCCGGCGGAGCCTGGGCGGAGGGCGGTTCGCCGACGACGGATTCGCCCAGGTCGCGGTGGGGCGTGCCGCCTCCGAGATCGATGCCGCCGTCCTCCAGACGGACCGCAACATCGGTGAGCTGTACGCCTGTGCCACGAACGGCGGTGAGATCCCCATGGAACTGCGGCTGCGGACCCGCCGCGACCAGGTGCGCGGCACCGAACGGGCGCTGGAGGCCGTCGACATCCTCTTCAAGACCGCAGGGGGGAACTCCCTGCGGCGGGGGAACCCCGTCGAGCGCGCCTGGCGGGACGCGCACGCCGGGAGCGTGCACGTGGCGAACGACGTGGAGCGCACCCTGGCCATGTACGGCCGGGGCGCGTTCGGTCTCACCGTCGAGGACAACCTGCTCTGAACCAGTACCGGGGCCTGCGCGAAGCCGGCCGCGCCGCTCGCGCGTGAAGGCCCCGGTGCCCGGCTCAGCGCGAGGCGTTTGGCCGGTGTTGCGAGAACAGGGCGTCGGCGAACCTCTCGGCGTCACCCCACGAGGCGGCGATGGAACCGCGGTGGTCCGCACCCGGATACACCCGGTAACTGACGTCGCGTGACGTCTTGCGCAGACTCTTCACCAGGTCGTCGGTGGTGGACCTCGCGACGAGCTGGTCGTCCGCGCCCTGCGCCACGAACGTGGGCACCCGCAGTTTCAGTCCGCCCGTCTCCTGCTTCTTCAAGTAGTCGGTGAGCGGCGCGACATCGGCGTCCGGCTTGAAGACGTCCTCGGGCGGGATCGTCGCCGCCACCTCACGCACGCTCTCCAGACAGCCGGTACGGGCGGCGGTGATCAGCGGCAGGGCCTTCTTGGTCAGCAGGTCCTCGGGGACGACCGCCGGATCCGCCGCCGCCGCGCCGAGCAGCAGCGGGGGCAGGAAGGCCACGGAGGCCTGGGCGCCGGGACCGCCGGCACGGATGTACGGCACGGTCTGGCTCACTTCCCACCCACCGGGGGCGATGGCGACGGCGCCGACCAGCTGCACGTCCTTGCCGGTGGAAGCGGCGGCGGCCGAGAACAGCGCCGCGTGACCGCCCTGGCTGTGCCCCACCGCGAGCCAGCGACGGCCCACCCGCGGGTCGACCCTGCGGGCCGCCCTGACCAAGTCCACGACCGTGTTCGCCGCGCTGCGGCCGTTCAGATAGGGATGGTCGCCCGGGGTTCCCAGGCCCTCGTAGTCGGTCCGTACGACCGCGTAGCCGTGTGTCACCCACTGGTCGAGGGTCTGGACCTGCTGGGCGAGCTGTTCGTGCTCCGGGCCGTCCGGGGTGTCGGCCGACGGGGCACAGATGTCGGCCAGTCCCGTGGTGCCGTGCGCCCAGCTGATGACCGGCCAGCCGCCCGGCGGCGGTGGTGTCTTCGGCAGGGACACCGTGCCGGACACCACGATCCGGCGTCCCTGGCTGTCCTCCGACAGATAGGTCACCGTGCGGTTCTCGGCCGCGCTCGGCAGCGCCGCCACTCCGGTCAGTGTCCGTTCGGTGAGCAGCGAGCCGCGCTGACCGGGGAGGGTTCCGGCGGCCGTGTCCGAGACCGGGGCCGGGGCATGCGGTTCGTGGGCCTGCGCCGCGAGCGGGGTGAGTCCCGCGAGGACGACGGTCGCGACCGCGGTGACGACCGTGATCCGGCCGCCCGGCGGCCTGAGAGCTGATCCCATGTGTCTCTCCTGATACGAGGGGCCGACTGATCCGGCGAGGCCCGTTGCCCGTCCCGGGGGCGGGAACCGGCCGGAATTCCTTGCGAAAGCCAGCCAACCGCTCCCCGGGCGGTGCCGGGGCGCCGGTCCCACTGAGCGGTCACGGCGCGGGGCATACGTCGCGCCGGTTCGGGATCTCCTCTCCCGGTGAGCGGGAGGGAGCCCGCGCGGGGTGCGGCCCGCCCGCTAGCGTCCGGCCGTCGGCCGCCCGTCCTGCTTGCGCGGCCCGCCCGGCCGGACCCCACCGGCACCCTTCACCGGCCGGCACTGCCACCGAGGAGAACCCATGACACGTCATGTCGCCGTCACCGGCGCCGCTTCCGGTATCGGCCACGCGCTGGCCGCCCTGCTCACCGCGCGCGGTGACGAGGTGATCGGCGTCGACCTGGCCGACGCCGAGGTCTGCGCGGACCTCTCCACGCCCGACGGCCGCGCGAGCGCCGTCGGCGGAGTCCTGGAACGCTGCGACGGCGTCCTCGACGCGCTCATCACCTGCGCCGGGGTGGCGGCGCCCGGACGGCTGATGATCAGCGTCAACTACTTCGGGACCACCGAGCTAGTGACGGCCCTGCGCCCGGCCCTCGCCGCGGCCGACCGGCCCCGGGTCGGCGTGGTCGGCTCCATCTCCGGTACACAGCAGGGCGATCCGCGGATCGTGGCCGCCTGCCTGTCCGGTGACGAGTCCCTTGCCACGGCGCGGGCGGAGGAGGCGGTCGCCCGGGGCGACGCGCGGCAGCTCTACCCCTCGTCCAAGGCGGCGCTCGCCCAGTGGCTCCGGCGCACCTGCGTCTCACCGGGCTGGGCCGACGCCGGGATCCCGCTCAACGCGGTGGCCCCCGGCGTGGTCCTGACGCCCATGTCCGCGGAACTCGTCGCCGACGAGCGGATGCGTGAAGTGATGCGGGAAGCCGTCCCCATGCCGCTGAACGGATACGCGGACCCCGAAACCGTGGCACACGCCCTGGCCTGGCTGACCGCGCCGGAGAACTCCCACATCACCGGTCAGGTGGTGTACGTCGACGGCGGCGCCGAGGCCACGCTCCGCGGACCGGAGCAGTTCTGACACCCGGGGAGCATGTCTGACGCCCCGACAGAAACGGGCGACCTTCCCTTGTACTGAACGAGAATTGATTCTAGTTTTGTGGTGGCCGCCGCTGTGTCGCGGCCACCACTGCGAGGAGGACCCATGCCTGAGGCCGTCATCGTCGAAGCCGTACGCACCCCGGTCGGACGCCGCCGGGGCGTCCTGTCGGGGCTGCACCCCGCGGAACTGCTCGGCACGGTGCAGCAGGAGGTCGTGGCACGCGCGGGCGTCGCCCCGGACCAGGTGGGCCAGGTGATAGGCGGCTGCGTCACGCAGGCGGGGGAGCAGTCCAACAACGTCACCCGCACCGCGTGGCTGCACAGCGGCCTGCCGTACACCACCGCCTGCACCACCGTCGACTGCGCCTGTGGCTCGTCCCAGCAGGCCGTCCACCTGATCGCCGGGCTGATCGCGTCCGGCGCCGTCGACATCGGCATCGGCTGCGGTGTCGAAGCCATGAGCCGGGTGTTCCTCGGCCAGGCCAGTACGCCGGAAACGGGATCACCCGTACCGGAGAGCTGGGCACTCGACCTGCCCGATCAGTTCACCGCGGCCGAACGGATCGCCCGCAACCGCGGGATCACCCGCCAGGACGTCGACGCCTTCGGTCTGGCCTCCCAGCGCAAGGCCGCCGAGGCCTGGGCGGCGGGCCGGTTCGACAGCCAGATCGTTCCCGTACGGGCCCCTGTCCTGGAGTCCGGGGAGCCGACCGGCCGGACCGCCGTCGTCACCCGGGACCAGGGGCTGCGGGAGACCACCGCGGAGGGGCTGGCCGGGCTGCGTCCCGTAGTGCCCGACGGCATCCACACCGCGGGCAACTCCTCGCAGATCAGCGACGGGGCGGCTGCTGTACTGCTGATGAGCGCAGAACGGGCCAGGGAACTCGGGCTGCGCCCGCGCGCCCGGATCGTCGCCTCCGGCATGGTCGGCGCGGACCCGTACTACCACCTCGACGGGCCCGTCGCGGCCACCGAACACGTACTGCGCCGGGCGGGGATGAAACTCTCCGACATCGATCTGGTCGAGATCAACGAGGCGTTCGCCTCCGTGGTCCTGTCCTGGGCGCGGGTCCACCGGGCCGACATGGACCGGGTCAACGTCAACGGCGGCGCCATCGCGCTGGGACACGCCGTGGGCTCCACCGGTGCCCGGCTGCCCACCCAGGCCCTGCACGAACTCGAACGGTCCGACAAGTCGACCGCTCTCGTCACCATGTGCGCCGGCGGTGCCCACGCCACGGGCACCATCATCGAACGGATCTGAACCACCATGACCATGGGACTGACCGAGGAGCACCGCGACCTGCGGGACTCCGTCCGTGCCTTCGCCGCACGGCACATCACCACCACCGTCGTCCGCGCCGCCGCCGACGCCGGGACCGAGCAACTCCCGCCGTTCTGGGCGGCCCTGGCCGGACAGGGGCTGCTCTCCCTGCATCTTCCCGAGGACATCGGGTCCGGCTACGGCATGCTCGAACTGGCCGTGGTGACAGAGGAATTGGGCCGCAACCTGGCCCCCGGCCCCTTTCTGTCCACGGTGCTCACCAGCGCCGTCCTGGACCGGGCGGGCCACCGGGACCGGCTGGCGGGGCTGGCCGACGGCAGTACGGTCGGGGCCACCGCCCTCGCCCCGGGCACCCTGACGGCGACCCGGGACGCGGCGGGCACCCTGCGGGTCTCCGGCACCTCCGCGCCGGTACTCGGCGGCGGGCCCGCCGATGTGTTCGTCCTGCCGGTCGAGTCCCGCGGCCGGACCCGCTGGGCAGTGGTGGCCCGTACGGACGCCGAGGTCACCGCCGTCGACAGCCACGACCCGACACGCCGGCTGGTCCGCGTAGCCCTGCGGGACCTGGAACTCTCCCCGGAGCGGCTGCTCTCCGGAATCGACCCCCGGCTGCCCCTGGACCTCGCCGCCACGCTGTTCGCCGCCGAGGCCTCCGGGCTGGCCGACCGGGCCACGTCGACCGCCGCCGAGTACGCGAAGGTCCGCGAGCAGTTCGGGCGGCCGATCGGACAGTTCCAGGGGGTCAAGCACCGCTGCGCCCGCATGGCGGCCCGCGCCGAACAGGCCCGCGCGTGCGCCTGGGACGCGGCCCGCGCCCAGGACCCCGGCGCCGTCGGGACCCCCGAGGAGGCCGCCCTCGCCGTGGCGGTCGCGAGCGCCACGAGTGTCGAGGCGGGCTTCACCACCGCGAAGGACTGTGTGCAGACCCTCGGCGGCATCGGCTTCACCTGGGAGCACGACGCGGGACTGTACCTGCGCCGCGCCCAGACGCTCCGCATCTTGCTCGGACCGACCACCGGCTGGCAGCGCCGGGTCGCCGCACTCACCCGCGCCGGTACCCGTCGCAGGTTCTCCGTCGACCTGCCGCCGGAGGCCGAGACGGTCCGTGCCGGGACCCGGGCCGAACTCGCGCCCGCCATCGCGCTGGACGGCGCGGAGCGCACCAGCTACCTGGCGGAGCACGGCTACACCGCCCCGCACCTGCCGGCCCCCTGGGGCAAGGGCGCCGACGCGGTGGCGCAGCTCGTCATCGCCGAGGAGCTGAGCGCGGCGGGGCTGGAACCCGCCGACATGATCATCGGTGGCTGGGTGGTACCGACCCTCATCGAGCACGGCAGCGAGGAACAGCAACGCCGCTTCCTGCCGCCGACGCTCCGCGGCGACCTCGTCTGGTGCCAGCTGTTCAGCGAGCCGGGAGCCGGATCCGACCTGGCCGGGCTCAGCACCAGGGCGGAGCGGGCCGAAGGCGGCTGGCGGCTCACCGGGCAGAAGGTGTGGACGTCCATGGCGCGCGAGGCGGACTGGGGCATCTGCCTGGCCCGCACCGACGCGAGTGTGCCCAAGCACCGGGGGATCTCCTACTTCCTGGTGGACATGCGCAGCCCCGGCATCGACATCCGTCCGCTGCGTGAACTCACCGGCGAGTCCCTGTTCAACGAGGTCTTCCTGGACGACGTCTTCGTCCCCGACGCCCTGCTGGTCGCAGGTCCGGGAGACGGCTGGAAACTCGCCCGCACGACGCTGGCCAACGAGCGCGTCTCGCTCTCGAACGACTCCTCGCTCGGCTCCGGAGGCGAGGAACTGCTCGCACTCGCCGGCCGGGACCCCGGCGAGGAACGGCTCACGGTGCTCGGCCAGATCCTCTGCGACGCCCAGTCGACCGGGCTGCTCGGCCTGCGCCAGACCCTGCGCTCGCTGGCCGGCGGGCAGCCGGGGGCGGAGTCCAGCGTCGCCAAGCTCCTCGGTGTGGAACACATGCAGCAGGTGTGGGAGACCGCGATGGACTGGCAGGGCGCCGACGCGCTGACGGTGGCACCCGCCTGCGACCCCGGCCCGGAAGAGCCGCGTCCGCCGGTGCGGGCGGACCGGCCGCGCACCGCCACCTGGATGTTCCTCAACACCCGGTGCCTGTCGATCGCGGGCGGCACCACCGACGTACAGCTGAACATCATCGGCGAGCGCCTGCTGGGACTCGCCCGCGATCCCGCTCCGGTACCGCGCGGCTGACCGGTCGACCCCACGAGCGCGGCCGACGCCGTCCGGCACCGGCCGGACAGCGAACGAATGAAGCGAAGAAACGAAGGAATACAGACGATGCCGATCGATCCCGACAAGGCGCTCGGGGCCACCACCCCGGCCGAGCGGGTGAGCTGGACCGTGCGGGACGTCCTCCTGTACCACCTCTCGCTGGGCGCGGGCACGCACGCCGCCACCGACCCCGAACTCCCGTACACCTACGAACGCGGGCTCCGCGTACTGCCCACCTTCGCCATGGTGGCCGGCCGTGGACCGTCCGCCGGGGAGCGGGCGGCGGCGCCGCTCGACCTGCCCGGCCTCGACCTCGACCCGCGCGGGATGCTGCACGCCGGACAGGCGCTGACCCTGCACCGGCCGCTCCCGTCCTCGGGCACCGCGGACATCACCACCCGAGTGGCCGGGCTCCGGGACAAGGGGAAGGCCGCGCTGGTCACCCTCGAACAGATCGCGGCCGACCCGGACGGCGCCCCGCTGTGGACCGCCACCATGGACATCTGGGCCCGCGGCGAGGGCGGCTTCGGCGGCGACCCGGGGACGGAGGCCCCCTGGCGGGCCCCCGATCGCGCGCCGGACCAGGTCGTCGACGTACCGACCACCCAGGGACAGGCACTGCTCTACCGGCTCAACGGAGACCTCAACCCGCTGCACGCGGACCCCGCGTTCGCAGCCTCCGCGGGCTTCGAACGGCCCGTCCTGCACGGGCTGGCGTCCTACGGAGTGCTGGCCAAGACCCTGGTCGACAGGGTGCTCGACGGCGACACCGACGCACTCACCGGACTGTCGGTCCGGTTCGCGGGACCGCTTCTGCCGGGCGAGACGCTCCGTACGGCGGTCTGGCGCGAGAACGGTGCGCTCACCCTGGAATCGACCTGCCCGGAACGCGACGGCGCGCCCGTGCTCAGCCGGGCGACCGCCGAGGTGACGTCATGACCGCGGAGCCCGGAGTGCACACCGCCCGGCCGCAGGACAGCCGTCCGGCCCTGACCGCCGACACCCGGGACACCGGCGTCGACGCCGCGGTGGCCGCCGCCCGCAGGGTGATCGCCGCCCTGCTCGCCGCGGGCGACGCGCCCGGCGCGGACCTCGGCCGGGTGACGAGCACGCTCCACGAGGTCGCCGACCATCTCGACGAGCACGCCCCGCCGTTGAAGGAACGGCTCGTCACCATGTGGGCCGGGGAGGGCGTCACCCGCCACGACCCGGTCACCGGCCCGGAGAACGCCATCGCCCCGCCGCTCGTGCTGCGGGGCAAGGACGACGGTTCGGTGACCGCCACCACCACGCTGGGCCTGCCGTACCAGGGGCCGCCCGGGTACGTGCACGGGGGCGTCTCGGCGCTCCTGCTCGACCACACACTCGGCGTGGCCAACCACTGGGGCGGCCCGTCGGGCATGACCGCCGAACTGACCCTGCGCTACCACCGGCCGACCCCGCTGTTCGAACCGCTGACCGTGACGGGCCGTCAGACATCGGTCGACGGACGCAAGATCAGTACGGCCGGCGCCATCACGGCCGCCGGAAAGGTCTGCGTCAGCGCGGAGGGGCTGTTCATCGCCGTCCAGCCGGAGCGGCCACGCTGAGACGGTGACGAACCGGCCGCACGGGCGTGACCGGCGTACGGGGGCGGGGCGCCGGATCCATCCGGCGCCCCGCCCCCGTACGCCGCTGTCCGTCAGAGCCGGACGTCCCGGCGTACGACCTTCCCACTGGCCCCGCGCGGCAGCTCCTCGCCGGTGATCCGCCACCGGGACGGCACCTTGTAGTGGGCCAGCCGCTCGCGTGCGTACGCCGTCAACTCCCGCTCGGTCGGCGCCGGTTCGCCCTGCGTCACGACCACCGCGCCGACCTCCTGCCCCAGGTCCGGATGGGGCACGCCCAGGACGATGCACTCCCGCACCCCCGGGTGCTCCGCCAGGACGTTCTCGATCTCGGCCGGATAGACGTTCTCGCCACCGCGCAGAATCAGGTCCGAACGCCGGCTGGTCAGCCGCAGCAGGCCCCCGTCGATCCGGCCGATGTCACCGGTGTGCAGCCAGCGCCCGGCCCGGACCGTCTTCGCGGTGGCTTCCGGATCCTCCCAGTAGCCCAGCATGTTGAACGCGCTGCGCACACACACCTCGCCCTCCTCGCCCTCCGGAAGGGCGTTCCCTGCGGGATCCCGGATCTCCACCGAGACGGTGACGTTCGGCCTGCCCAGCGTGCCCGGGAACTCGGCCAGCTCCGCCGGGGTGGCCGCGGCCACCCCGGTGGACGTCTCGGTGAGTCCGTAACTGTCCACCAACGCCTGCCGCGCCACCGGCAGCGCCTCGCGCAGCCGGTCCTTGAACGCCGGTGACGACGGTGCGGAGGCGAGCGAGAAGGCGGTCAGTGACGACAGGTCGTAACCGGACAGATCGCCGTGCTCGACGAGCCGGTGCGCCATGGTGGGCACGGCGCCCCAGTTGGTGACCCGCTCCCGCTCGATGAGCCGGAGCACCTTGTCCACGTTGAACGCACCCCGGTGCATCACCACCGTGCCGCCGGCCGCGAGCTGGGGCACCACCAGATTGTGCAGACCGGCGATGTGGAAGAGAGGCAGCGCCAGCAGATGGCGGCGCGCGGCGGCGGCCGGTCCGCCGTACTCCTGCGCGCGCGAGTTGCTGAACGCGTGGAAGTCCACCACGGCCAGGAGATTGCGGTGCGAGTGCACCGCGCCCTTCGGCAGGCCCGAGGTGCCGCTGGTGTAGAGGATGACGGCCGGGTCGTCCTCGGCCACGTCGCAGGACGGCAGCGCGGCCTGCGGGTATTTCCGGGCGAGGAGCGGCACGTCCGTCTCGACGCTCAGCACGGGCACCCGCGGATCGTCGATCAGCGCGGCCCGCTTGGCGTCCGCGATCACCACCGTGGGCCGGACATGTCCGATGCCGTAGGCCAGTTCACGCCCCGACCACCAGGCGTTGAAGCCCACCGCGACGGCCCCGATGGACACCGCGGCCCAGAACGACATGATCCACTCGGGCGAGTTGGCCGCCGCGATGGCCACCCGGTCGCCCTTGCGCACTCCGTGATCCGTACGCAGCGACTCGGCCAGCGACGAGACCAGCGCGGCATGCCCCGTGAAGGTCAGCCGCTCGTCCGTGGTGACCACGTAGTCGCTCTCACCGTGGCGCAACGAGTCGGCGAGCAGTTCGTGCAGCGCTCTGCGACGGTTCTTGAACACCGGCATCCGGGCGCCGAGAACCTCCTCGTCGACGAGTTCGAACGGTTCGCCCGGTCCGGTGGGACCGGCTGCTGGGGCGGAAGGAACCGCATGCTGATCCGTCGGCCTGGCCATGGCACATCTCTCCCTCGGTGACGTCGAGCCCGTGCGCCGACATTGTGGCCGCGACACCCGAACCCGCCGGGCGGCCGGTCCCGATGAGCGGGACAGCCCCGACCACCCGCACCACGCCGCCCCGATGATGGGGCACTCCAGGAGATGATCACGGGAGGAACACCCATGGGAACCCTCGCGGGGAAGGTCGCACTCGTCACCGGCGCAGGCCAGGGGGTGGGCCAGGGAATCGCATTGGCGCTGGCGGCCGAAGGCGCGGACATCGCTGTCGTCGGACGCACCCGCGCCCGCTTGGAGACCACCTGCCTGACGCTGCGGGAACGCGGTGTGCGAGCAGAGGCGTACGTGTGCGACGTGAGCCGCACCGAGACGATCCCCGCAGTCGTCGACAGCGTGGTCGCCGACCTCGGAGGTGTGGACATTCTCGTCAACAACGCCTACGACGGAGCTTACGGGCGCCTGCTGTCCATGACCGAGGACGACTTCCGACGGGGTTTCCACAGCGGGCCGTTCGCCGCCTTCGCGTTCATGAAGGCCTGCCATCCGCACCTCAGGAGGAACGGAGGGGGCAGCATCATCAACCTGGTCAGCTCGGCGATGGTGCGCTGGGATCCGACGACGTACGGAGCCTACGCGGCTGCCAAACAGGCCCTGCGCTCGCTGACACGCACCGCGGCGGCCGAATGGGGCGCCGACGGGATCAGGGCCAACTCCATTGCCCCGCACGCACTCTCGCCCGGCCTGAAGAGCTGGACGGAGACCAACCCGGAGGAGGCGGAGGCGTTCCGCCGGACCATTCCCCTGGGATACATCGGTGACTGCGAGCAGGACATCGGCCGTGCGGTCGTGATGCTCGCGGGCCCCGACGCCCGCTACCTGACCGGCGCCACCGTTCCGCTCGACGGCGGCCAGGCCCACTTCGGATGACCACACGCCCCACGCCCCGCGCGTGGACGGAGGAATCTTCATGAGCCCTGAGACCCCCTCGACCCCTGACGGCCCCGCGGTGCCCGACGTACTGGCGCCCGCCCGTCTCGGCCCGGTGCAGCTGCGCAACCGCATCATCAAAGCGGCCACCTACGAGGCCCTGAGTTACCGCAGCAGGGTCACCGAGGAACTGATCGAGTTCCACCGCAGGTACGCCGCAGGCGGTGTCGGGATGACCACTGTTGCGTACTGCGCGGTCGCACCCGAGGGACGCACCGACCGCCACCAGCTCCTCTGGGAACCGGAGGCAGCGCCCGGCCTGCGCAAACTCACCGAAGCGGTCCACGCGGAGGGCGCCGCGGTCTCGGCGCAGATCGGGCACGGCGGTCCCGTCGCCAACCCGAAGGGCAACCGGCTGCCCGCGCTGTCGCCGTCCCGCCAGTTCCACCTCACCTCGCTGAGCTTCGCGAAGGAAGCCACCCGCGACGACATCAGCCGCATCACCCGCGCCCACGCGGACGCCGCCCGGATGGCCGCCGACACCGGTTTCGACGCGGTGGAGATCCACCTCGGCCACAACTACCTGGCCAGTTCGTTCCTCAGCCCGAAGATCAACCACCGGACCGACGGCTACGGCGGCAGCCTGAAGAACCGGGCCCGGTTCGCCCGCGAGATCACCACGGCGGTGCGGGAGGCGGTCGGCGACCGGATCGCGGTCCTCGCCAAACTGAACATGGACGACGGTGTCCCCGGCGGCATCTGGCTCGACGAGGCGATCCCGGTCGCCCAGTGGCTGGACGCGGACGGCTGCCTCGACGCACTCGAACTCACCGTGGGCAGCTCGCTGCTGAACCCGATGTACCTCTTCAAGGGCGACGCGCCGCTCAAGGAGTTCGCCGCCGTCATGCCCCAGCCGGTCAAACTCGGCGTGCAGCTCTTCGGGAAGCAGAAACTGCGCAGCTACCCCTACCAGGACGCCTACCTCCTGGAGGACGCCAAACAGATCAGGGCCGCGGTGAAGACGCCGATGGTGCTGCTCGGCGGAGTCACCGACAAACCCGTCATGGACCGCGCCATGGCCGAGGGCTTCGAGTTCGTCGCCATGGCCCGCGCCCTGCTCCGCGAGCCGGACCTGATCAACCGCATCCGCGCGGACGAGAAGACCCGCTCCCTGTGCATCCACTGCAACAAGTGCATGCCCGCCTCCTTCAACGGAACCCGCTGCGTCCTGGTGGAGACGAGCAGCCCGCGCGGTGACAACTGGGGCCGCACCACGGTCTCGTGAACGGCTCCACGACCACTCCGCCCCCACGGCGGACAGCGAAGGCAGAGGAAGGAGACAGAAGGGTGCAGCACGACACGATCGCCGACCTGCTGCTCGACCGGCTCGGCGACAACCGTCCCGGGCTGCGGACCCGCGAACGGACCTGGACCTGGGACGACGTGGTGAAGGAGAGCGCGGCCCGCGCCGCACTCGCCACGGAGCTGCGGACCGAAGGCCCCTTCCACATCGGGATCCTGCTGGCCAACGTCCCCGAGTTCCTGTTCTGGCTCGGCGGCGCGGCGCTGAGCGGCGCGACCGTCGTCGGGATCAACTCCACCCGGCGCGGCCCCGATCTGGAACAGGAGGTCCGGCACACCGACTGCCAGCTGCTGATCACCGACCGGGCCGGCCAGGAACTCCTCGACGGGCTGGACACCGGGGTTCCGCCCGACCGCTTCCTGCTGGTCGATGACGCGTCGTACACCGCCCGGACGCTCACTCCGGCAGCCCCGCGGAAGGCCCCGGACATCGCACCGGACACCCGGATGCTGCTGCTCTTCACCTCGGGCACCACGGGGGCGTCCAAGGCGGCGAGCTGTTCCCAGGGGCGGCTCGCGGCCCTCGGCCACTCCAACAGCGCCAAGTACGACATCGGCCGGGACGACATCAGTTACTGCTGCATGCCGCTCTTCCACGGCAACGCGCTGATGGCCCTCTGGGCGCCGTCGCTGGCCGCGGGCGCGTGCGTCGCACTCGTACCGAAGTTCTCCGCATCGGGTTTCCTGCCCGACGTACGCTTCCACGGCGCGACCTACTTCACCTATGTCGGCAAGGCGATCGGCTATCTGCTCGGCACCCCGGAGAGCCCCGACGACCACGACAACCCGCTGACCCACGGCTTCGGCACCGAGGCCTCCCCGGAGGACCAGGCGGCCTTCCGGCGCCGGTTCGGGGCGCGGCTCTTCGAGGGGTACGGATCCAGCGAGGGCAGCGGCATGATCCGCCTCGACCCCGACGCCCCGCCGGGCGCACTGGGCCGCCCCGCCCACGACGGGGTGGCGGTCGTGAACCCCGAGACCTTCGAGGTCCGCCCGCCGGCCCTGCTCGACGCGTACGGCCGCGTCACCAACGCCGAGGAGGCGATCGGCGAGATCGTCGACCGGCACGGCGCGGCCAAGTTCGAGGGCTACTACAAGAACGACGCGGCGAACGCCGAACGCGTCCGCAACGGCTGGTACTGGACCGGAGACCTCGGCTACCTCGACCCCGACGGCTGTCTGTACTTCGCGGGCCGCTCCGGCGACTGGATACGCGCCGACGGGGAGAACACCTCCGCCCTGCTCGTCGAACGCATCCTGCGCCGCCACCCCCAGGTCCTCGCCGCAGCGGTGTTCGGCGTCCCCGACCCCCGCTCCGGCGACCAGGTGATGGCCGCGCTGGAAGTCGCCGAAGGCACCGCCTTCGAGGACCTGCGGCTGCCGGAGTTCCTGGACCGGCAGGACGACCTCGGCACGAAGAGCGCACCACGCTTCGTCAGGCTCTCCACCGAGCTGCCCACGACGGGCTCCAACAAGCTCCGCAAGAAGGAGATGCAGCTCGTCGGCTGGCACACCGACGACCCGGTGCACCGCTGGGCGGGCCGCGACCGGCCCGCGTACGCCCTGATGACCGGCGAGGACAAGCAGCGGCTGCGCGAGGAGTTCCTGCTGTACGGCCGCCGGCGCTTCCTTCCGTAGCCCGCCCTTCCCGGCCCCTGGGGGCCGCACCAGATTGAGAGCACATCCATGGACCTGCGCGAGACACCAGCGCACCGCCGGCTCCGCGAGGAGCTGCGGACGTACTTCGCCGGACTGCTCCCGGCCGACGAGCGACGCCGGGCCGGCGAGGCGGGAGTCGGCGGCGACCGCTTCCGCGAGGTGGTTGCCAGGCTCGGCGCCGACGGCTGGCTCGGCATCGGCTGGCCCGAGGAGTACGGCGGTCAGGGCCGCTCCGTGGCGGAGCAGTACGTGTTCTTCGACGAGGTGCAACGGGCCGGGCTGCCGTTCCCGTTCGTCACCGTCAACACGGTCGGCCCGACGCTGATGGCGTACGGCACCCCCGAACAGAAGAAGAAGTTCCTGCCCGGCATCCTCTCCGGCGACATCGTCTTCGCCATCGGCTACACGGAACCCGGCGCCGGGACCGACCTCGCCTCGCTGACCACCCGGGCCGTACGGGACGGCGACGACTTCGTCATCGACGGCAGCAAGATCTTCACCAGCGGCGCCAACACCGCCGACCACATCTGGCTCGCCTGCCGCACCGACCCCGGCGCGCCCAAGCACCGGGGCATCTCCGTCCTCACCGTCCCGACCACCGACCCGGGGTTCTCCTGGAGCCCGATCCGCACGGTCGGCGGCCTGCTGGTGACCGCCACCTACTACAGCGGCGTCCGGGTCCCAGCGGGCCATGTGGTCGGCGAGGTGAACGGCGGCTGGCAGCTGATCACCACACAGCTCAACCACGAGCGCATCGGACTCGCCGCGCTCGGCGGCCGGACCATCGACCTGTGGGAGCAGACCCTGGAGTGGGCCAAGGAGAACGGCCTCGCCGAACTCCCTTGGGTCCAGCGGGACTTCGCCCGCAGCTACGCCAAGCTGGAGGCGATGCGCCTGATGAACTGGAAGATGACGGGCGAGGTCGCCCGCTCCACCCTGTCCGGCGCCGACGCGGGCGCGGCCAAGGCGTACGGCACCGAGACGCACGTCGACGTACAGCGCACCCTCACCGGCATCCTCGGCGCGGCCGGCCGGATCCGCCCCGAGTCACCCGGCGCCGCTCTGTCGGGACAGGTCGAACAGCTCTCCCGGCAGGGCATCGTGAACACCTTCGGCGGCGGTGTGAACGAAATTCTCCGCGACCTGGTCGCCACCAACGGCCTGGGCCTGCCGCGGCGGAGGAGGAGCGCATGAGCGACGTGTACGAGAAGCGGCTCCAGGCCTTCACCGGACGCGAACTGCGGCCGGTGACACCCGGACCCGACCCGGTCAACGTACCGATGATCCGGCACTGGGCCGAGGCGATGGGCGACAGCAATCGCGTGCATCTGGACGACGCAGCGGCGCGGGCCGCCGGCCGCCCCGGCGTGGTCGCCCCCGCCTCGATGATCCAGGCATGGACCATGCCCGGCTACGCCGCCGCCACAGCCGCCGGTGACCAGGGAGCCTTCGGTGAACTGACCGGGCTGCTCGCCGAAGGCGGATACACCTCGGTGGTGGCGACCGACTCCGAGCTGGAGTTCTTCCGCGAACTGGTCCCGGGCGACCACATCTCCGTGACCGAGGTCGTCGAGGCGATCTCCCCGCAGAAGACCACCGCGCTGGGCGAGGGCCGGTTCGTCACCACCCTGAAGACGTACACCGACGCGCAGGGCGGGACCGTCGCCACCCAGCGCTGGCGCACCCTGCGGTTCCGGCCGCGGAACACGCAGGCCCAGGAGCCGCCCGCGCTGCGCCCGCGGCCCGCGCTCAACAGCGACAACGCCTTCTGGTTCGCTGCCGCCCGGGAACACCGGCTGGTCATCCAGCGCTGCACGGGCTGCGGTGCCCTGCGCCATCCGACCGGGCCCTGCTGCCCGGACTGCCACTCCTTCGACTGGGACACCGTCGGGGCCGCGGGCGGCGGAACCGTCCACAGCTTCACCGTCAACCACCACCCCCGCCACCCCGCGTTCGACTTCCCCCTGGTCGTGGCGGTCGTCGAACTCACCGAGGGCACCCGGCTGATCGCCGGCCTGACGGGTGTCGAACCGTCCGGCGTGCACGTCGGCATGGACGTCGTACTCGACTGGACCGACCCCGATCCGGAGCTGTCACTGCCGGTGTTCCGGCCGCTCGCGCAGGAGGAAGCACACTGATGGACTTCACGCTCGACGAGGAACTGCTGGCGGTCCGCGACCTCGCGGCCGAGATCTTCACCGACCGGGCCACCTCCGCCCGGCTGCGTGAGGTGGAGAGCGGGCCGGACCGTACCGACCCGGAGCTGTGGGCGCAGCTGGCGAAGGCCGGGCTGCTGGGCATCGTGCTGCCCGTGGACGCGGGCGGGGCGGGCCTCGGACTCGGCGCGTTCAGCGTGCTCCTGGAGGAGCAGGGACGCCGTGTCGCACCCGTACCGCTGTGGTCGGCCGGGGTCGGCGCCCTGGCGGTCGCCGCGCACGGCACCCCCGGGCAGCGGGCCGCGCTGTTGCCGGGGGCCGTGGACGGGAGCGGACGGCTCACCGTCGCACTGGAGGAGTTCGGTCCGGCGGACGCGGCCCACCCCGCGTGCCGGGCGCGGGCCGTCCCGGTGGACGGCGACGGACCGGCGGCCTGGCGGCTGACCGGGACGAAGGCCGCTGTCCCCTCACCGTTCGGGGCCGGGCACGTCCTGGTCGCGGCCACCGCCGAGCAGGGCACCGGGCTCTTCCTGGTCGAGACGGACACCGAGGGGGCCCGCTGGGAGGCCGCCGAGACCACGACGTACGACCTCAGCGGGCATCTCGTCCTGGACGACGCCGCCGCGCAGGCCGTGGGCACCCCCGGAACCGGTGTGCTGGAGTGGCTGCTCGACCGCGCGTCCGTCGCCCTCTCCGCCGTCCAACTGGGCGTCGCACAGGGTGCGTTGGCACATGCCGCCACCTATCTCAGTGAGCGGGAGCAGTTCGGCAGGCCGCTGGCGACCTTCCAGGCCGTGCAGCACCAGCTCGCCGACTGCTACATCGACATCGACGCGATGCGGGTGACCCACTGGCAGGCGGTCTCCGACCTGGAGGCGGGCGCGGAAGCCGCGCGGGCGGTGCTGGTGGCACGGTGGTGGGCGAACGAGGCGGGCCTGAACGTGGTCCACCGGGTGCAGCACGTGCACGGCGGGATCGGCGTCGACACCGACTACCCGGTGCACCGGCACTTCCTGTGGGGCAGGCAGATCGCGGGCACCCTCGGCGGCGCGGGGGCCACCCTCGCGCAGCTCGGCGCCGAACTCGCCGGCGGCGGACCGGTGACGCCGTGACGGCCCGCGCCCGAACCGGGCCGGCCGTCGGCGACACCCTCCCCGAGCTGTCGGTTCCGCTCACCCGGACGATGATCGTGGCCACCGCCCTCGCGAGCCGCGACTTCCAGGACGTGCACCACGACCCGGATTCGGCCGTCGAGCGAGGGTCGGCGGACATCTTCATGAACATCCTGACCACCAACGGCCTGGTCGACCGGTTCGTCAGCGCGTGGGCCGGACCGTCCGCCGTCGTCAAAGCGATCCGCATCCGGCTGGGCGTCCCCAACCACCCCGGCGACACGATGGTCCTCAGCGGCACCGTGACCGCCGTGGACGCGGGCCGGGCCGAGATCCGGGTCCGCGGTGACAACCGCCTGGGCAGCCATGTCACCGGCACCGTCGTCGTCCAGTTCGCGCAGGAGGAATCCCGATGAACGCCCTGTCCGGCGCCGCCGCCATCGCCGGTATCGGCGCGACCGAGTTCTCCAAGAAGTCCGGGCGCAGCGAACTGCGGCTCGCCTGCGAGGCCGTGCTCGCCGCCGTCGCGGACGCGGGGCTCACACCGTCCGACGTCGACGGGCTCGTGACCTTCACCTCCGACACCAGTTCCGAGATCCACATCGCCCGCAACACCGGCATGGGAGAGCTGAAGTTCTTCTCCCGCGTCGGCTACGGCGGCGGGGCCGCGTGCGGAACGGTGCAGCAGGCCGCCATGGCCATCGCCACCGGGGTGGCCGAAGTCGTGGTCTGTTACCGGGCGTTCAACGAACGCTCCGGCGAGCGCTACGGGCTCGGCCAGGCCGACCGGGCCATGGACACCGGCGCCGACCGGGCCGCGTACTCCTGGATGACACCGCACGGCCTGAGCACCCCCGCCCAGTGGGTGGCGATGTTCGCCCGCCGCTACATGTACGAATACGGCGCCACCAGCGAGGACTTCGGCCGGGTCGCCGTCGTGGACCGCAAGCACGCGGCGACGAACCCGGCGGCCTGGTTCCACGGCCGACCCATCACCCTGGCGGACCACCAGGCCTCCCGCTGGATCGCCGAACCGCTGCGGCTGCTCGACTGCTGCCAGGAGACCGACGGCGGCCAGGCGCTCGTCCTGGTGTCGGCCGAGCGCGCCCGCGACCTGCCGCATCCCCCGGCCCAGGTCCTCGGCGCGGCACAGGGATCGGGACGCGACCAGCACATGATGACCAGCTACTACCGGACCGGGGCCGCAGCCATCCCCGAGATGGGTCTGGTCGGCGAACAGCTCTACGCCCAGAGCGGCCTCGGCCCCGCCGACATGGACGCCGCCGTCCTCTACGACCACTTCACCCCGCTGGTCCTCCCGCAACTGGAGGAACTGGGGTTCTGCGCGCCCGGCGAGGCGAAGGACTTCATCGCCGACGGGCACCTGGAAATCGGTGGCCTGCTGCCCACCAACACCCACGGCGGCCAGCTCGGTGAGGCCTATCTGCACGGGATGAACGGCATCGCCGAGGCGGTCCGCCTCATCCGCCGCACCTCCGTCAACCAGCCACCGGACGTGGGCCATGTGCTGGTGACCGCGGGCACCGGCGTACCCACCAGCGGCCTCGTCCTGGGCGCGGCCGGGTGAGCGCGCCGGAAGGGACCGGGGCGGGTGCCTGGCGGGGCCGTCCGCTGGGGGAGCGCACCGTCTCGTACGAGGAGAGCGACGCGATCCTCTACGCCCTGGCGATCGGCGCGGACGCCACCGACCTGGACCTGGTCTTCGAGGAGCGCCTCAGGGTGCTGCCGACGTTCGCCCTCACCCTGGCCCAGTGGGCCCCCGACGCGCTGGGCGCGCTGGGCGCGTTCGACATCCGCACCGCGGTGCACGGCGCCCAGCGGCTGGAGGTGCTGGCTCCGCTGCCGCGTGCCGGGAAGGTGGCGATGCGGGCGTACGTCGGGGACGTGTGGGACAAGGGCTCGGCCGCGGTGTTCGACGTCGTGGTGGTCAGCGACTTCTCCGTAGCGACCTGGTCCCTCTTCGCGCCGGGCCGCGGCGGGTTCGGCGGCGAACGCGGACCGTCGGCGCCGGCCGTCCCGCCGGGGCCGACGGACCACCGGACCGAGGTGGCGACGGCGCCGAACCAGGCGGCGCTCTACCGTCTGCTCGGCGACCGCCACGCCATGCACATCGACCCGGAGGCGGCCCGCGCGGCCGGGCAGCCGCGGCCGTTCCTGCACGGTCTGTGCTCGCTCGCCGCGGCGACACTTCCGCTCGCCCGGTACGCCGGCGCCCATCCGGCCGACCTGGTCCGGCTGGAAGGGCGGTTCGCCGCCCCCGTCTTCCCGGGCGACCTCCTCACGGCACACACCTGGGAGCCCACCGACGCAGCAGCCTCCCCGGACCTGCGCTTCGAGCTCCACAACGGCGGGCGGGCAGCGGTCTCGGGGGGACGGGCGGCGTACCGGACCGGTCGGGCGGCGGATACGGAAACGGCGGACGCCCCCCGTCAGGTGGGGGCGTCCGCCGAGAAGTGAGGGGCGCTCCGGGCGCCCGGTGCTCCTCCCCGACCGGTGTCACCGCCGGTCCGCTGCTCCTCCCTGACCGCTGCTACTTCCCGGCCACTGTCACTGTTTGACCGCTCCGGAGTTCGCGCTGCGCACGAAGTGCCGCTGGAAGGCGAAGAACAGCACGGCCACCGGGACGGTCGCGAGCAGCGCCGCGGTGAGCTTGAGCGGGTACTGGGTGCCCGCGCTCAGGCTGCCCGAGACGAGATGTGCCAGACCGGTCGTCAGCGTCT
This sequence comes from Streptomyces sp. NBC_01267, assembly GCF_036241575.1. Classification (NCBI taxonomy): domain Bacteria; kingdom Bacillati; phylum Actinomycetota; class Actinomycetes; order Kitasatosporales; family Streptomycetaceae; genus Streptomyces; species Streptomyces sp. NBC_01267. The sequence continues at coordinate 458,822 of NZ_CP108455.1, read as the reverse complement.
CGTACTGCGGGGACTGGGTGGCCACCAGGAAGTGGGTGAACTCGTTCCACGAACCCTGGAACGAGAGGATCGTCAGGGTGATTAGCGCGGGCCTCGCCATCGGCAGGACCACCGACCAGAACGTACGGAAGATGCTCGCCCCGTCGATCCTGGCCGCCTCCTCCACCTCCCTGGGGACCGACACGAAGAACTGCCGCATGATGAACACGCCGGCCCCGTCCACCAGCAACGGGATCACCATGCCGGCGTAACTGTCGAAGATGCCCAGCTGGTTGAGGACCAGGAACTTGGGGATCAGCAGCACCACACCGGGCACCGACATCACCGCGAGCAGCCCGTTGAAGAGCAGGGCGCGCCCGCGGAAGTCCAGCCGGGCCAGCGCGTACCCGGCCAGCGAGTCGAAGAAGACCCGCCCGGCGGTGATGAAGAGGGTGACCAGTGCGGAGTTCGCCAGCCACCGGGTGAACGGCACGGCGTCGCCGGTCCCGCCCAGCCCGAACAGCCGCCGGTAGGAATTCAGCGAGAACGGGTCCGGCAGGAGCGACAGCGGATGCGCGGCAGCGTCCGGATCGGTCTTGAGGGACGTCACGACCTGGATGACGAACGGCAGCAGGTACATCAGCCCGACACCGGCGAGCAGCAGGTACACGACCGTGCGCACGGTGCGGTCCCCCGTACCGCCGGTCGGACGGCGACGGGCCGTGGTGGTGGTCCGGCTGCTCATGAGGTCCTCCTGCGGGGGAACCGGCCACGCGTACCGGTGCCGGCCGCGTCGCGGTCGCGGAGCAGCACGCGCTGCACCACGGTCATCGCCAGGATGATCGCCAGCAGGATGAAGGCGATCGCTGCCGCGCGCCCGTAGTCGGCATCCTGGAATCCGGCGGTGTACGAGAGGAACGCGGGGGTGAGCGTGGTGTTGGCGGGTGCGCCCTGGCTCATCACGTAGACCGCGTCGAAGACCTGCCAGGAGCCGATCAGTCCGAGGGTGACCACCAGGAACAGCACCGGCCTGAGGGCCGGGAGCGTGACGTTGCGGAAGGACTGCCAGCGGCTGGCGCCGTCCAGCAGCGCCGCCTCCTCCAACTCGGCGGGGACGTCCTGGAGCGCGGCGAGGAAGATCAGCATGTAGGTGCCCGAGGTGGTCCACACCGCCAGCACGATGATGGTGCACATCGCGATGGACGGCCCGGACAGCCAGTCCCACCAGGACAGTCCCAGGAATCCGTGGGCCGCGAGCGCGGGCACCGGCCTGTCGGGGTCGACGATGCCGAGCATGCCGAGCAGGCTCCACACCAGGCCGTGGGCGTCGGTGAACCACTTCGGTCCGGTGATGCCGACCCACTTCAGCAGCGCGTTCACCGCGCCGCTGCCCTGGAACAGGAAGAGGAAGACGGTCGAGATGGCGATGGAACTGGTCACCGAGGGGAAGTAGAAGACGGTCCGGAACAACCCTTTCCCCTTGATCCGGCGGCTGTTGACGGCGATGGCCAGCCCCAGCGAGAGGGCCGTCTGCAACGGCACCACCAGCAGGACGTAGTACAGGTTGTTGCGTACCGACGTCATGAACAGTTTCCGGTCCTGCCCCTCGCGGGTCAGCAGATCGGTGTAGTTGTGCACTCCTACGAAGTCGGCGGCGCCGCTGAACGGGTTCGACTGCCCGTCCCAGTGCAGCATGCTCACCCACAGGGCCATCCCGATGGGCAGCAGCAGGAACAGCCCGAGGACGATCACCATGGGGCTGACGAACAGCCACCCCCACATTCCCTGGCGGCCCTTGATACCGGTGCCTCGGCGACCCCCGGGGCCGCGGCGTCCGCGCTGCGTTCCGGCGCCGCGGGCGCGGCCGGCCGGTCCGGCGCCGGCACCTCCGGCCCCCACCGGCACCGCGACGGCGCCGTTGCCGTGCTGGCTCATTGTTCTCTCCTCCTGCGCCCGCCGGTGGGGCCCGGCGGGCGTCGTGCGACATCAAGTGGAACCAGGTGCTGCAGACGGGTCAGTTGCCGCCCTTGAGTACCTGCTCACCATTGGTCTGCAGGTCGGAAAGGATCTTCTTGGGATCGGCGGTCGCCAGCCCGGCCAGATCGGTGTCGAACTGGGTCAGCACCTTGGTGAACCCGGGAACGGTGACCGGGCCCTGCGCGTACGCCGCCCCGTCGCTGAACGCCTTGTCCTGCGGGTGCTTCTCCTTGAAGGTGGCCAGTGCGCTGTCCCGCGACGGCATGACCCCGAAGGCATCGGCGAAGGACAGCTGCTGCTCCGCGGTGGTGAGCGCCTTGACCAGCGACACGGCGGCGGCGTGGTGGGAGCTCTTGTTGGCGATGCCCCAGCAGGTGCTGAAGGACAGCGTGCCCTTGCCGGACGGCCCCTCGGGCAGGGCGACGACCTTGTAGCCCACGGACGGGTAGTCCGTCTTCATCGCCCCGGTCAGCCAGTTGCCCTCGATGGTCATCGCGGCCTTCTGCGTACCGAGCGCCTCGCCGCCCCAGCCGGTGTCGACCTGCTTGGGGTACTTCAGCACGCCTTCGCCCAGCAGCTTCTTGAGGTACGTCAGCGCCTTGACGTTGGCGGCGCTGTCAGCGGTCACCTTGGTCTGCCCGGCGTCGGTTATCCATCCGCCGGACTGCTTGAGGAAGCCGCCGAGCTCGTTGTACGAGCCGTCCACGACCAGACCGGTGACCTTCTTCGTGGTCAGCCTCCTGGCGGTCTTCTCCAGGTCCTCCCAGGTCTTCGGGTAGTCGGCCTCGGTGAGACCGGTATTCTTCCACATCGTGGTGTTGACCGCCAGCGCCAGGGTGGAGCTGTCCTTGGGCGCGCACATGAACTTGCCGCCGTAGCTGAAGGACTTGCGCAGCGACGCCGAGAAGTCGTCCTTGTCCGCGAGCTGGTCCCCGTAGGCGTACAGCGAGTTGCCCTTGGCGTAGTTGGCGAAGACCGACGAGCCCACGTAGAAGACGTCCGGCGGCTTGCCTCCCGCCAGCGCCTGGCCGAGCTGCTGGTCCAGATTCTGGGCGGGCACCACCGTGACGGTGTTGCCGGTCTTCTTCGCCCAGGCCGCAGCCGCTGTCCTGACGGCCTTCGTCTCGGCGTCGCCCGAGGAGCCGATCATCACGTTGAGGCTCTGTTTGCTCTTGGTGTCCTGTTCGGCGCTGCTGTTGCTGCCGAAGTTGGACGAACACCCGGTGAGCAGGAACGCGCCGCACACAGCGGTGGCGGTCGCGGCTCTGCGTACTGTCATCGTTTTCTCCAGGGCTTTCTGTACGGGACGGAGAGACGCCGAAGGCGGAGCTGAGGCGTGCAGGGTGAAGGTGAAGGTGGTGAGGGTGAAAGTGAAAGGGGGCGGGGCAAAGGGCCGTTACGGGCGGAGCGTGGTCGCAGAGCTCTCCCGGACCACCAGTTCCGGTGCCAGCAGGATCTGCTCCGGCTCGACCCGCCGGTCGTTGATACGGGACATGAGCAGCCGGGTGCACGCCCGGCCGACCTCCTCCAGCGGCTGGCGGACGCTGCTGAGGCTCGGGGAGAGCAGACCGGCGGCGGGGGAGTCGTCGAAGCCGACCACCGCCACGTCCCTGCCCGGACTCCGGCCGCTGTCGCGCAGCGCCCGGTAGCAGCCCAGCGCCAGGGTGTCGCTGGCCGCGACGACCGCCGTGGCACGCGTCAGGACAGGTCCCACCGCGTCCCGTGCGGCGTCCACGTCGTCCACCGAGGACACCCGTAGTTCGCGTACGGGCAGACCGTGCTGCCGCATCGCCTCCCGCCAGCCGCGGGCCCGGTCGTCGCCGACACCGGAACCGCGCGGCCAGCCGAGGAAGGCGATCTTGCGGTGACCGGCGGCCACCAGATGATCGACCGCGGCCCCGGTTCCGTGGGCGCCGTCGACGTCCACCCAGTCACTGATGTCGCGAGCGGCCCAGGTCCGGCCGAACGCGACGAAGGGAACGCCGTGTTTGTGCAACCAGGCGTGCCGGCGGTCGCCGCGGTAGGTGTTGCTGAGCACAAAGGCGTCGACCGAGTGTTCCCGCAGCAGATCGTCGTAACGCTCGGTCTCGTCGTCCCCGCCGATGGGGGCGGCGAACAGCAGCATGCGGTACCCGGCCTTGTCCGCCGAGTCCGACAGTGCGTGCAGGAAGTGATCGTGCACGGGCGTCGACAGACCCGGTGGCGTCGGCTGGATGCCGTATCCGATCAGCCGGCTCGAACGGGTGCGCAGCGAGCGGGCGGCCTGGTGCGGACGGTAGTCCAGCTCGGTGATCGCGGCCCGGACCCGCTCCAGTGTCCTCGGTGCCAGCAGCTCGGGGGAGTTGAGCGCGTTGGAGACCGTCTGCGTGGACACTCCCGCGCGCTGGGCTACCAGAGCCAGCGTGACCGGCGCGTTTCCGCGCCCGCCACCAGGGGTTGTACGTGCCACCAACAGCCTCCGTCATCCGTACGCCGCCCACTCGAAATGCGGCGCTGCATCTGCGATGGATCGATAAAACTCTCTTCAACACCAGCTTGGCAAGGGCTAGGGTGAATTTTGATCGATCCAAAATCCGCGGTCCGCAACCGCGATCCCATGAACGAGAGGCGCCACCCAGTGAACATGGCCGTCCAGGGACACCCCGCCGGGGGCCCTCCGCCCACGGACGTCGTCACCGAGGGTCTGCAGCCCTTCCTGCATGACACCTGCACCACGCTCTACGCCCCCAGCCTGGTGCTCTCCAGGTCGCACGGGGACTTCGCGGGCGGAGCCGACGGGTTCTTCCACGGCGATCGCCGGATGCTCGCGACGCTGTCCCTCCAGGTCCGGAACATCCCGCTGGCACCGGTCGGCACCGTGCTGATATCCGCCGAGCAGACCGTCTTCCGGGCAGTTCTGCGCGGTGTGGGTGAGCACACCGCCGACCCCGCGGTCACCCTCCTGCGCCGCCGCTCGGTCGACCCGGGCACCCTGCGCGAGGACGTGGAGATCACCAACGCCGGGCTCCAGGAGGTCCGGTTCGCGATGACCCTCACCGCGGGGACCGATCTGGCGCGGATGGCCGACGTCAAGGCAGGCCGGCCCCGTCCCGCGCTGCCCGCCCGTGCCGAGGGCGACGGCCTGGCCTGGAGCGACGGGGAGGTCACCGTCCGGCTGCGCCCCGCTTCCGGGTCCCCGCGGATCGAGCCCGCCGACGGCGCGCTGCACTACCAGGTGACGATTCCTTCCGGCGGTACCTGGCGGACGTCCGTCGAGTGCACCGTCGTCGACGCGGAGCCGGACCAGTTCCCGGCCGTGGCCCGTGACGCCGTACCGTGGTCGCCCGTCGAACTGCGCAGCGCCGACCGGCGCCTGGACCGGCTGCTCGCCCGGTCCGTGGACGATCTGGGGCGGCTGCTGCTGTCCGACCCGCTCGACCCGGGTGACCGCTTCCTCGCGGCCGGCTCCCCGTGGTTCCTCACGCTCTTCGGGCGGGACTCCCTCTGGGCCGCGCGGATGCTGCTGCCGCTCGGCACCGAACTGGCCGCGGGCACCCTGCGCACCCTCGCCCGGCGGCAGGGCGCGGTCACCGACCCGGACACCGAGGAACAGCCCGGCAAGATCCTGCACGAAGTCCGCCGCGACGAACGCGACTTGGCAGAGGGACCCGTTCTGCCGCCGGTCTACTACGGAACCGTGGACGCCACCCCCCTCTGGGTGATCCTGCTGCACGACGCCTGGCGCTGGGGTCTGGATCCCGAGCAGGTACGGGACTTGCTGCCGCACATGGAGGCCGCCCTGGAATGGCTCGCCACCCACGGCGACGCCGACGGGGACGGTCTGCTCGAATACATCGACACCACCGGCCACGGCCTCGCCAACCAGGGCTGGAAGGACTCCGGCGACTCCATCCGCTGGCGGGACGGCCGCCTCGCCGAGGCCCCCATCGCGCTGTGCGAGGTGCAGGCGTACGGCTACGAGGCCGCGCTCGCCGGGGCCGCGCTGCTCCGTGCCTTCGACCGGCCGGGCGCCGAACGCTGGGAGGAGTGGGCCGCCCGGCTGCGGGTCCGCTTCCGGGAGAGCTTCTGGGTCGAGGACGCGTCGGGCCGCTACCCGGCGGTGGCGCTGGACGCCGACAAGCGCCCGGTGGACGCGGTCACTTCGGGCTTCGGCCATCTCCTGGGCACCGGGCTGCTCGACCCGGAGGAGAGCGCCCTGCTCGCCGCCCGCCTCGCCGGACCCGAGCTGGACTCCGGCTTCGGACTGCGGACCCTCAGCACCGACTCCACCGGGTTCAACCCCTTCGGCTACCACATCGGTTCCATCTGGCCGCACGACACCGCCATCGCGGTGCACGGCCTGGTCAGGGCCGGATTCCCGCGCGAGGCCGCCTCGTTGGCCGCCGGACTGGTCGAGGCCTCCGCGGCCTTCGACGCCCGGCTCCCCGAACTGTTCGCGGGCCACGGATCCGCCGTCGACAGTTCCCCCGCGCCCTACCCGGCGTCCTGCCGCCCGCAGGCCTGGTCGGCGGCCTCGGTCGTACTGCTGCTCCAAGCGGCCCTCGGCCTGGAGGCGGACGTGCCCGGCGGCACGCTGCGCCTGGCCCCGCACGCCTCGGACGGCCTGGGCCCGCTGGACCTGAGCGGCTTCCAGGTCGCCGGCGCCCCCCTGTCCGTATCGCTCGACGCGGCGGGCCGGGCCCGGGTGGACGCACCGGACCAGCTCACCGTCCGGGGCGCCGAGCGCGGGGCGCACCCGAATCCGCCCCCGCACGACCCGGCCCGTCCGGAACACACCACCCCCGGAACCGGGGAGCTGCCCCCGTGCCGCTGATGGACAAACCCCTGGAGGAGCTGCGGAGTTACCTCCCGGACCGGGAGGAACCCGAGGACTTCGACGCCTTCTGGACCGAAACCCTCGCCGAGGCCCGCCGTCACGACCGGCCCGCGGTCTTCACCCCGTACGACGCCTGCCTGACCGAGGTGAACGTCTTCGACGTGAGCTTCCCCGGCTTCGGGGGCGACCCGGTGGCCGGCTGGCTGCTGGTCCCCGCCTCCGCCACCGGACCACTGCCCTGCGTGGTCGGCTTCCTCGGCTACGGCGGCGGGCGCGGCTTCCCGTACGAGTGGCTGACCTGGCCGTCCGCCGGGTACGCCCATCTGCTGATGGACACCCGCGGCCAGGGCGGCTCACTGCAGCCCGGTGCCACCGGCGACCCGCACGGCAGCGCCGGTTCGTCGTCGCCCGGCATGGTCACCCGCGGGATCCAGGACCCGGCCGACTACTACTACCGCCGGGTCTTCACCGACGCGGTACGCGCCGTGGACGCCGCCCGCAGCCACCCGTCGGTCGACCCCGAGCGCATCGTCATCGCCGGCGGCAGCCAGGGCGGCGGCATCGCGCTCGCCGCATCGGCACTGGCCGACGGGGTGACCGCCGCCCTGGTCGACCAGCCGTCCCTGTGCCACTTCCGACGGGCACTCGACGTGGTGGAAGGCAACGCCTACCGCGAGATCTGGACGTATCTGCGGACCCACCGCGACTCCGCGGAACAGGTCTTCCGGACCCTGTCCTACTTCGACGGGGTCAACTTCGCCGCGCGGGCGCACGTTCCCGCGCTGTTCTCGGTGGCGCTGATGGACGACATCTGCCCGCCGTCGACGGTCTTCGCCGCGTACAACCACTGGGCGGGGCCGCGCAGCATCCGGGTGTGGCCCTGGAACCGGCACGAAGGAGGGGGCTACTTCCAGGACCTGGAGCAGCTGCGGTTCCTGCGGGCACTGCGGTCGGACGGCCCCACGGGGCTCGACAACGGGCCGCTGTACACGGCCTGACGACGGAGCAGGTCAGGCCCGCCGGCCACGCACCAGTGCGTTCGCCGGGGCGGGCCGGACCGGTTCCGTACGTTCTTTCGGTGAGCCGGATCACTTTCCGGTGACATTCAGGAATAGGTAAAGAGCAATCGGGGAGGTGACCAAGTCGCTGGTCGGAACCAGTGGCAAGTGCTGGGTAAGGAAAGGCAGAACAACGTGTCGGCAGCAGAGACCATTCATGTAGACGGGGTGTGGCGAGCCGCCGCATCCGGCGCCGTACGGGAGGTTCTCGACCCCGCCGATGCCCGGCCGTTCCGTACCGTGGCGGAGGGCGGCGCGGCGGACGCCGACGCCGCGGTCCTGGCAGCGCACCGCGCCTTCGACGGCGGACAGGGCACCTGGCCGCGCACCCCGGTGGCCGAACGCGCCGCCCTGCTCCGCCGGGTCGCCGGACTGCTGCAGCGGGACCGTGAGGAGCTCGCGCTCATCGAGAGCCGCGACACCGGCAAGACCCTGGAAGAGGGCCGGGTGGACGTCGACGACGTCACGAACGCCTTCGGTTACTTCGCCGATCTGGTGACGAACGAGAGCGGCGGCCGGGTCGTGGACGCCGGATCGCCCGATGTGCACAGCGTGGTCGTGCACGAGCCGGTCGGCGTCTGCGCCCTCATCACGCCCTGGAACTACCCCCTGCTGCAGGCCAGCTGGAAGATCGCACCGGCTCTCGCGGCGGGCAACACCTTCGTCGTCAAGCCCAGCGAGGTCACCCCGCTGTCCACCGTGCACCTGGTGAAGCTGCTGGTGGAGGCCGGTCTGCCCGCCGGAGTGGCGAACATCGTCACCGGACCGGGCGTCCCCGTCGGCGCCCGGCTGGCCGAACACCCGCAGGTCGACCTGTTCTCCTTCACCGGCGGACTGGCCAGCGGCACCAGGGCCGCACAGTCCGCGGTCGCCGGGGCGAAGCGGATCGCACTGGAGCTGGGCGGCAAGAACCCCAATGTGGTCTTCGCCGACGCCTGCGCCACCGAGGACGGCTTCGACACCGCCGTCGACCAGGCCCTGAACGCCGCCTTCATCCACAGCGGCCAGGTCTGCTCGGCAGGCGCCCGGCTCATCGTCGAGGAGTCCGTCAAGGACCGCTTCGTCACCGAACTCGCCCACCGCGCCGAGAAGATCAGGCTCGGCCGGGGCACCGCCGACGGCGTCGAGTGCGGACCGCTGGTCTCCCAGCAGCAGCTCGACAAGGTCGAGGCGTACGTCGCCTCCGCGCTGGCCGAGGGCGCGAAGCTGCGCTGCGGCGGACAGCGCCCGGAACCGTCCGAACTGCGGCCCGCCACCGGCTACTTCTACCTGCCCACCGTCCTGGACGGCTGCCACCGCGAGATGAAGGTCGTCCGTGAGGAGACCTTCGGCCCCATCCTGACCGTGGAGTCCTTCCGCGACGAGGAGGAGGCCGTGGCCCTCGCCAACGACACCGAGTACGGACTGGCGGGCGCCGTCTGGTCGGGCGACACCGCCCGCGCCCGGCGCGTCGCCGCCCGGCTGCGGCACGGCACCGTCTGGATCAACGACTACCACCCCTACCTCCCGCAGGCGGAGTGGGGCGGCTTCGGCAAGTCGGGCATCGGCCGGGAACTGGGCCTCTCGGGCCTCGACGAGTACCGCGAGTCGAAGCACATCTACGAGAACCTGCGGCCCGCACCGGTCCGCTGGTTCGCGGGCTGAGCCCCTCTCTGTTCACCGCGTCACGTCTTCAGCGCGCCAGCACTTCGCAGAAGCAGAAGGAGCCACGCCTCATGCCCTCCGAGATATCCACGCTCACCGCCGACTACGTCGTCGTCGGCGGCGGCACCGCGGGTTCGGTGATCGCCTCCCGGCTCACCGAGGACCCCGGTGTCAGCGTCGTCGTCGTCGAAGGCGGCCCGACCGACATCGACCGCGACGACGTCCTCACCCTCCGGCGCTGGCTCGGCCTGCTGGGCGGCGACCTCGACTACGCGTACCCCACCACCGAGCAGCCGCGCGGCAATTCGCACATCCTGCACAGCCGCGCCCGGGTGCTCGGCGGCTGCTCGTCGCACAACACGCTGATCTCCTTCAAGCCGCTGCCCGGCGACTGGGACGAGTGGTCCGAGCGGGGCGCCGCCGGCTGGGACGCGAAGTCCATGGACCCCTACTTCGACAGGCTCCGCAACAACATCGTCGCCGTGGACGAGAAGGACCGGAACGCCATCGCCCGGGACTTCGTGGCGGCGGCCCAGCAGGCCGCGGACGTCCCGCGGGTCGAGGGGTTCAACAAGGAGCCCTTCCACGAGGGCGTCGGCTTCTTCGACCTCGCCTACCACCCGGAGAACAACAAGCGGTCCTCCGCGTCGGTGGCCTATCTCCACCCGCACATCGAGGCCGGGGACCGCCCCAACCTCCGCATCATGCTGGAGACCTGGGCCCACAAACTGGAACTGGCGGACAACCGGGTCACCGGCGTGCACGTCCGTACCAAGGACGGTGAGGAGATCCTCCTGCGGGCCGGGCGCGAAGTGCTCGTCTGCGCGGGCGCGGTGGACACGCCGCGGCTGCTGATGCTGTCCGGCATAGGCCCACAGCAGGACCTGGAAGCCCTGGGCATACCCGTCGTGCACGACCTGCCGGGCGTCGGCGAGAACCTCCTCGACCACCCCGAGTCGGTCATCGTCTGGGAGACCGACGGACCCATCCCGGAGAACTCCGCGATGGACTCGGACGCCGGGCTCTTCGTACGGCGTGACCCCGGATCCCGCGGGCCCGACCTGATGTTCCACTTCTACCAGATCCCGTTCACCGACAACCCCGAACGTCTCGGCTACGAGAAGCCCGAGCACGGAGTGTCGATGACACCCAACATCCCCAAGCCGCGCAGCCGCGGACGGCTCTACCTCACCAGCTCCGACCCCGAGGCCAAACCGGCCCTGGACTTCCGGTACTTCACCGACGAGGACGACTACGACGGCCGGACACTGGTCGACGGCATCCGCCTCGCCCGCGAGATCGCGAAGACCGAACCGCTGGCCCACTGGCTGAAGCGCGAGGTCTGCCCCGGCCCCGAGGTCACCTCCGACGAGGACCTCAGCGAGTACGCCCGCAAGGTCGCCCACACCGTCTACCACCCGGCGGGCACCTGCCGCATCGGCGCGGCCGACGACGCCCTGGCCGTGGTCGACCCCGAACTGCGGGTCCGCGGCCTGTCGGGCATCCGCATCGCCGACGCGTCGGTCTTCCCGACGATGCCCGCGGTCAACCCGATGATCGGCGTCCTCATGGTGGGCGAGAAGTGCGCCGAACTGCTGGCCGCGGCCCCGAAACCGGGAGGTGACGTCTGATGGCGACCACCGCACCCGCCCCCGAGCCCGCGACGGACCCCCGCGCACTCGTCTTCTCCGTCCGTAATCTGTGGAAGGTCTTCGGACCCAGGGCCGACCGGATCCCCGGCGACGCCTCGCTCACCGGACTGTCCGCCGAGGAACTGCGCGAGCGCACCGGATGCACCGCGGCCGTCCGCGATGTCTCCTTCGACGTCCACGAGGGCGAGGTCTTCGTGGTGATGGGGCTCTCCGGCTCCGGCAAGTCCACCCTGGTCCGCTGCCTGACCCGGCTCATCGAGCCCACCAGCGGCAGCCTCGGCATGGACGGCGAGGACGTCCGGGCCATGGACAAGGCCCAACTGCGAGAACTGCGCAGGCACCGGGCCGCCATGGTCTTCCAGCACTTCGGTCTGCTTCCGCACCGCACGGTCCTGGACAACGTCGGCTACGGGCTGGAGATCCAGGGGGTGGGCCGGGCCGAACGACGCGCCAGAGCAGCCGAGTTCATCCGGAAGGTCGGCCTCACGGGCCTGGAACAGCGACGGCCCAGCGAACTCTCCGGAGGCCAGCAGCAACGCGTCGGCCTTGCCCGCGCCCTGGCCGTGGACCCCGAAGTCCTGCTGTTCGACGAGCCGTTCAGCGCACTGGACCCGCTCATCCGGCGCGACATGCAGGAAGAGGTCGTCCGGCTGCATAAGGAAGAAGGCCGCACCATGGTCTTCATCACCCACGACCTGTCCGAGGCACTGACACTCGGCGACCGCATCGCCCTCATGCGCGACGGAAGGATCGTGCAACTCGGCACCCCCGAGGAGATCGTCGGATCCCCGGCCGACGACTACGTACGGGACTTCGTCCGTGACGTGCCGCGCGAACAGGTCCTCACCGTTCGCCGCGCCATGCGCCCGGCAGTCGGCGCGGAGGGCGACGAGGACGAGAGCCTCGACCCCACCGCGCTCATCAGTGACGCCATCGACGTCGTCGTCCGCGCGGGCCGTCCCGTCCGCGTCGTCCAGGACGGACGCTGCCTGGGCGTCGTGGACCACGCCTGTCTGCTCTCCGTCGTGTCCCGGCTGGACAGGGCGGAGGTGGCCGCCTGATGCGCCCGCATCCGACTCCGGGCACCACCCCCGCCCGTACCGTGCGGCGGAGGCGGGCATGACGGCCACCACCGCCGACTCCGCCGGCACCGGCACCCCGCGGTCCGCGAAGGACGGCGCGGAGCGGCTCCGGGCCGCGCTGCTCCACCGATGGCCGGGCAAACTCCTGGTACTCGCCGTCGTCGCGGCCGTCCTCGTGCCGGTCGCGAACGCCCACTGGGGCAGTGGACTGTGGCCCGGCGCGCTGACCGTGGACGTCTCCCGGCCCCTGGGAGATGTCAGTGACTGGATCATCGACAACCGCGACACCCACCCGCTGTTCCTGTACTTCCTCGGCTACCTCAGCAATGCCGTGATCATCGCCGTGCGAGCCGTGTACCTGCTGCTCCTCGCCCTGGGCTGGACCGGCGTCACCGCCGCCGCCACACTCGTGGCCTGGCGGGTCGCCGGACCGCGCATCGCCCTCACCGCGCTGATCTCGTTCCTGGTCAGCGGCCTGCTGGGCATGTGGGTGCCGACCATGCAGACACTCGCGCTGATGGTGGTGGCCGTCGTCGTCTCCGCCGTCGTAGGCGCTGTCCTGGGACTGGCGGGCGGTCTGTCCGACCGGCTCTTCCGGCTGCTGCGCCCTGTCCTGGACACCATGCAGGTGCTGCCCGCCTTCGCCTATCTGCTGCCGGTGGTCCTCGTCTTCGGCATCGGCGTGCCGGCCGCTCTGCTGGCCACCGTCGTTTACGCGGCCCCGCCGATGGCCCGGCTCACCGCGCTCGGACTGCGCGGCGCCGACGCCGGAGTGCTGGAGGCCGTCACCTCACTGGGCTCCACCGCCCGGCAGCGGCTCATCACCGCGCGGCTGCCGCTGGCCCGCAAGGAAATCCTGCTCGGGCTCAACCAGACCATCATGATGGCGCTCTCGATGGCCGTCATCGCCTCACTCATCGGCGCCGCGGGCCTCGGCGACCGTGTCTACCAGGCCCTGGCCTCCGTGGACGTCGGCGGCGCCCTGGCCGCCGCCGTCCCGATCGTGCTGCTGGCCGTCGTCATGGACCGCACCACCGCCGCCGCGGGCGCCCGGCTGGGCAGCGAACCCAGCGGTCCCCGGGCCGTACGCGGCCGGCGCGGCTGGGCCCTCGCGGTCGCCGTCACGGCCGTTGTGGCGGTCGCGGGCAGGCTGGCCGGATCCACGCTCTGGCCGAACGGCGCCACGATCGCCATCGCCCGGCCCGTCAACGACTTCAAGGGCTGGATGGTCGACCACCTCTACTCCGGTGTCCCGGTGGTCGGTGGCACCGCCGACTGGGCCGCGCACTTCACGTCCTGGGTCCTGGACCCGCTGCGGGACGGACTGACCGGCCTGCCCTGGTGGGGCGCGCTGCTGATCGTCGCCGCCCTGGCCTGGCTCATCGGCACCTGGCAGACGGCCCTCACCGCGGTGCTCGCGCTCTGCGCCATCGGCGTCCTCGGCATGTGGAAGCCCTCGATGGACACCCTCTCCCAGGTCCTGGCGGCCCTGGCGGTCACCCTCGTCGTCGGCTTCGGCATCGGGGTGCTCGCCGCGGGCAGTCGCCGGACCGAAGCCGTACTGCGGCCCGTCCTCGACGTCATGCAGACCATGCCGCAGTTCGTGTATCTCATCCCGGTCGTCGCGCTCTTCGCCGTGGGCCGCGCACCCGCCGCGGCGGCAGCAGTCGTCTACGCGCTGCCCGCCGTCATCCGCATCACCACCCAGGGTCTGCGACAGGTCGACCCCGCGGCGGTGGAGGCCGCCCGGTCGCTCGGTGCCACCCGCTGGCAGACGCTGCGCCAGGTCCAACTCCCGCTCGCCCGCCCGGCTCTGCTGCTCGCCGTCAACCAGGGCGTGGTCCTGGTGCTCGCCGTGGTCATCATCGGCGGCCTGGTGGGCGGCGGCGCCCTCGGCTACGACGTGGTCACCGGACTGGCGACGGGTGACCTCGCGGTCGGACTCGTCGCGGGCGTGGCCATCGTCTGCCTGGGGCTGATGCTCGACCGCGTCACCCAGCCCACCGAACGCCGTACCAGGAAGGGAGCCTGAGCCATGACCGGTACCCGCATCACAGACAGCCGTCGGGCCACGATCGCCGCGACGGCCCTGGCAGTGGGCGCCCTGCTGGTCGCGCTCAGCGGCTGCGGCGCGGCCGACATGACCAAGCAGTCCTCGCCGTTCGCCGCGGCCAAGGGCGCCAAGTCCGTGACGCTCTCGGTGCAGAGCTGGGTCGGGGCCCAGGCGAACGTCGCCGTGGCCACGTACCTGCTCGAACACGAGATGGACTACCGCGTCGACACCGTCCAGGTGGACGAGATCCCCGCCTGGGACGCGCTCAGCCAGGGCCGCGTCGACGCGATCCTGGAGGACTGGGGCCACGCGGACCAGGAGAAGCGGTACGTCGAGGAGAAGAAGACGATCACCGCCGGCGGAGATCTCGGAGTCACCGGCCACATCGGCTGGTTCGTGCCGAAGTACTGGGCGGACGCGCACCCCGACGTCACCGACTGGAAGAACCTCAACAAGTACGCCGGTCAGCTGCGTACGGCGGAGAGCGGCGGCAAGGGCCAGCTGATGGACGGCTCGCCGTCCTACGTCACCAACGACAAGGCGCTGGTGAAGAACCTCAAGCTGAACTTCGATGTGGTCTTCGCCGGGTCGGAGGCCGCGCAGATCACCCAGATCCAGCAGTTCGCCAAGGCGAGGAAGCCCTTCCTCACGTACTGGTACGAGCCGCAGTGGCTGTTCAACGAGGTACCGATGAAGGAGGTCGCACTCCCCGCCTACACCGCGAAGTGCGGGGACAAGGGGATCGAGGACCCGAAGTCCGTCGACTGCGCCTACCCGTCGACTCCGTTGCAGAAGTACTTCAACACGGAGTTCACCAGGACCGGTGGTGACGCCGCGACGTTCCTGAAGAACTTCAGGTGGACGAAGGACGATCAGAACAAGGTCTCCGCGATGATCGCCTCGCAGGGCCTGACCGCCGACGAGGCGGCCGAGCGCTGGGTGAAGCAGAATCCGGACATCTGGAAGAAGTGGCTTCCCGGCAGGAAGTGACCGTCGGGCCGTACGGGTGAGGATGGAGGTCCGTCCGCAGGCCCCGGACCCGCTTCCCGTTTCGGCAGGGGCGTGCGGCCGGTAACCATCGGACAAGAGCCGATGGCTGCCGTGCCCGTCGAGGAAGAGGCATTTCCGGGCCGCGGGCGGCGGGCGCCACCACCACCCGTACGACGGAGGATCTCCCCATGCTGACGACCGACTACGTCCCGGGCGCACCGAACTGGCTCGATCTCGGGTCCCCGGACACCGACGCCGCTGTCGCCTTCTACACCGCCGTGTTCGGCTGGACCTTCGAGCCCGCGGGTCCGGACGCGGGCGGCTACGGCTTCTTCCAGCGGGACGGCAAGGTGGTCGCGGCCGTCGGCCCGTTGACGGAGAAGGGGGCGGCATCCGCCTGGACCGTCTACTTCCACACGCCGGACGCCGACAGCACCCGCAACGCCGTCGAGCAGGGGGGAGGCAAGGTCCGCGTCCCCCCGACGGACGTCTTCACCGCGGGGCGGATGGCGGCGTTCACGGATCCGACGGGCGGTGAGTTCGGAGTGTGGCAGCCGGGCGAGAACGCTGGCCTTCAGACGGTCATGGAACCCAACTCGCTCTGCTGGACCGAGCTGCACACCACCGACGCGCAGGCGGCGAAGGGCTTCTACCGGTCGGTCTTCTCCTGGCAGTACGAGGACATGCCCATGGGCGACGGAATGGTCTACACCGTCGTGTCCGCGGCGGGCGGCGGCAAGGACGACGACACGTCACAGGGCGGCATCATGGCCCTCCCCAAGGAGAACGTCCGGGCCGGCTCGACATCGGAGTGGCACCCGTACTTCGGGGTCGAGGACTGCGACGCCACCTTCGCGGCGGCCACCGAGCGAGGTGCCACGACCCTGATGCCGCCGAGCAACGCGCCGGGCGTCGGACGGCTGGCGCTGCTGAAGGACCCCGCCGGGGCGGTCTTCGCGCTGATCAAGGGCGACCCGTCGATGACCTGACCGGATACGCGGGGGCAGTCGAGTGCCCCCGCGCGGTCGGCCCGTCGGCTCAGCCCGCGGGAGCCGCGTCGAGCAGATCGAGCGTGCTCTGCTGGCAGCCGTAGTCGGGCGTACCGGCCCACGGCCCGTTCCAGTGCGGCCCGTACATGTCGAGGGCGTTGCGGTCCTTGTCGTGGGCGGCGTTCGCCCACCGGGCCAGCGGCGTGTCGTAGGGGTGGCCGGTCAGCTCGCCGTTGAGCTTGCCGAGACCGCGGACGTAGGCGCCCTTGAAGGAGGGGCCGTCACCGGTGCAGTCGTCGGACTCACCGGGCTCGCGCAGCACCCCGTCGGTCTCCAGCCGGGTGGTGGAGGCGTCGGCCAGGGTGCGCGCGGTGTCCAGCAGGGTGTTGTCCCCGGTGGCCCGGTGCAGTTCGGCCAGCCCGCCGAGGATCACGCCCTGGTTGTACGTCCAGGTCTGCTGCCCGTTGTTCGAACAGCCGTCGTCCAGGCCGTCGTTGATCATGTGGTCGGAGTTGATCATGCCGCTCGCGCTGAACCACGACCACTCCTTCTCGGCGCGGTCCAGATAGGCCGAGTCGCCGGGGATGCGGTTGTGCAGTGCGGCGTTGAGCTGGAGGAACAGCTCGTTGGTGATGGCGTTCTTGTAGGTCTTGTTCTCGTTCCAGAGAACACCGCCTCCGCAGGCGCCCGTCCAGTTGGCGAACATGTGGTCGGCGTCGGCCCGCGCGGTGTCGAGGTACCGGCTGTCGCCGGTCAGGTCGTACGCGGCCACCCAGGCCAGCCCCCACCACCCGGTGTCGTCGAGATAGTCGTTGGTGAAGTTGCCGCCCTGCGCGTCGATGTTCTTGTCGTAGGTGCTGGAGACGGCGTACGTGTAGCTGGGCATCCCGCTGACGCGGATGTTGTCGATGACCGCCGTCAGCGCGTTGGCGCTCGTCCACCAGCCGTTTCCCCCGAACAGGCCGGAGTTGCGGTCGAAGGACATCATCAGTGCGGTCGCGGCGGCGGTGCTCCTGCTTCCGGCGTTCCAGTCGACACGCGCCCACCCGGTACAGGCGATCTCCGGGCGGTCCCCGGCCTTGCCGCAGGCCCGGAGCGCGCCCACCCCCGCGGTGTTCCAGTCGTCGACGTTGTACATCTGGGAGCGCCAACCCCCCGATCCCTGGGGTGTCCTGGTGTCACCCAGTTTGCTGCCGGAGGCCCAGGTCCGGCCGCCGTCGAAGGAGCGGTCCAGCCAGACCTCGTCCCCGGGGTTGCCGTTGTCGATCGAGGCCCATCCCATGACATCGTTGTCGGAGAGGTGCAGTTGGATGCTGCGCGAGTAGATGGTGGTGTTCACCGGGACCCGGTCGGACGAGGCCGCCGAGGGGTCGCGGGCGTCGCAGTACTTGTTGCAGAGGGCGGACCGGGCGTCGGCGGACGCCACGGACGGGAGCGAACCGAGCAGCAGGCACGACATCACTGCCAACAGTGCGCTGCGTCTACGTGGTGAGGGCATGTGAGCCTTTCCGGGTCGGTGGGCTGACCGGGGCCTCGCGCGAAAGGGCGGGGCCGGCGAGGGCGTGCCCGGGACGGAACGGGCGATCAAAATATCAGGAACATGTCAATCTTGGGGGTGCCGGTCCCCGGCCGGGCGCGGGGCGGGGAGCGGCCGGGCGCCCGGCCGGATCGGACTACCGGCCTCCGGCCACCCGCAGGACGGCCCCCGTGGTGTACGAGGCGTCGTCCGACAGGAGCCACGAGACGGCGCCGGCGATCTCGTCCGGGTTGCCCGCCCGCCCCAGGGGTACGGTCGAGGCCAGTTTGTCGGGGCGCTCGGGGTCTTCGTGGAATTCGGTCCGGACGAGGCCGGGCGCCACGGCGTTCACCCGGATCCCGGCAGCCGCGACCTCCTTCGAGAGGCCGACGGTCAGCGCGTCGACGGCGGCTTTGGCCGCGGCGTAGTGGACGTACTCTCCCGGGCTGCCGAGGGTCGCCGCGGCGGACGAGATGTTCACGACGGCCCCGCCGCCGGTCCGGGTCAGGTCGCGGACGGCCCGGCGGGCGCAGAGCAGGTATCCCATGACGTTGACGTCCAGGGCGTGGCGGATGCCGGCCGCGTCCGCTTCGGCGAGCGGACCGAGCGGACCGCCGACTCCGGCGTTGTTCACCAGGCCGGTGACCGGGCCGAGTTCGGAGGCCGCGGTCTCGAAGATCCGGTCGACCGCGGCCTCGTCGGTGGTGTCGACGCGTACGGTCACGCAACGGCGGCCCGTCTCGCGCACCGAGGCGGCCACGGTCTCGGCCGCTGCGGCGTCGGAGCGGTATCCGAGAGCGACATGGTGACCGTCGTCGGCCAGCCGCCTGCAGATGGCCGCGCCGATGCCGCGGCTGCCGCCTGTGACCACAGTGACCAACTGCCGGCTCATGGGATACCTCTGGCTTTCGTGCGGATGACGTGACGGACCGGGGCCGGCGCGGGGTTCGCGCCGGGGCTTCCACCCTACGGAGCGGCTGTGGACCGCTGTCGGCGGGACGCGGAAGCGCGCCCGGTGCGACTGTGCGGCCTTCTCCCGGTCGCGACGATCGCAGCTCGGTCTGAGCTGAAAATGATCGGTACTGCTCGAAGTGGCGGAGTTTCAATCACCTATTGACGTAGGGCCGTTGGTGCGTTGCACTGATGGCCATCTGATTCGTTGTCATGCACGCGTATCAATGTCAGGAGTCGAAACCATGAGGAGCCGACATCAGTCGCGGCGCCCGAGACGTGTCGCCTTGACGGCGACGGTGGCAGCGGCACTGGTGGGCGCGCTGCTGGCCCCCGCGGCAGAAGCGTCCACGACCGCCACCAGTCCGCAGGGCCACGCGCTGGCGGTGACCCCACCGATGGGCTTCAACAACTGGGCCCGGTTCGGCTGCGGGCCCGACGCCCCCAATCCCGGTGACACCGGCCCCACCGAGAGCCTGATCCTCGGTCAGGCCCGCGCTCTGGTGGACAACGGGCTTGCGGCCAAGGGCTACCGGACCGTCACGGTCGACGACTGCTGGATGACCCACGCACGCGACGCGCAGGGCGCCCTGGTCACCGACACCGGCAAGTTCCCCCGGGGCATGGCCGACCTGGGCCGCCGACTGCACGACATGGGGCTGAAGTTCGGCATCTACGAGGACATCGGCACGTACACCTGCGGTGGTTTCCCCGGCAGTTGGAACCACTTCCAGCAGGACGCCGACCAGTTCGCCGCCTGGGGCGTGGACTACATCAAGCTCGACGGCTGCAACATGCCGTCGGAGGCGGACAGCGCGAGCGGTTACATCAAGGCGTACAAGGACTTCGGCGCCGCGATGAAGGCCAACTCCTCCAAGCGGGACATGGTGTTCTCGGAGTCGTCGCCCGCGTACTTCTCCATCGGCGTCTCCGACCTGTCCGACTGGTACACGGTCATCGACGGAGCCTCGCAGAGCGGGCAGCTGTGGCGCGAGGGCAATGACGTCAAGATGTTGCACATGGGCGGCTCGGCCTGGGACAAGACGTCCAACGGCAGCGGAGTGATGACCCAGTACGGGTACAACTCGCTGCTCGCGCGGTACTCGGGGCCGGGTGACTGGAACGACCCGGACTTCCTGATCACCGGGGACGGGCTGACCGACGCCGAGTCGCGGACCCAGGTGTCGCTCTGGGCGATGATGGCCTCGCCGCTGATCCTCAGCACCGATGTCGCAGCGCTGTCCGCGCCGTCGCTGAAGACCCTCGGCAACAAGGACGTCATCGCGGTCGACCAGGACGGTCTGGGGCGGCAGGCGGGTGTCGTCTCGCGTGACGGCACGGTGGACGTCCTCGCACGGCCGCTCGCCAACGGCGACCGGGCCGTCGCACTCCTCAACCGCGGTACCACCGCGGTCCCCGCGAGCACCACGCTGGCCGGGGTCGGATTCACCGGAAGCCAGTGCCGGGCCAAGGTCAAGGACCTCTGGACGGGCGCCACTTCGACCACCGACGGAACCATCGGCGCCACCCTCGACGCCCACAGCACCGCCGTCTTCCGGGTCACTCCCGGAGCGGGCTGCACCGGTCAGCAGCCCACCGGCCAGCTCACCGGGATCGGCGGCAAGTGCGTCGACGACAGCGGTTCGGGCACCGCGGCCGGCAATCCGGTGGTCCTCCACAACTGCGACGCGGGCACCAACCAGCGGTGGACGCTGCCCGGCGACGGCACGGTGCGCACCCTCGGCCAGTGCCTGGACGCCTCGTACCGGAACGACGACAGCAGGTACACCGGCTACTGGGCGGTACTGGAGCCCTGCGACGGCCGTGCCACCCAGAAGTGGTCCTACCAGCGCAACGGTTTCCTCCAGAACACCGGCCTGACCGGCCTGTGCCTGGACGATTACGCCTCTCTCACCGCCGACGACAACCCGCTCATCGTCGGCGACTGCGGCACCTCCCGGCCGAACCAGCAGAATCAGATCTGGGCCCTGCCCACCTGATCCGCGCCGCACAGGTCAAAGATCGAGCGAGCCGGAAACGGGGCCGGGACGGCGCATCCGCTGTCCCGGCCCTCCGCTGTCCCGGCCCTACGGCGTCGGGGCGTCCGGCGTGAGGCTCCGGACACCGGCACCCGGAGCCGGAGCGAGAGGCGGTTCGTCCCGGTGCGGTGCAGAATGTGAGGCGGCTGCCCGCGGTCGAAACGGCGGATCCACCGGAGCGTCGACGAGGCGGACCCGCCGGGAACGGAGCATCGACATGACGCCGATCGTCACCGTCGGCCTGGACAGCACGTCCGAGGCGTTGTCCGCCGCCCACTGGGCGGCCCAGGAAGCAGAGTCGCGCCACGCGACCCTGCGCGTGCTGCACGCGTGGGTACCGGTACCCGAGGACCCGGCCCGGCAGGCCGTGGAGGGCGACCGGAACGACTGGCCCCAGTGGATCGTGGACCGGGCGCGCCGCGTCATCGAGGAGCGCTACCCGGGCCTGTCCGTCATGGAGGACCTGATCGCCGAGGACCCGGCGCACGCGCTGCTGGAAGCCGCCGGGGAGTCGGAGCTGCTGGTCCTCGGCTCGCGGGACATGGCGCCGCTGGCCAGCTACTTCCTCGGCGACATCGGTCTGCACGTGGTGGCACGGGCCGGGTGCCCGACCGTTCTCGTCCGTGCGCGCCGGGACACCGGGCCCGTGGCCCAGGACGGTGACGTGGTGGTGGGGCTGGGTCTGCACGGCCCGTACGACGCCGTGTTCGAGTTCGCCTTCGAGGCCGCGGCCAGACGGGGCGTCGCACTGCGCGCCGTGCACGGCAGAAGCCTCCCGGCACCCGCCTACACCCGTGACGGGATCGACCCCTTCGTGTCGGGTGAGGTCGCCAAGGAAGCCCAGCGGGAACTCACCGAGGCGCTGCGCCCCTGGCGGGCGAAGTTCCCCGGAGTGCGCACGGTCGACCGGGTGCTGATGGAGAGCCCCGCGAGCGCCGTCGTACGGGGCGCCGCGGGCGGCGGACTGCTGGTCGTCGGCCGCCGCAGGAACCGTCCCACCTGGTCGTCCCCGGTGGGACACGTCCTGTCGGCAGCCGTGCACCACGCGCCCTGCCCGGTGGCGGTCGTCCCGCACGGATGAGCCGGTACGGGCGCCCGGCCGTTCCGGCCCGGTGGCCCGGACGGTCCCGGCGGGTCGCGGGCGCCGCCCGCTCGGCGTAAGGCTGGCAAGGACATCCACCGCAGCGGAGGAATGCCATGGGCGACACCGGCACGGAAGCACGCGCATCGGTCGGCGACGAGGAGCTGGCCTCGCTGATCGCCCACTGGCGCGCCGCGAACTACCTGGCGGTCGGCCAGATCTACCTCATGAGCAATCCGCTGCTCACCGAGGAGCTGCGGCCCGAACACATCAAACCCCGCCTGCTCGGTCACTGGGGCACTTCTCCCGGGCTGAACCTGGTCCACACCCACCTCAACCGTGTCGTCAAGGCGCGCGGACAGGACGCGGTCTGCGTCTGGGGTCCCGGACACGGCGGCCCGGCCGTGCTGGCCAACTCCTGGCTGGAGGGCAGCTACTCCGAGACGTATCCGGACATCGGCCGGGACGGCGACGGCATGGCCCGGCTCTTCCGCCAGTTCTCCTTCCCCGGAGGAGTCCCCAGCCATGTCGCACCCGAGACACCGGGATCGATCCACGAGGGCGGCGAGCTGGGCTACTCCCTCTCCCACGCCTACGGAGCCGCGCTCGACCATCCGGACCTGCTGGTCGCGTGTGTGATCGGTGACGGCGAGGCGGAGACCGGCCCGCTCGCCGCGTCCTGGCACTCCAACAAGTTCCTCGACCCGGTGCACGACGGCGCCGTGCTGCCGATCCTGCACCTCAACGGCTACAAGATCGCCAATCCGACCGTGCTCGCCCGCGTCCCCGAGGCGGAACTGGACGAGCTGCTCCGCGGCTACGGCCACGACGTACTCCATGTCACCGGCGACGACCCCGAATCGGTCCACCGTGCCATGGCCGCGGCCATGGACACCGCGCTGGACCGCATCGCACGGATCCAGCGCGCCGCCCGGGAGGCCGGGGCCACCGTGCGTCCGCGCTGGCCCATGATCGTCCTGAGCACGCCCAAGGGCTGGACCGGGCCGGTGAGCGTCGACGGGCTGCCGGTCGAAGGCACCTGGCGCGCCCACCAGGTGCCGCTGCCGAACGTACGCGAAAACCCGCAACACCTCCGGCAGTTGGAGGACTGGCTGCGTTCGTACCGGCCCGCGGAACTGTTCGACGACAACGGCAGCCCCCGCCCGCAGGTCCTGGCCTGCGTCCCTGACGGCGCCCGTCGGCTCGGCGCCACCCCGTACGCCAACGGCGGACTGCTGCTCCGCCGGCTCCCCGTGCCGCCCCTGGACGGGTACGCCGTGCGGGTCGACCGGCCGGGCGCGACCTTCCACGAACCGACCCGGGTCCTGGGGGAGTTGCTGGAAGCGGTCATGGACGCCACGAAGGAGCGCCGCGACTTCCGTGTCGTCGGCCCGGACGAGACGGCCTCCAACCGGCTCCAGGCCCTGTACGGGGCCACCGGAAAGGCCTGGCAGGCCCGGACCAGCGACGTCGACGAGAACCTCGACCGGCACGGCCGCGTGATGGAGATCCTGTCCGAACACACCTGCCAGGGCTGGCTGGAGGGCTATCTCCTCACCGGCAGGCACGGG
Organism: Streptomyces sp. NBC_01267; assembly: GCF_036241575.1. NCBI lineage: Bacteria > Bacillati > Actinomycetota > Actinomycetes > Kitasatosporales > Streptomycetaceae > Streptomyces > Streptomyces sp. NBC_01267. The sequence continues at coordinate 435,424 of NZ_CP108455.1, read as the reverse complement.
CTCTTCTCCTGCTACGAAGCCTTCGTGCACATCGTCGACTCCATGGTGAACCAGCACATCAAGTGGCTGAAGGTGTCCCGCACGCTGCCCTGGCGCCGCCCGATCGCCTCCCTCAACTACCTGCTCACCTCGCACGTATGGCGCCAGGACCACAACGGCTTCTCCCACCAGGACCCCGGCTTCGTCGACCACGTGCTCAACAAGGCGCCCGAGGTCGTACGGGTGTACCTGCCGCCGGACACCAACACGCTGCTCTCGGTGGCCGAACACGTCCTGCACAGCCGTGACTACGTCAATGTGGTCATCGCCGGGAAGCAGCCGACCTTCGACTGGCTCACGCTGGACGAGGCACGGGCCCACTGCGCGCGGGGGGCGGGCGTCTGGGAGTGGGCCGGTACCGAGCGGGAGGGCGAGGAACCCGATGTCGTGCTGGCCTGCGCGGGTGACGTCCCGACCCAGGAGGTTCTGGCAGCCGCCCTGTTGCTCCGCCGTCATCTGCCGCAGCTCGCCGTCCGCGTCGTCAATGTCGTCGACCTCGCCCGGCTGCTCCCCGAGTCGGAGCACCCGCACGGACTGTCCGCCAGGCAGTACGACGCGCTGTTCACCCGCGACAAGCCGGTGATCTTCGCCTACCACGGCTACCCGTGGCTCATCCACCGCCTCGCCTACCGCCAGGCCGGACACCGGAACCTGCACGTGCGGGGGTACAAGGAATCGGGGACGACCACCACGCCCTTCGACATGGTGGTACGCAACGACCTGGACCGCTACCGGCTCGTTCTGGACGTCATCGACCGGGTGCCGGGCCTCGCGGTCCGCGCGACGCACACCCGGCAGGTGATGGAGGACGCCCGGCTGCGGCACCACTCCTGGATCCGGGAACACGGCACCGACCTGCCCGAGGTGGCCGACTGGACCTGGCAGCCGCTGCCTCTGGAGACCTGAGGTGTGTTCCGGCGGCACTTCTCACGGCGCGGCCCGCAAGCTGTAACTGCCGGAGAGCCGGGGGCCGGACGGGTGCGCCGTCGCCTCCCGCGTCCCAAGGTGACCGAAGGACCGAAGAGTGGCTGAAAAGCGCTCTGGGGATATGCAAGGCGACTATACGATCTCGCTAAGCCGTCCGGTAGACGGACAGATGAGCCGTAGTGCGGGGTGAAAGCTTGTCAGAGTGCCGACGGGGCAGGCCCGTACCAGGTCTGTTCCTGATGGATGCGTCGGCGCCGTAGCGTTGTAGTGCCCCCGTGGGGGCCGTTGTTCTCCCCAACTGAGCAGCGGTTCCCAGCCAATTCGAAGCCGATTCAAAGGTTCTTCATGGCCCGTTCCTCCGCGTCCGTACCCCCACCACGCCGGACGCAGTACCTCTGGCCGACGGCTCTGGTCCTCACGTTCCTCGTGTTCGCGGCGCCGCTGGTGTCCGGCACGACCAGCGGTCCCGTAGCCGTCGTGATCTACGTAGTGGTCGCCCTGTCGGATCTCGCGCTCCTGGTCGGACTGCGCGGGCAGTACGGAAAGGCCCGGTCCGAGGCGGCGAGCCATCTGCGCGACGCCGGGGAGCGCGCGGACGACACGGCCCGCCTCGACGCCGAATGGCGCCGCAGGTCCCAGCAGCAGAACAGCCTGATCCAGGCCGAGGTCGAGCACGTCGTCAAGGAGCGGCTGCCCGCCGCGCTCGACGGCAGGCAGGACCCGGGCCCGCTGTCCGGCGGGTGGCCGCTGGACGAGACCGTGGCCGGACTCCTGGACCGGCTGCTGGCCGAGGTGCACGAAGCCGTCGAACACCGCGAGGAGTCGCAGCGACTGGCCCTGGTCGAACTGGCCAGCCGCGTCCAGACGTCGGCCCACCGGATCCAGGCCGCCGTGACGGGGCTGGCGGACCGGTATCCGACCGACGCCGAACTGCTCGAATCCACCATGCAGGTGGACCACGCGGCCACCCAGCAGGCCCGTCACGCCCAGAGCCTCAAGGTGCTGTGCGGTGAGTGGCCCGGCCAGCAGTGGCAGATGCCGCTGGCCCTGGTGGACGCGGTACGGGCCGCCTCCGGACGGATCGTCGCCTACACCCGCATCGAGGTGTCCGGCGACCCGGACGTGGGCATCGCCGCACCCGTCGTCGAGCCGCTGATCCATCTGATGGCGGAGCTGCTCGCCAATGCGACCGAGTACTCCCCGCCGAGCACCGCGGTCCCGGTGACGGTGCGGACCGTGCAGCGCGGCGCCGTCATCGAGGTGGACGACGGCGGCCTGGGTCTGGACGAGTACCGGCTCGCCGAAGCACGCGAAGTCGCCTCGGGCCGCAGGCTGCTGGGTGTCGGTGACGTCGGTGAGATTCCGCAGACCGGCTTCGCGGTGGTCGGCCGGTTCGCCCAACGCCACGGCTTCCACGTCGACTTGGGCCCCTCACCCTACGGAGGTGTTCGCGGCGTCGTACTGATCCCCACGGACGTCCTGGAGACGATCGCCCCGGCCGGCAGCTCCGCCGACCGCTCCCTCGTCGTACCGCCGCCCGCATCACCGCCCGGGGCCACGGCAGGAACGACGGAGGGAACAGGCCCGGCGCCGACCGTACCGGGTCAGGCCTCCCGTACACCGGCGACGGTGTACGGCGAGGAGCACGCCCCCCGGCCCGCCCCGGACACCACCGCCCCCGGGCCCGGGGCGGACGACGCCCCCGGCCACGCCCGGCACGCCGCGCCGGACCCTTCGCGGGCCGGCCGGCTCCCGCGCCGGCGTTCGCGCCGCGACGAGTTCCGTCCCGGGACCGGAACGGCCGGAGAAACCGCTGCCCCCGCCATGTCGTCGGCGACACCCGACGAGGCGGGTGACTGGATGGAGGCCTTCTTCGAAGGCGGCCGTTCGGTGCCCGACCCCCGCTCCGGACCGCACGTCGGCGAGGACGGATCTTCCCCCCACACCCCCGATTCCATAGAAGGACAGGCGTGAGCATGAGTTACGTGGAGAACCCGGAGCAGCGAGGCTGGATGATCTCGGAGGTCGCCGCCGTGCCGGGCGTGCGACAGGCGATCGTCTTCAGCGCCGACGGCCTGCTTCTGGTCAGCTCCGAGGGCATGGACCGGGACTCCGCCGACCGGCTGTCGGCGAACTGCTCGGGTCTGCAGTCCCTGGGCCGCAGCCTCGGCCGGGAGTTCGGGGAGGAGGGCGGCGCCGTGCACCAGCAGATGGTCGAGTTCAACGGCGGCTTCCTGTTCATGCGCAGCGCCGACAACGTCCATCTCGCCGTGGTGACCGGCCCGGTGGTGGACCCGAAGCTCGTCGCCCGGCAGATGCAGGCCCAGGTGATGAGGATCGGCGCCGCCAATCTGAGCAGCCCGCCGAGGCCGGGCTCCGTTCTGTGAGCGACCCGGAGGGGGAGTACGCGGACCGGGCGTTACGTCCCTATGTGATCAGCAAGGGGCGTTCCCGTCCCACCCGTAACACCATCGGTATCGAGACACTTCTCATCGCCGTCGACCCTCCACGCGACCTGCCCGTCTCCGCCACCCGGGAAGAACGCGCCCTCATGCGGATGTGCCGGCGGCTGCTCTCCCTGGTGGAGGCGGCCGCCCACCTCCAACTGCCGGTCAGCCTGGTCAAGGTGCTGGTGTCCGATCTCGTCGACAGCGGTCATCTGTCGGCGCGCTCCGGTGTCCCACAGGCCGTTCCGCCCGACAGACAACTGCTCCAGGAGGTACTCGATGGTCTCCGCCGACTCCGCTGACCGCTATTTGGCCAACACCGTCCAGCAGGCCGTCAAGATCCTCGTCGTCGGCGCCTTCGGCGTCGGGAAGACCACCCTGGTCGGATCGGTCAGCGAGATCGAGCCGCTGCGCACCGAGGAGGTGATGACCCAGGCGAGCATCGGGGTGGACGACCTCGCCGGAATGGGAACGAAGACCACCACGACCGTCGCGATGGACTTCGGGCGGATCACCGTCACCTCCCGGCTGGTCCTCTATCTTTTCGGGACCCCCGGCCAGCGCCGGTTCTGGGACCTGTGGGAGGGACTGGCCGAAGGGGCCATCGGGGTGCTCGTGCTCGTCGACACCCGCAGGATCGAGGACAGCTTCGACGTACTGGAGCAACTGGAGATCCGCGGGCTGCCGTTCGCCGTCGCGGTCAACCAGTTCCCCGACAGCGAGTACTACTCCACCGAAGAGCTGCGGACGGCCCTCGATCTGCTGCCGGACACCCCCGTGGTGATCTGCGACGCACGCGAGCGGACCTCGTCACTCGACGCCCTGATCAGCCTGGTCCACTACGTGATGAGCGCCGACACGGCGCGTGTGACGGAGAACGTCTGATGAGCCACCCCCTTCCTCCGGCGACGTGTCCGGCACACGGCCTCACGACCGGCCTGCTCCCGCTGGCCGAAGCGGTCGGCTCCAAGGATCCACAGGGTGCCTACCGCCGGCTGCGTGAGCAGTGGGGGAGCGTCGCCAAGGTGGAACTGGAGCCCGGCGTCCCCGCCTGGCTCGTCATGGGCTACCGCGAGTTGCTGACGATCACCCGCCAGGAACAGGTCTACTCCCGGGACGCCCGGAACTGGCGCGACCTCGACGACGGTGTGGTCTCGCCGGACTCGGGCCTGCTCCCGATGATGGCCTGGCGGGCCAATGTCATCGGGGCCGACGGCCCCGAACACCGCAGACTGCGCCAGCCGCTCGACGACGGAGTCGCCCGGATCGACCAGCGCAGAACACGGCGCCAGGTCGAGGCCATGTGCGCCAAACTCATCGGCGAGTTCTCCGGGCGCGGCCACGCGGACCTGGTGAACGAGTACGCCACGATCATCCCGATGCTCTCCCTGGCCTCCCTGTTCGGACTGGACAGCGGTGAAGGACGCGAACTGCTGCGCGCGCTCATCGCGCTGTTCGGCAGCGCCGACGACTCACAGGTCGGCAACCGTCACTTCGAGGAGATCCTCGCGGACACCCTGCGGGCCCGCCGTGACGAGCCGAAGGACGATCTGACGACCGCTCTGCTCCGTCACCCGAACCTGCGGGACGAGGCCGAACACCTCCAGTCGATGGTGGTGATGATCTCCGCGGGCAACGAGACGGTCACCGCCTGGATCTCCCACACCCTGCGGCTGATGCTCACCGATCCGCGCTTCGCGGCCCGGATGCACGGTGGCCGGCTGGGAGTGGACGACGCGCTGGACGAGGCGCTGTGGCGTGACCCGCCGATGAACAACATGCCGGCCCGCTACGCGCTGCGCGACACCGAGCTCGGCGGCCAGCAGATCAGACGCGGCGACGTCCTCATCCTCGGGATCGGAGCGGCCAACGACGACCCCGCGGTCCGGTCGGCCACCGGCGGCGTGGAGCCCGGCAACCGCGCGCATCTGGCGTTCTCCTCAGGTGCGCACGTATGCCCCGCCCAGGTACCCGCCCGGCTGATCACCCGTACCGCGGTCAACACCGTGCTGCACCTGCTGCCCGACATGCGGCTCAGCATCCCCGCCGAGGACGTGGCCTGGCGCCCCTCGCCCTGGACACGCGTCCCCGTCTCGCTGCCCGTCGACTTCTCCGCGCAGTACGGAGCGGTTGCCGAGGCAGGCGCCGAGACATCCCAGTGACCGGACACCCATCCCTCGCGTCAGCTTGGAGAGACACATGACCTCGCACTCGGTGCCCCCGTCCCCGGAGGTCCCGGTCATCACCCTGGACCCGCACGGAACCGATCACCATGCGGAGGCGGCGCTGCTCCGTGAGAGCGGTCCTGTCGTACGGGTGCGGCTGCCCGGAGACGTCCTGGCCTGGTCGGTCACCGATCACGGCCTGCTGAACGACCTGGTCGCGGACCCCCGTTTCAGTAAGGACTGGCACCACTGGAACGCCGTCCTGCGCGGCGAGATATCGGACGACTGGCCGCTCATAGGCATGGTGAAGGTCACCAACATGGTGACCGCGGACGGCCAGGAGCACCGCAGGCTGCGCAGGCTGGTGACCGAGACCTTCACCCCCCGCCGGGTGCAGGAACTGCGGCCCCGCATCGAGAAGATCGTGCAGGACCTGCTGGACGCGCTGCCCTCGCAGGCCGGCCCGGACGGCACCGTCGATCTGCGTCTGCACTTCGCCCATCCGGTGCCCATGCAGGTCATCTGTGAACTGTTCGGCGTCCCGGAGCACGAACGGCCGCGCCTGCGTGAACTGATGGACAACATCTTCCGCTCGGACCTCTCCCCGGAGGAGGTCGGAGCGAGCCAGATCGAGCAGTACCAGCTCCTCGCCCGGGTGGTCGAAACGCGGCGGAAGCAGCCCGGCGACGACCTGACGAGCGCCCTCGTGGCCGCCCGCGAGGCGGACCCCGACGCGCTGAGCGAGGAAGAGCTCGTGGGCACGCTGCTGGTGATGCTCTCCGCAGGGCAGGAGACCACACTCAGCCTCATCACCAATGCGGTACGTGCGCTGCTGACCCACCCCGAACAGCGGGCGTTCGCCGAGCAGGGCGACGCGTCGGTCTGGGCGAACGTGGTGGAGGAGACCCTCCGCTGGGACGCCCCGATCGGGAACTTCCCCTTCAGGTACCCGCTGGAGGACGTCGAGATCGCCGGGGTCCGGATCCCCAAGGGGGAGGCGATCATGGCCCCGTACAGTGCGGTGGGCCGGGACGAGCAGCACCACGGCGAGGACGCCACGAGCTTCGACATCACCCGGGAGCAGCGCAAGCACCTGGCCTTCGGCCACGGCCCGCACTTCTGCCTCGGCGCCCCGCTGGCCAGGCTGGAGGCCGCGGTGGCGCTGCCGGCCGTCTTCGCCCGGTACCCGGGCCTGACCCTCGCCGCGGACCCGGAGCGGCTGCCCCCCGTCCCGTCGCTGTTCTCGAACAGCACCGCCACGCTCCCGGTGCGGCTGACCCCGCAGGACTGACGCCGCTGCACACTGCCGCCGTACACCCCGGCACGGAGGGGAGTACGGCGGCAGCCGCGTTCCGGAAACCGAACGGTCCAGCCGGACAGGCGGGTTCATCATCACTCTTATCGGGGGGCACGGGCCTGTTCCACCGGAATGTGGATCAAGATCGGGTATTCCTTGCGCATGAACACAAGAGGACCCCTCCGATCCGTCTCGGCGCGCACCGCCAGAGCTGCCCAACGGGCCCGCACCCGGGCCGCTTTCCGCGTCGGCGCGTCGCTCCTCGCCGCCGCCACGGCCGCTCTGGTGGCCGCCGTGCCCAGTGCGTCGGCAACCGTCCTCCCGGCGAACAAGCCTGCCGCGGACCGCACTTGGGCGGACGGCGCTTGGGCGGACGGCGCCACCGGAACGCAGCGGTACCTGGACAGGGTGCGGGACAACCCCGAGCGGCTCCGGGACTTCCTGCGCCCGATGCCCAAGGGCGGAGACCTCCACACGCATCTCTCCGGCGCCGTACCCGCCGAGGCCCTGATCCGCTTCGCCGCGGACGACGGGCTGTGCATCGACGCGACCACCTTCACCGCGGTCGCGGCGCCTTGCGCCGCCGGCACCCGCCCGGCCCGCGACGCCGTCTCCGACCACGACTTCAGGCAGAGCGTGATCCGCGCCTGGACCATGGAGGACTTCAAGGAGTCCGCCACCGAGAGCGGCCACGACCACTTCTTCGCCACCTTCGGCAAGTTCAAGGCCGTCACCGGGTCGCACCGCGGCAGGCTGGTCGCCGAGGTCGCCAAGGTGGCCGCCGAGAACCACCAGGACTACGTGGAACCGCTCTTCACCCCGCAGGGCGGCGCCCTGTGGGATCTCGGAGCGGACGTGAAGTGGAGCCCCGACTTCGCCGCCGTACGCGCCTCGCTGCTGGCGGACGGCAAGTTGAGCCGCATCCTCGGTGACGCGAAGGCGGAGACCGACAGGGAGCTCGCCGAGGAGCGCGACGTGCTCGGCTGCGGAACGGCCGATCCGCAGCGGGCCTGCGGCGTGCAGGTGCGATTCGACTTCCAGGTCGGCCGCGCCGCCGATCCGCAGTACGTGTTCACCCAGCTCCTCGCCGGGTTCGAGATGGCCGAGCAGGACCCCCGCTACGTGGGCGTGAACCTGGTCCAGGCCGAGGACGCGCCGATCGCCCTGCGCGACTACCGGCTGCAGATGCGCATGATCAAGTACCTGCGCTCCGTCTACGGCAAGGCCCATGTCACGCTCCACGCGGGCGAACTGACCAGCAAGGTCGCCCCGCGTGAGGATCTGCGCTTCCATGTCCGGGACGCCATCGAGACGGCCGGAGCCGAACGCATCGGCCACGGCGTGGACATCATGAGCGAGGACCGGCCGCAGGAACTGCTGCGCACCATGGCCCGCAGGCACATCGCCGTCGAGGTTCCGCTGACGAGCAACTGCCAGATCCTGGAAGTGTGCGGTGACGACCACCCGTTGAGGCGTTACCTGGCCGCCGGGGTTCCCGTCGCCCTGTCCACGGACGACCAGGGGGTGTCCCGTACCGACATCACCCTTGAGTACGCGCGAGCCGTCACCGACCACCACCTGTCGTACCGGCAGCTGCGGGACAGCGCCCGCACCTCGCTGGAGCACGCGTTCATCCAGGGCCGCAGCCTGTGGCGCGCCGTGGGTGACCACCGTCCCGCCAGGGCCTGCGCGACGAGCGATCCGCGCACCGGCAGGGTCACCGCGAGCTGCCGTGCGCTGCTGAACGCCAGCCCGAAGGCGTCCCTGCAGTGGCGGTACGAGGTCGAGCGGGCCGAGTTCGAGGCCAGTCACCAGGCGTGAGCCGAACCGGGCCCTGCCCGTCCGGGCCGTGGCGAGCAGCCGTGGTCCGGCCGGGCAGGGCCTACTGCCCGTCCGGGGCCCTGCCGGTCGTCACGTGCACCGTGCGGGAACGCTTGCCGTAGTAGAACGCCCGGACCCGGTACGAGGCGTGCTTCTCGTCCGGCAGGGTGCTCAGTCCGAAGGAGTCGATGTCGGGGGCGAGTACGGCGACGACCCGGTAGCGGGCACTGCCTCGTGCCCTGTCCTCCAGCAGGTACCCCTGCTCGTCCCGGGCATGGTCGGTCCAGGTGAACTTGATGCCGTTCGCCTGCATCACGGTTGCCGTGAGACCCGTCGGGGCGCCCTCGCCGGGCACGTGCAGCGACCGGGTGGACACCTTGCTCCTGCCGTGCACCGTCCGGGGTTCGGCCCAGACGTTGTCGTCCCTCTTGTCCTGCTTGCCGGGTCCGCCCGCCGGCAGGTCGACGTCCACCGCCCGCGAGGCCGGTCCGTAGTACGGGCGGAGCCGGTAGTAGAAGGGGGTCTGCGGCATCAGGTCGGGGTGGTGGTAGGTGTGCTGCCCGGCCGGTACGTAACTCAGCAGTGTGTAGGGGCCGCCGGGAGCGGTCGCGAACTCCACCGCCTGCCCGGCGACGCCCCGGCCGCCGTCCGTCCAGGTGAGAGTCGTGTCGACCGGCGATGTGAGTGTCACGTGGAGAGTCCCCGCGACCGGTACCGCGGCGGGAGCTGTTCGGCCCCCGTCCCGGGCCGAACAGCTCACCAGCCCCCCGCAGACGAGCAGCGCGGCAAGGGCGGGGAGCAGAGAGCGGAATCGGCGGTTCAAGGCAGGGACCTCGCAGGCACTCGGTGGCCGGGGGAGTGGCCGCCTCCGGAGCGGACCGAACCGGGGGCGGCCCGTGCTCACTTGCTCCAGAACTTCACATTGCTCCACGTGACAGTGATCGGCCCGTTCCCGCTGCTGGTGCGGTAGGCGCCGATCTTGTCGTAGTAACTGCCGGACGGGCTGGCCACCGTGTTGACCAGTGATCCGTTGATGTACGTCCGATGTGTCTTGCCGACCTCGTTGACGGTGTTGACGCGAACCGTGGCCCCGACCGTGCCCGCATCGGACAGGGTGGTGCCCCCCTCCACGCTGTACAGACGCCCACCGTTCTCCACGGCCATCAGGAAGTACGGCCCCTGGTTGCCGCTGGTGTCCCGGAAGGTCTGCTTGAGGCTGATGCGGCTGCCGCCCATGCTGGAGATGCGGAAGTAGCCCTCGAACTGGTGCGTACCGCCGGTGTAGGTGGCGTACCGCCGCTCACCGCGCTGCTCGCCGCTCGTGTCGCCGCACGTCAGGGTGAAGGTCAGTCCGTCGACCTGACCGCAACCCCTCTCCTGGACGGTGAAGGACGGGGACTGAGCGGTCCAGCCCCCCGGTTCGACCTCGGCATTCGCCTGCGGTGCGGCCAAGAGCAGCCCGCACGTGGCCGCGAGACCGGCGGCCAGTCGGTACCTTTTCAACATCACTCACTCCCACTTTCCGACTTCATGGCAGATGGAGCGGAACGTCAGCCGGTTGAGGCTGCGCACAGCGTAGGAGTGTCGCCATGACGCGACAAGGCTTTGCGACGAATGTGAAATCGGTTCCGGTACTTGAACGTGTATTCCTTGCGAAGTGAATGAAGCAGACTTTTCTGCGTTCTGTTTCGACGGAAGTGTTCATCAGGTTGAACGTGCTGGGTGACTTGCGACGGGATTCCGCAGGAGTGTGACGAACATGTTCGTCAGAAACTTGTACGTAACGAACATGTTCGTTACGGTCGAGGCATGACAGCCCGCACCCCAGCACCCCGCAGTCGCCGCGAGCGGCCGGCGAAGCCGGCCCTGACCCGGGACGGCATCATCGCGACCGCTGTCGAACTGCTGCGTGCCGAAGGCATGCAGCGGGTCACCATGCGCCGCCTGGCGCAGGAGCTCGACACCGGACCGGCATCGCTGTACGTCTACGTCCGCAACACCGCCGAACTGCACGCGGCGGTCCTCGACGAGCTGCTCGGCGAGGTCGACCTCGGCCCGGCCACGGCGGCGGGGGACTGGCAGGAACGGCTGGTGCAGGTCCTCACGTCGTACACATCCGTCCTGCTCGAACACCCCAGCCTCGCCAGATCGGCGCTGGTGGCCCGCCCTTCAGGGGAGCGCTATCTGAATCTGCTGGAGGCGCTGCTGTCGCTGCTCGACCAGGGGGGCGTACCGACCGGCCGGGCGGCCTGGGGCGTGGACGTCCTGCTCCAGTACGCGACCGCGACAGCGGCCGAGCAGGCCGACAGGGGCCGGAACCCCGACTCCCGGGACGAATGGAACGCGCTCGTAGGGGCGGTGCGGGGCGTCTCCGACGAGACGCACCCCCACCTTGCCGCCCTCGGCGCCGAACTGTTCTCCGGGTCGGGGCAGGCCCGTCTCGCCTGGGGATTCCACATGTTGATCAACGGAACGCTGCACACGCCCACCCCCGAAAGCCCCGAGGGCCGCTGAACGTTCGCGGCCCCCTCCCGGAAGAGGTAGCAGAATGTCGGCCGAAACGCCCCACCACCCCATCGCCGTGATCGGTGCGGGACTCGCCGGACTCACGTTCGCCCGCGTCCTGCACACCCATGGGATCGATGCGACCGTGCACGACCTCGACGCGTCGCCCACCACCCGCGCGCAGGGCGGCATGCTGGACATCCATGAGGACTCGGGCCAGACCGCGTTGCGCGCTGCCGGGCTCTACGAGGAGTTCCTCCGGATCGTCCATCCCGGGGGCGAGGCGATGCGCATCCTCGACAAGCAGGCCCGGGTCCGGCTGGCGGACGAAGGCGGAGGCGACCGGCCCGAGGTGCACCGGAGCGCCCTGCGCGATCTGCTCCTCGCCGGCCTGCCCGCGGGGACGGTCCGGTGGGGCGCCAAGTGCACCGGAGCCCGCCCGCTCGGCGACGGCCGTCACGAGGTGACACTCGCCGACGGCTCCGCCTTCACCACCGATCTGCTGATCGGCGCCGACGGAGCCTGGTCGAAGGTGCGCCCGCTGGTCTCCGACGCCGTACCCGTGTACACCGGGATCACCTTCGTCGAGGCGCACCTGGACGACGTCGACACCCGCCACCCGGAGAGCGCGGCCCTGGTCGGGGGTGGCTCCCTGTTCGCCCTCGCGGAGGAGAAGGGGCTCGTCGGCCACCGCGACAGCGACGGCCGGGTGCACTTCTACATCGCGCTGAAGGTGCCTGCCGACTGGGCGTCCTCCGGCGGGATCGACTTCGGCGACACCGAGGTGGCCAGGACGGAACTGCTCAAGCACTTCGACGGCTGGGACGCGAAGTTGCGCGCGCTCGTCGAGGGCGCCGACGGTGCTTTCGTTCCACGGCCGCTCCACGTCCTGCCGGCCGGTCACAGCTGGACCTGGGTTCCCGGGGTGACTCTGCTCGGCGACGCGGCGCACCTGATGTCTCCGTTCGCGGGCGAGGGCGCCAATCTCGCGATGCTCGACGGCGCCGAACTGGCGGCTGCCGTCGTGGCGCACCCCGGCGACACGGAATCGGCACTTGCCGTGTACGAACAGGCGTTGTTCCCGCGCAGTGAGCCCTCCGCCGAGGTGTCCGCGGCCAACCTGCAGATCTCCTTCCGTCCGGACGCGCCGCAGGGGCTGCTCGATCTGATGGACTCGTACCGCGGCCCGGAACGGTCTTAGCACCTGTCCGGTCGGTCGTCTCCTCCTCGGTGACCTGACCACCGCTACCAGGTCGCAGGTCTATGTGATGTGCGCTCTCAAGATGTATCGGATCTATTGTTCATCGCTTCTTGACGTGCTCGCGATTAAACCGCACACTTTTTCTGGGTCACGGGCGCTTGAAGGCGGGGTGCCGGGCGCGAGAGCGTCATCCAGGCCTGTACGGCAATCAAAAGAGTCTAAACAATATGGACTCTCCTCGATCGATTGTTCAAGTCATCTGCCCCGTCGTCTCGGGAGGATGCTCCACCGGTCCCGCACCGGCCCCCGCTCGGAACGCGCACGAACCTCCAGGAACGAGCCCTTCGAGAACGCTTGGAGCCCGCCATAAGATCCCGCCCCGAGACGCTCCGGGTGTCTGCTCTCCCCGCGTCCACCCCCGTCAACGCCACGCTCACGGTGGGACCTGTCCTCCGGAAGTGGCGGGGCGGTGCCGGCTCCTTGGGTCTGCGCCGGTACAGCCGCATCGTGCTGCGCCGTACGCCGCGGGGGCCTCCGCGACGTACGCACATCGTCCTTCGGCTGCTCGTTCTCCGGCGATTCGAGGCCCGGGTCACGAGTCCGTGACAGCACCTGCACCTGCACCTGCACTGGCACCTGCACTGATCACTACCACCAGGAGGAATCATGGACAGGCGGAGTTTCCTGATCGCGGGCGGGGCGAGTTCGCTGGCGGCGGTTGCCCTCCCGGCGCTGGCCGAACCGGCCTTCGCGGCACAGGAGTCCAGCGGATCCAGTCGATCCGGCGGATCCGGCGCACTGCGTATCAGGGCGGGCTTTCTGTCGATAGGCCTTGACCGGACGGGCCGAGTGGCCGGCCTCGTGGACCTGCGCAACGGCACCGACTACGTGGCGGCGGACAGAACGGGCCCCTTGGTCTCCGTCGTCCTGGCGGACGGGACGCACGAAGTCCCTGCCCGGGTGCAGGCGTCGCGACGAGATCCGCGGGTGCTGGTGTTCAGCAGCGACAAGGTGACCGTGGAGGTCAAGGCCGTCTCGCACGCGGCCTACTCGACGCTGGAGGTCGTGGGTCTCGACGCCGCGTCGGGCGTCGAGGTGCAGACGCTGCTGTGGGGGCCGCTCGCGTCACGCGTCAACCAGACGGTGGGCGAGAGCGTCGGCGCCGTCGGCGACAGCAGTTTCGTGCTCGGCATCCACCCCCTCAACGACAAGACTGTCGGTGCCTGGCCCAAGGAGTTCGCCGAGTTCGGATTCGGCGCGGACGTCGAGGCCAATCCGTACGGGCAGAGCGGGACCCAGAACGACTGGAGCGCCGGCGCCAGGACGTCCTGGGGCAGCATCCTGCGCGCCTACACCTACGACTACACCAGGACCAGGATCAGGGACGGACAGATCCCGACCGGCCCGCTCTCCGGATCCGAAGCGAAGATCGTCGGGTCGAAGCTCGCGGTCTACGGCAGCGCACCGGATCTCGTGCTCACCGTGCTCAGCCAGGTCGCGCAGGACGCGGACCTGCCGTACCCGACCATCGACGGGCAGTGGCAGAAGGTGGCCGAGGCGACCCGGCAGCCGTTCCTCGTGCTGCACGACCTGAGCACCACCAACCTGGCTGCCGCCGTTGCGTTCGCCCAGCAGGCAGGCATCAAGAACGTCTACTCCGTCGAGGGGGCCGCAGGGCCCTGGAAGTCGACCGGCCACTACCAGTTCAACGGCAATTTCGGCGGCTCGGACGCCACCGCGACCCAGATGGCGACGACGGCCGCCGCGAGCGGTGTGCGGGTCGGTGTGCACACCTTGTCCAACTTCATTGCCTCCAACGACACGTACATCGTCCCGGCGCCGGCCGACAAGCGGTTCACGGCCGGCCGGACGGTGCAGCTGACGCGCCCTCTCGCCGCCGCCGACACGACCCTGTACGCCGACGGTGACTCGGGCGGTGGCGGGTACGTCCTCGGTGCCCGCCTGCGCCTCGGCGACGAGTTCGTCACCTTCTCCAGCGTGTCCCAAGTCGGCTCAGGAGAATGGCAGTTCACCGGTGTCAAGCGCGCCCAGTGGGGCTCGGTCGCGGCGTCCTACGCGCAGGGGACCAACGCCGTCCGGATCTCCGAGAACCAGTACGGCGGAGCACGGGGCGACCTGCCGGTCGTCGATGAGATCGCCACCCGCCTCGCCACGGCATGCAACACCACCGGCATCAGGAACATCTCGTTCGACGGGCTCGAAGAGGTGGCCTGGAGCGGCTGGAGCGGACAGGGCTTCGCACACATGCTCAACGGCTTCCACCGTCAGCTGAAGTCCCAGGACAACTTCATCTCCGAAGCCTCCAACCCGTCGTCCAACTCCTGGCAGGCCCAGTCACGGGTCAGCTGGGGCGGCATCGGCTGGTCCGACTCCAACTACGACCAGGTGTCCAGGAACGTCAACTTCTACCGTGCCAACTACCTTCCCCTGATGGGTGGTTCGCTCCCGATCGACGGCGGGTCGAAGACGCTCGACATCGAGACCAACCTGGCGCGGGGCGCGTCCCTCGGAGTGAACTTCGGCTGGTTCGAGACGAGCATGGGCAGCCTGTCCCAGGGGGGCAACACCACAGCGGTCCTCGCTGTCATCAAGACCTGGAACGCCGCGATCGCGGCCGGTGCCTTCACCTCCGCTCAGCAGCAGCTCATGGCGGACAAGAGCAAGTACTGGCACCTGGGCGAGGAGAGCGCCGGCAGCCGCTGGTCGCTGCAGGAGATGGACACGGACAACAACCCGGTCGGCGCCCCGCAGGTGGTGCAGGCGCCGCGGCCCGGCTTCACCACGCCCGCGCCTCCCGGGGCCAAGGTCGGTGAGCTGTACACGTTCAAGGTCACCTCGAACACGCCCCGGACGGTGCGCTACGAGATCACGTCCGGCGCCCTGCCGGCCGGGCTGACCCTCAACAAGGACACCGGCGGGATCACCGGAGTACCCACCCGTTCCGGCACCAGGGCCTTCGCCATCACGGCCCGCAACGGAGGCGGAGTGCCCGACGCATCCGTGAACCACCGGATCAAGGTCACGGTGAATTAGGCGAGTTGGCGGTTGTCCGGCGATGGCGGAAGACCGCTCTCTCGTTACGGAGAGAGCGGTCTTCGCCTGCGGTCACCCGTGTGCGGGCGGGGGTACCCCCGCCCGCACACGGGTCCAGCGAACAGCCGGAGAACGCCGGCGAGTACGTCCGGGCGGGGTTGCCGGTGAAGGTGATCGCGCGCCGGTACCCGAGGCGGTCCCGAAGGCTGTGGTGCCCAGGAAGCCGCGCGTGCTGCCCGATCCTGTGACCGCGGACGTCTGTCCGCCCATGCCCGTTGTCCGGCTTGCCGTCCTGGCCCGGACGCCCTCAATGTCTCCTATACATGGGCCGATCGAGACTCGGTGAATCACATCCAAACCCTTGACGCCGGGACTCGATAACTCCAGACTCTTCCCGTCCCGGTCGGGTTGCTCTGTAAGGGAGTTGACGTGAAGGGCGCCCCGCGGTGACCGCTGTCGAACCTTCCGTACCTGTGACGATCAGCCCCTCAGGTCGACGTACTCCGCCTCGCGGAGTGAAATGCATCAGATCTATCTGTCTTCAGTTCCTGCGCTCATGACCGCCCAAGCGCTCCTGTTCCGTCCGCGCCGAGGTGGCCTCGGGGATCACCGTGCCGGGCGCAGGCCGCTGATCCCCGAGGCCGCGGCACCGACCGGTTCCACCACTGCACCACCGACGAAAGGAGCGGGGATGGCTGCGACACGCGCCGCGCCCGTGCCGGCGCCGACACCGCGGGGCAAGTCCCGTGGCCCACGCACCGGGTCGCACGCCGGCTGGACCTTCCTGCTGCGCCGCCTGGGGTTCTACCTGGTCACCGCGTGGGCCGCGATCACACTGAACTTCCTGATCCCGCGCTTCATGCCGGGCGACCCCGCGGTCGCGCTGTTGAAGAACCTCCAGCAGACCACCGGCGCTGCGCCGAACACGGCGGCGGTGCGGGCGGTGCGGATGTTCTACGGCGATCCGACGCGCAACCTCCTCCAGCAGTACCTGGACTACTGGAACAACCTCGCGCACTTCGACTTCGGACTCTCGGTGAGCCACTACCCGACCCCGGTCTCCGGCATCGTGCTCGACGCACTGCCGTGGACCGTGCTCCTCGCCGGTACCACCACCGTGATCGGCTGGCTGCTCGGCACCCTGCTGGGCGCCTTCGTCGGGTGGAAGCCGGGCGGCCGGGCCGACTCGCTGCTGACCCCGATCACCGCCTTCCTCTACTCGTTGCCGCCGTTCTGGCTTGCGCTCCTGGCGGTCTACGTATTCGGCTTCACCCTCGGCTGGTTCCCGATCTCCGGCGGCTACGACCCGGATGTCCCGTTCCAGCTGAACAACCTGTGGTTCCTGCTCAGCGTGTTGCGCTACGGCGCGCTCCCGGCCTTCACGCTGATCTTCATCGGGATCAACGGCTGGATGTTCGCCATGCGCAACGTCATGGCCGGCACCGTCAGCGAGGACTACGTGCTGCTCGCCCACGCCAAGGGCCTGCGCCCGCGCCGCGTGATGCTGCGGTACGCCGCACGCAACGCGCTCCTGCCCAACGTCAGCGGCCTCGCCCTGGCCCTCGGCAGCATCTTCGGCGGCGTCGTCTTCGCCGAGATCGTCTTCACCTACCCCGGGCTGGGCTACGTACTGTTCCAGGCCGTCAGCAGCCACGACTACCCGTTGATGCAGACGATCTTTCTGCTGATCACGCTGGGTGTGCTGGCCGCCAACCTGATTGCCGACTCGACCTACGTGCTGCTCGACCCACGCACCCGGGAGGAGCGATGAGGCAGTTCCTGACCAACGGCAAGGTCCGCGTCGGGCTGGTGATCCTCGGTGGCTTCCTGCTGCTCGCTCTCGTCGGGCCGTGGCTGGTGAGTTCCGTCCTGGGCACGGACCCGCACCGGATCGACTACGACGCCCTGGGGGTGGGGCCCGGCGCGGACCATCTGCTCGGCACCACCAGCTCGGGTCAGGACGTACTGGCTCAGTTGCTCACCGGGTGCCGGGGGTCGGTCGAGGTGGGCCTGCTCTCCGGCGTCCTGGCCGTCGGGGTGGCCGCCCTCATCGGCGTGACCGGCGGCTTCCTCGGCGGGCGCACCGACCAACTGCTCACCGCGGTCACCAACATCTTCGCCACCCTGCCCAGCTTGCCGCTGATGCTGATCGTGGCCGGATACATGACCCGGGTGGATTCGGTCGTCATCGCCCTGCTGATCGGCCTGTTCGAGTGGCCGGTCTGCGCCCGCTATCTACGTGCCCAGACCCTTTCGCTGCGCGGGCGGGACTTCGTCCAGGCCCTGCGCATGGTCGGCGAGAGCCGCTGGCGGATGGTGCTCGTGGAGATCATGCCGCACCTGAGCGGCGTCCTCTCCTCGCTGTTCCTGCGGGCCGTGGTGACCGGGGTGTTCGCCGAAGCGGGGCTGCGCTTCCTGGGTATCGGCGGCGGTGACAGCGTCACCTGGGGAACCATGATCGCCTTCGCTCAGCAGCAGGACGGCGTGCTGCGGGGCATGTGGTGGTGGTTCGTGCCGCCGGGCCTGTTCATCGCGCTGCTCGGGACGGCCACCGCACTGGTCAACTTCGGCCTCGACGAGATCGGCAATCCGGTGCTGCGACACAGCGGACGAGCCGCGATACGGCGCGCCCGCGCACACCTGGCCGCACGCCGGGACCGTACGAACACCGTAGAGGTGACCTCATGACTGCCCGCCCCCTCGACACCACCCGGCCGACGAGCACACCTCCCTCTCCGCTGCGCGGCGAGCCGCTCCTCGACGTGTCGCGGCTGACGGTGGAGTACGTCACCGAGCGCGGGGAGGTACCGGCCTGCAACGAGGTGTCCTTCACCCTGCGACGCGGCGAGATCCTCGGCCTGGCGGGGGAGTCAGGCTCCGGGAAGAGCAGCCTGATCACCGCGTTGGCCAGACTTCAGCGGCCACCCGCGCTGACCACCGGCGGCGAGATCCGCTATCACACCCGCGACGGGCACGTGCTCGACCTGGTCACCCTGGACGAACGCCGGATGCGCGCACTGCGCTGGACCGACCTGGCGATCGTGCTGCAGAGCGCGATGGCCGCGCTCAACCCGGTGATGCGGCTTCAGGCACAGTTCGCCGACGTGATGGCCGAGCACCAGCCCGGCATCACCCGCGACGAGGTGGCCGAGCGGACCGGCCGACTGCTGCGCATGGTGGGCATCGCGCCCGAACGCAAGCGCTCCTACCCGCACGAACTGTCCGGCGGGATGCGCCAGCGAGCCCTCATCGCGCTCGCCCTGGCCTGCGAACCCGAGCTCGTCCTCATGGACGAACCCACCACCGCCGTCGATGTGGTGATGCAACGTCAGATCATGGGCCAGATCCTGCGCCTGCAGCGCCGACTGGGCTTCGCCGTGGTCTTCGTGACCCACGACCTGTCCTTGCTGATGGAGATCGCCGACCGGATCGCCATCATGTACGCCGGCCGGATCGTGGAGGTCGGCGCGCCCGACCAGCTCTACGCTGATCCGCTGCACCCGTACACCCGCGGGCTGCGCGACGCCTTCCCGCCCCTGCACGCACCGCTCAGACACCTCACCGGCATCCCGGGAAGCCCGCCCGACCTGCGCGACCTCCCGCCCGGCTGTGCCTTCCACCCCCGTTGCGGCCGGCGCCTGCCGGAGTGCGCGCAGGTCGTGCCGCGTCTGCATCAGGTCCCGTCGCACGGCGGCGAGCGGCAGGCGGCGTGTCTGCTGCACGACACCACCGACCCCGAGGGCGCCCGATGACATCGATGTCCCGAACCTCCGACACGTTCGACGAGCCCGCGCTGCTGGCGGCGGTGGACGTCAGCAAACACTTCACCGTGCGCGACCAGTTGGGCCGCAAGGCCACCGTGCGCGCCGTCGAGCACGCCTCGGTGGCGCTGCACCGAGGCCGCGTGGTGGCCCTGGTCGGCGAGAGCGGCAGTGGGAAGACCACGTTGGCCCGGATGCTGGCCCAGTTCCACCCGGTCAGCTCCGGGGAGATCCGACTGGCAGGGCAGCCGGCACCGCCCGCCGGGCGCGACTACTTCCGCCAGGTGCAGCTGATCTTCCAGGACCCCTTCTCCTCGTTGAACACCCTCCATCCGGTGCGGCACATCCTCGGGCGGGTTCTGCGCCTCCACGGCCACGCTCGCACCCGCGCCGAGGCGGACGAGCAGGTCCTCGCCCTGTTGAACCGCGTCAACCTCACCCCCGCCGAGGAGTTCATCGACAAGCGTCCGCGCGAGATGTCCGGGGGCCAGCTGCAACGTGTGGCCATCGCCCGAGCACTGGCGGTACGCCCGACCGTGCTCCTCGGCGACGAGCCGATCAGCATGCTCGACGTCTCCATCCGCCTCGACGTGCTCAACCTGCTGGCCCGGCTGCGCGACGAGGAGGGCCTGGCACTGCTCTACATCACCCACGACATCGCCGGCGCGCGCTATCTGTGCGACGAGGTGCAGGTGATGTACGCCGGGCAGACGGTGGAGGGCGGGCCCAAGGAAGCGGTGATCCAGTCGCCCAAGCACCCGTACACCCGCCTGCTGATCGACTCCTCGCCCGACCCCGGCCGGACCGGACGCGGCCTGGGCGACCAGGACGACGCCGAGGACCTGGGGGAGCCGCCCAACCTGACCGCGCCGCCCGGTGGCTGCCGCTTCCACCCCCGCTGCCCGTTCGTCATGGACGACTGCCGGCGCGCCTTCCCCGACCGCACCACCTTCGCCGACGGCCAGTGGGCGCACTGCTGGCTGCACCAGCACGGCCGCACGGCCGAGCTCGACAGAACACCCGCAAAGGAGCTTCCATGAAGCGCTCGACGGCCGCAGCCGCCGCGGTACTGGCCACCGCCGGTCTGCTGACCGGCTGCAGCACTGCCAAGTCGGACGGATCCGGTTCCGGGGCCACGAGCACCGTGCGCCTCACCACCCACCCGACGCAGGCCTTCCAGGCCGGGTGGAACCCGTTCGCGGCCCAGCCAAACGCCGGAGTTTCCTTCTTCTACGAGCCGCTGATACGGGTCAACCCCCAGAAGCCCTCGCCACAGCCGTGGCTGGCGGATTCCTGGAAGTTCAGCGACGGCGGCAGGACCCTCACCTTCCGCCTGCACCCCGGAGTGAAGTGGTCGGACGGCAAACCACTCACTGCCGAGGACGTCAAGTACAGCTTGGACGTGCCTCTGGAACACCGCGAGTTGAACCTCTCGGGCGTGCCCTACACCTCGGTCGACGCACCCGACGGGACCACGGTGGTAGTGCACTACCCGAAGGTCGGCTACAGCGACCTCGGGGCCTTCAAGAACCGCAACATCTACCCCCGGCACATCTGGAGCGGCAGGAATCTGAAGACGGATCAGAATCTCGAACCGGTCGGCAGCGGCCCGGTCACCCTGGACTCCTTCAGCCCGCAGCAGATCACCCTGAAGATCCGCAAGGACTACTGGAACGGTTCGTTCCCGGCCGTCAGGAAGGTCGCCATCGTCGCGGCGCAGGAGTCCAGCACACGCAGCCTGCTCCTGAAGGACAAGCTGGACTGGAGCACCATGTCCTGGCAGGGCGCGGACAAGAACTACGTGGCTGCGGACCCCGAGCACCACAAGTACCAGGTCTATCCGCTGCTGGGGTCCGAGGGCGTGCTGTTCAACACGGCGAAGGGCCCGACCGCCGATGTGCACGTCCGCCGCGCCCTGACCAAGGCAGTCGACGTGACCAGGGTGCTCAAGGTGATGGGGACGGGGCAACCCGCGGTCAACCCGGCCGGGCTGAACAACAAGGTCGGTGCCGCCTGGCTGCCCGCCGACCTGGCCGGCCGGACCCTGAAGCAGGACGCCGCCGGTGCCCGCGCCGAACTCGCCGCCGGCGGCTGGACCGTACGGCACGGAGAACTCAGCAAGGACGGGAAGAGCCACCCGCTGACGCTGAACGTCTTCCAGCCCTACGCGAACTGGGTCGACATGGGCACCGCCCTGAAGGACCAGTGGAAAACGGTCCTGGGCCTGGACGTCACGGTCGACAACATGCCGGAGGCCACCTTCACGCAGAAGGAGCCGGTCGGTGACTTCTCGATGGAGACCGCGTTCACCCCGCCCTCCGGTGACGGCAGCATCTTCGGAGCCCTGAACGCCTTCAGCGGCGACTACTACACCCCGCTCGACAAGCCGGCCGTCAATAACTTCGGCCGCTTCAACGACCCGGACTACAATGCCCAGTTGAAGAAAATGGCTACCGTCGACCCTGCCGACTCCGCCCGGCTCAAGCAACTGGCCGACCCGGCGGTGAGAATCCTCGCCCAGCAGGCGCCGTTCATCCCGATCGGCGGCTCGGCCTCGTTCGTCGACATCAACTCCAGCCGCTTCACCGGCTGGCCGACCCCGGAAACCGCCACGTACACGCCGTACACCTCCGCCGGTCCGGACACCACGCTGACCTTGCAGAATCTGCGCCCGGCCTCCTGAAGGCCCGGTGGGGCGGGCGGCGCAGAGGCCGTCGCCCGCCCCACCGCCACGACGACTGTCAGCACCTGAAACCACTCGACCACAGGGAGTAGTTGTGGCCCGTCTTCGCCCTGACGCCGAACTGACCACGACCGACCACGGGTTCCTGCGCGGTGGCCGCCCCCACCAGATCATCTCCGCCGCCATCCACTACTTCCGGGTCCACCCCGAGCTGTGGGAGGACCGGCTGCGCCGACTGCGCGCCATGGGCGTCAACACCATCGAGACCTACATCGCCTGGAACCTGCACCAGCCGACCCCCGACCGGACCGACTTCTCCGGTCAGGCCGACATCACCCGCTTCATCCGCACCGCCGCACACCTCGACCTGGACGTGATCGTGCGGCCCGGCCCCTACATCTGCGCCGAGTGGGAGTTCGGCGGCCTGCCGGCCTGGCTCCTCGCCGATCCCACGCTGCGCCTGCGCCGCAGCGACCCGCGCTATCTGGCCGCCGTGGACGCCTGGTTCGACCAGCTGGTCCCCGTTCTGCGCCCGCTCCTCGCCGGCCGGGGTGGGCGAGTGGTCGCCGTCCAGATCGAGAACGAGTACGGCAGTTACGGCACCGACACCGCCTACCTCGACCACCTGCGGCAGGGCTTGCGCCAACGCGGTGTGGACTGCCTGCTGTTCACGGCCGACGGTCCCACCGATGGAGTGCTGCGCGGTGGCATCCTGCCCGGTACCTTGGCCACCGCGACGTTCGGCTCGCAGCCGGAGGAGGCGCTCGACACCCTGCGCCGCCACCAGCCGGCCGGCCCGCTGATGTGCTCCGAGTACTGGCACGGGTGGTTCGACCACTGGGGCGAGCACCACCACGTCCGCGACCCGCGCGAGGCCGGCGCGGAACTTGACCGGATGCTGTCCCGGGGCGCCTCGGTCAACCTCTACATGGGCCACGGCGGCACCAACTTCGGCTGGTGGAACGGCGCCAACCGCGACGAATCCGACTACCGGTCCACCTGCACGAGCTACGACTACGACGCTCCGGTCGGGGAGGCGGGGGAGCTGACCGAGAAGTTCCACGTCTTCCGCGAGGTCATCGAGCGGTACCGCGGCCCGATCGGGCACGAGGCGCCCGCGCAGCCGGCCCGGCTCGCCCCGCAAACGGTCGGCCCGAGCGGGACGGTGGCGCTGCTGAACTGCCTGGACGAGCTGTCCACCCCGCACCACCGGCTCTCGCCCGAGCCGATGGAGGCGCTGGGCCAGTCACTCGGCCTGATCCACTACCGCACCCGACTGCGCGGGCCGTTCCCCGAATCGACCCTGCGCGTGCACGGCCTGGCCGACCGGGCCCAGGTGTTCCTGGACGGAGAGCCGATCGGTCTCCTGGAGCGTGACGGGCCACTGGACGCGCTGGCGATCAGCGTTCCCGGGACCGGAGCCCAGCTCGACCTGCTGGTGGAGAACATGGGGCGGGTCAACTACGGCCCCTGGCTGGAGGATCGCAAGGGCATCAGCGGCGGGGTCCGGATCGACACCCAGTACCAGTCCGGCTGGGAGATCCGCCCTCTCCCGCTGACCGATCCGAGCGCCCTGCGGTTCGGGGCACCCGAAGCCGTCGAAGGCCCGGCCTTCCACCGGGCAGAGGTGGAGATCCCGGCTCCGGCCGATGGTTTCCTCGCCCTGCCGGGCTGGACCAAGGGCCAGGTCTGGCTCAACGGTTTCGCCCTGGGCCGCTATTGGGACCGCGGCCCCCAGCGCACGCTCTACGCCCCCGCGCCGGTGTGGCGGGCCGGCCGCAACGAGCTCGTGATCCTCGAACTGCACCGGCCGGGCGAGCGGATCGAGATCCTCGACACGGCAGATCTGGGCCCCCAGGGCTGAACCGCCGGCCGTCCCACCGGCACCGGTCCGTTCCCTCCACGGGCCGGGGCCATGCGGGACTGTCGGATCAGGCGAGACCGCGAGGGCGGAGGCCGGGTTGTTAGGCTCTGCGGATGAAATTCGGCGTGAACATTCTCAACTTCGGCCCCGGTACCGTTCCTGCCACACTCCTGCAACAGGCAGTGGACGCAAGGGAATTGGGGTATTCGTTCGCGATGATCTCCGACCACGTCGCGGTGACCGCCGATGTGCAAGAGGCGTACCCGGCCCCGTTCTACGACCAGTTCGTGCTCGCGTCCCACATCGCGGGACGGGTGCCCGGACTCACACTCGGGACCACGGTGACCGTGATCCCCTACCGGCACCCGCTGCACACCGCCCGGCTGGCCGCCAACATCGACTGCCTGAACGCCGACGGGTTCATCCTCGGCGCGGGCGTCGGCTGGTCGCGGGCCGAATACGCCGCTCTGGGCGTGCCGTTCGCCGAGCGGGGCCGCATCACGGACGAGTACCTGACCGCGATCCGCGCCGCCTGGTCCGAAGACCCCACCACCTTCCGGGGCGAGTACGTCTCGTACGAGGGGGTGCGCACCGCTCCGGCCCCCGCGACCGCGCCGCGGCTGCCGGTCTGGGTGGGCGGCAACTCGGCGACGGCGCTCGGGCGTGCCGCCCGGCTCGGCGAGGGCTGGCACCCCTATCTGGCGACCCTGTCCGCGATGCGCGCGGCGCTCCCGGTGCTCGCGGAGCAGGCGGAACGCGCGGAGCGGCCGACGCCCGCGCTCGTACCCCGGCTCCAGGTGCGGATCACCGAGGCGCGGCTCGACGGGGAGCACCCGGTCGGGCACGGCACGGTCGACCAGATCCGCGAGGACCTCACCGCCCTCGCCGAGCTGGGCGCCACCCACCTGCTTCTCGACACCAACCCGGACTCGCCCGGCCTGCGCGGTACGGCGGCCGACGACCGCCGCCTCCTGGAACTCCTCACGGAGAAGGTCCTGGACCCGGCAACGGGAACCATCCGCTGAGCCCGCCACGCCTCCGGCGCTGTTCCCCTGCGCGGACAGCGCCGGAGGCCCGGGTGCACGCGCCGACCCGACGGCCGCGCGGGTTGATGAACATCACGTAGCGACATACTTCTCATTTCGGACAAATAGCCCGAATTTCTCGCTGTGTCCGTCCGGGCTGCCCGTACGGTTGTCCTGACCCATGAACGGGACCCGAGCCGAGCTGCACGGCGGATCGGCCTCCCGGATCGGCGACCTCCTCCACGGGCCCCGCGACGCCGGACGGCCCGTTCGGCCCCCTTGCCGGGCGTGACTCCGGCAGGACAGCGGCAGACCGGCGCTCCAGCCGGCCGTGCGAGGTCCGGCCGTACGGCCCCCGACCCACAGCGGGACAGGACACACGCTCATGCACCGATCACGTATATCGCGCTGCGCACGGCGCGGACTGGCCGCTTCCCTGGCCGCCGGGGCAGTGCTCACCGCGCTCACCGCCGCGGCCCCGGCCCCTGCCGCGAGTACCTCCGTGGGGGGCTCGCCGGTCGTATGCACCTCGAAGGTGCCGGGTCTGGCCCCCGAACTGTCGCGTGACATCGCCCACGCGCTCAAGGGACGCCAAGGCGCATCGGCGCTGGCCGTCTATGACCGGAGCACCGGCACCAGCTGTGAGCTCAGGGCGGACACGCATTTCGACTCGGCCAGTGTGGTGAAGGTCACGGTGCTCGGCGCGCTGCTGCGGCAGGCCGGGGAGGCGCACCGCGATCTCACACCGCGCGAGGTGAAACTGACCACCGCGATGATCACCGAGTCGGACAACGACTCGACCTCCGCCCTGTGGCGCCAGATCGGGCCGAAGGGCATCCAGCACTTCCTGGACCTGGCCAAGATGCGGGACACGGTCCCGGGCGCGGGCGGATCGTGGGGCCTCACCCAGATCACCGCCGCCGACCAGGTCACCCTGATGCGGCTGCTGACCACGGAGAACGCGGTGCTCGACACATCGGCACGCAACTACGCCCTCGGGCTGATGAGCCATGTCGCCGCCGACCAGCGCTGGGGCGTCCCCGCGGGATCTCCCGCCTCGGCCACGGCCCACGTCAAGAACGGCTGGCTGTCGCGGACGACCGACGACGCATGGCGGGTCCACAGCGTCGGCGCATTCACCGGGAGCGGCCACGACTACGGCATGGCCGTGCTGTCGAGCGGCAACAAGACCATGAAGTACGGCGTCGGCACCATCGAGACGGCATCCCGCGTCATCCACCAGGACCTGAACGGAGCGTCCGCGACAGCGAACCGCTGATCCCGCAGTTCAGTCGTACCCGAAGGCGCGCCGCCGCGCGGATTCCCGCGGTTCTCCGCTGAAACTGGTCGGAGGGGGACCGGAGCGAGGACGAACGCGGCGAAGCCGCCCGACGGACGGGATCACATGAGCACGGGACGCCCCCGACGAGGCACACGCCCGGCCGGTCGAGCCGGTTCCGCGAACGACCGGCTGCTTCGCATCCTGCTGCGGCGGCGCAAGAGGTCGCTGAGCGCCGGGGACGTGACGGTCACCGACAAGCCTGAGGTGCGCCGGGCCGTGTCGGCGTCCGCGCTCGGCAACATGATGGAGTGGTTCGACTTCGGGGTGTACGCCTATCTGGCGGGCATCCTGGGTGAAGTGTTCTTCCCGTCGAGCTCGCCGGGGACCCAGGTGGTCTCCACCTTCGCGACCTTCGCCGCGGCCTTCCTCGTCCGGCCCCTGGGCGGTTTGGTGTTCGGTCCGCTCGGCGACCGGATCGGCCGCAAACGGGTACTCGCCGCCACCATGATCATGATGGCGATCAGCACGTTCGCCGTCGCCTTCCTGCCGAGTTACGACTCGATCGGGTTCACCGCACCGATCCTGCTGCTCGTCTGCCGACTCGTCCAGGGCTTCTCCACGGGCGGTGAATACGCAGGCGCCACCACCTACATCGCCGAGTACTCACCGGACAAGAGGCGCGGATTCCTGGGCAGTTGGCTGGACTTCGGCACGTTCGTCGGCTACTCGCTCGGCTCCGGCATCGTCACGGTACTCACCGCCGCCCTCGGCCACGACGGGATGGTGCACTGGGGCTGGCGGCTGCCCTTCCTGATCGCCGGACCACTCGGGCTGATCGGCCTGTACATGCGGCTGCGGCTGGAGGAGACCCCGGCCTTCAAGCAGCAGGCGGAGGAGAACGCCGCCCAGTACGCGCGCGAACCCCACCCGGAGGGCGACGAGGACCCCGTGGAGGTGGCCCGGCAGTCCGGCAAGGGGCGGCTGAAGGAGATCTTCACCCAGCACTGGCAGGCGG
Source organism: Streptomyces sp. NBC_01267 (assembly GCF_036241575.1). Lineage (NCBI taxonomy): Bacteria > Bacillati > Actinomycetota > Actinomycetes > Kitasatosporales > Streptomycetaceae > Streptomyces > Streptomyces sp. NBC_01267. The sequence goes on along the minus strand of NZ_CP108455.1, from coordinate 408,338 downwards.
TACTCGTCTGCATGGGGCTGGTCCTGCTCTACAACGTCACCAACTACATGGTGACCTCGTACCTGCCGACCTTCATGACGGAGACGCTCGGTCAGGACGCCCTCACCGCCCAGCTGCTGGTGCTCGGCACCATGATCGTGGTGGTGCTCACCATCACCACCGTGGGCCGTACCTCCGACCGCTGGGGGCGCCGGCCCGTCTTCATGGCGGGCAGCATCGCACTGATCGTCCTGGCGTTCCCGGCGATGCTCCTGATCCGCGAGGGCGGCATTCTGCTGCCCGCGTTCGGCTGCCTCATCCTGGGGCTGCTGCTGGTGTGCTTCGCCGGTACCTCGGCGTCCACGCTCCCCGCGCTCTTCCCGACCCGGCTGCGCTACGGGGCCCTGTCGATCTCGTTCAACGTATCGGTCTCCCTCTTCGGCGGTACGACGCCCCTGGTCGCCTCGGCGCTGGTGGAGGCGACCGGGAACGACATGGTTCCTGCTTACTACTTGATGGTCGCGGGCGTCGTCGGACTCGTCTCCACCTACTTCCTGCACGAGACGGCGGGCAAGCCGCTGCTGGGATCCGGCCCCATGGTGGAGAGCGTCGACCAGGCGCGCTCGCTCGTCGCGGCCAGCCGCACCGAGGCCGGACGGCGGGCCCGGGACGTCTGGATCCACCTGCGGCACCCATGGGCCCGGCACAACGGTACGAAGCACGAGTAGAGCGGCAGTGACGTATCCCTGACCGGTAGTCATCGGAGCACTGGCCGAGCATTGCCGTGATCATCCTGGATTTGGGGCGATATCCCGCATGCAACGTCGGATCTATTGACACTCAATGGCGACGGAGAGCAGAGTTCCGCACCATCGCGTCCGTACGGCGACGCGGAGTTCGGCCTACCTTGTCAGGGAGTGTCAGACGTGCACCGCAGCTCAACTCGCAGACCAGGAGGCAGAGCCGCCCCGAAGCGGCTTGCCGCAGTGGCGGTACTCGCGGCCGTGGCGCTGGGCGCCCCCGCGCTCACCGCGACCGACGCGTGGGCGGCCCACGGGCCGTCAGGGACCAGCCTCTACGTGTCTACCAGCGGCAACGACCACAACTCCGGGTCCCTGCACAAGCCGTTCCGGACCCTGGCGGCTGCCCGGACCGCCGCACGGAAGGCAACCAGGAAGGGCCGAGCGGTCCACGTATGGGTCCGCGGCGGCACCTACCACCTCGCCGGCACGCTGACGTTCGACGAAGCGGACTCCGGCACGGCGTCCGCCCCCGTGACGTACTCCTCCTACCCGGGCGAGAAGGCCGTACTGAGCGGAGGGCGGCGGGTGACGGCCGCATGGTCGGCCGACCCGCACAACTCCGCGGTCCAGGTCGCGAAGGTCGGCGCCGGCCTGAAGATCGACGGGCTGTTCGTGGGCGGAACCCAGCAGGTGCTCGCCCGGTTCCCGAACTTCGACCCCAACACCGCGGTGCTGGGCGGCTCCACCACCATGGCCACCCTGAACGCACGCTCCGCGGCCTGGAAGAACCCCACCACCGGCGACATCCGCGGACTGCACTCGTCCGACTGGGGCGGCAACGACTACACGATCACCGGGCGCAGCAACTCCGCCCTGCAGACCAAGTGGGTCGGCGACAACAACCGCGGTGGCGACGTGGACACCAACCACGTCGTGGCGGAAGGCATCTTCGAGGAACTCGACGCGCCCGGCGAGTGGTTCTACGACAAGGCTGCCGGGAAGCTGTACGTGATACCCCCGGCCGGGACCGATCTCTCCTCGGCCACCGTGGAAACGGCGGAACTGGACGAACTCGTCCGTGTCGAAGGCTCGTCCGCCGCGAAGCCGGTGCACGACCTCACGTTCGACGGCTTCACCTACACCGAGACACACCGGACACTGTTCGACACCCCCTACGAGCCGCTGCAACTCGGCGACTGGGCCATAGCGCGGGCCGGCGCCGTCCATCTCAAGAACGCCAGGAACATCACCGTCTCCCGCTCCGCCTTCGCCCAGGTCGGCGGCAACGGCGTCTTTGTCGACGGGTACAACAAGGGCGACGTCATCACCAGGAACCGCTTCACCGGCTCCGGTGCCAGCGACGTCCAGGTCGTCGGCTCCACCGAGGCGGTGCGCAATCCCTCGACCTGGGCGCACATGGTCGATCCGCCCACCGACCTGACCCCCGGTCCGAGAACCGAGGACTACCCCCGCGACATCACTGTCAGCTACAACAGCATGGCCGACATGGGCCGCTTCGAGAAGCAGAGCGCCGGCGTCAACATCTCGATGAGCAGCCGGGTCACGGTCGCCCACAACACCATTCACGGCAGTCCCCGGTCGGGCGTCAACATCAACGACGGCACCTGGGGCGGCCACCGGATCCAGTACAACGACATCTTCGACTGCGTGAAGGAGACCTCGGACCACGGGCCGATCAACGCCTGGGGCCGGGACAGGTACTGGCCCATCGCCGGTCCGAGCATCAACCCCAGCGCGGAGTCGGACGCCCTGCAGAAGAGCTATGCACTGCTCGATGTCGTCCAGCCGATCACCATCAGCAACAACCGCATCTGGCACAACAGCGAATGGGCCATCGACCTGGACGACGGCTCCAGCAACTACATCGTGAAGAACAACCTCCTGCTCAACGCCGGCATCAAACTGCGTGACGGTTTCCGCCGGACGGTCAGCAACAACATCCTGGTCAACGGATCGGTCTACGAGCAGATCTCGCACCGCGACAACGACGACTCCCTCACCAGGAACGTCATCCTGACCGGCTCGCCCTACTCGCTCACCGGGAGCGATCCGGCCGCCGCGAAGTACACCGTGGACAAGAACCTGTTCTGGGACAACGACCGGCCGGTCGCACTGCCCGACGTGTGGAGCGCCGCCAAGCTGGACGCCCATTCCGTCACCGCGGACCCGCAGTTCACCCACGGATCTCCCTGGGACTCTCCCGGGATGACGGACTACACCCTCGCGTCCGGCTCTCCCGCGGTGGCCCTCGGCTTCGTCAACTTCCCCATGGACCGGTTCGGCACCGGAACCGCCGGAGAGGCGACACCTCCCGCGGTCACCTGGCCGGCCGCTCCCGTACCCGACACCGTGATCCAGACGCAGCCCGAACCGCTCATGGGAGCCACTGTCCGGCAGGTCTACGACAAGGCCACCCAGTCCGCCGTCGGGCTCGGCGACTTCGACGGTCTCTACCTGCAGGCCGTGCCCTCCACCTCGTACGCCTACGGGCAGGGACTGCGGCCCCTCGACGTGATCCGGGAGGTGAACGGGACCGCGGTGACGGACCGCGACAGCTTCTGGACGGTCTACAACCGGCTCGCCCCCGGCAGCACCGTCACCGCGCTGATCTGGCGCGCCCAGTCCGCGACCACCGTCACCTTCGTCAAGCCCACCGGCGCCCAGCAGTACAACAACACAGCCGGTGTCACCTACACGGGGGCCGGCTGGGGATGGAGGGGCGCACGGGCGGGCGGTCTGAACTCCTTCCAGGACGACATCGACGCGACCACCGCCGTGGGCGATTCCTTCTCCTTCACCTTCAACGGGACCGGAGCGGACCTCCTCACCGAGCTCAACGCGGACGAGGGGACCATCGACATCTCCGTCGACGGGGTCTTCCGGAAGACCGTCGACGCCACCAGCGATACGCGCGAGTACCAGAAGACGCTCTACTCGGTCAGCGGGCTCTCCCCGGGCGTGCACACCCTCACGGGCGTGATGAAGAGCGGCCAGTACATGATCGTCGACGGCTTCACCGTACGGAGCTGACCGAAGCTTCCTGCCCGCCGGCGCCGTCGAGCCGCCGGGCGAACGACGGACCGCCCGCCGGAACCCCGCCGCCGCCCCGGAGAAGGGGCGACGGAACGAGGAACTCCCGGCGGGCGGTCAGGGCTGTGCAGGGGCCTGTGCAGGGGGCTGTGCTGGGGGTTGTGCAGGGCCCTTCACGGGGTCAGTGGTGATGTCCCTTCGCCGGGTCGGCCTGCAGGACGACCGCAATGGTCTGGCCGGTGTACGGGGAGTCGGTGCCGACGGTCAGTTCCGCCTTGTACCGGCCGGGCGAGGCGACCGCTCCGGCGTCCGCGGTCACGCGGACCTCGACCGAGTGACCGGGGGCGATGGTGAACCGGGTGCGGTTCTCCGACAGCCAGGACACGTCGTCGCCCTCGCACTGGTCGTAACCGGGAAGCAACTGGGCGCCCGTGGTGCCCACGTTGGTGGACTTGCCGCTCCCGCCACCGCCGATCCGGTACAGGCCGCAAGCCGAGGCGGCGCGCCATGACGCCTGGCCGGTGGCGGGCATCCGGGTCCAGCGGTTGGACACCGGGTCGTACTCGGCCGCGTCCCTGAGGGACGCGCCCACCTCGTAGCCGCCCATGACCTGCAGCCTGCCGTTGGCACCCACGACGGACGCCGCAGCCGCGGTGAACGGTGCGTCGGGCAGCCTGGTCCAGGTGTTGGTCCGCGGGTGGTAGGAGTATCCCGCCGCCGTGGCGCCCTCCGAACCGTAGCCACCGACGCAGTCGATCGCGTCGGAGACACCGGCGCAGCCCGCCCAGTCGATGGCCAGCGGACGGTCGGCCAGACGGGTCCAGTGGTCGGCGGCCGGGTCGTAGCGGTAGAGCGACGCGAGCGGGGTGGCGCAGCTCTCCCCGGTGCAGCCGCCCACGACGTAGAGCTTGCCGTCGATGACCGCGGAGCCCGCCGTCGCGACGGCCGTCGGCAGGTCGGCGGCCCTGGTCCAGCTGTTGCTCGGCGGGTGGTAGGCGTACACCGCTGACCGCGGCTGCTGTTCGTCCCCGCCGATGCCGCCCGCCACGTACAGCGTGCCGTCGAGGAAGCCCCCGGCCGTCGCGGACAGCGGCTCCGGCAGGTCGGCGATCCTGCTCCAGGAGTCGGATGCCGGGTCGTGGACGTAACCGTGCCGGGTGATGGTCGCTCCGACGACCCGGTTGATCCCGCCTACGGAGTAGAGCTTGCCCTGGTAGGTGCCGCCGATGTTGTCCATGACCGGCTCGGGGTAGTCGGCGATCGTGCGCCAGGCGCTCGGGGCCGCCGAACCCGCGCTCGGCGCGGTGGTCTGCTCGCCGAGAGCGACCCGTACCGGCGCCCTGCCGGTGTTGGTGAGGGTGACGGTCCTGGTCGCCCGGCGGCCCTGTTCGGCGTCGAGGGACACCCGGGAGGTGGCGACCACGTGACCGGTCTGCAAGGGCAGTTCCACCTGGGCCAGTTGGTCGGTACCGGCCTTGACCGTACGGGTCGACGTCGCGTACCGGGCCGCGGCGGTGGCGAGGGTGTGCCGGCCGGTGCCGGGGACGAAGAGTGTGTAGCGGCCGTCCGCGGTGGCCTGGTCGTCCGGGGTGGCCGTGCTGACGGCGGGGGCGTCGGAAGCGGCCTTGTCGGTCACGGTCGCACCGTTGACGGGCTTACCGGTGTTGGCGTCCGAGACGGTTCCGGTGAGCAATGCGCCGGGGGTGGCCGTGCACGAACCGATGTGGATGTCGTCGATCTGCCACAGGGTCGTCCCGCTCCCCTTGTAGTGGAAGCGGACCTGGACACGGGACCGGTCGGCGGCGTGCGGCAGCGGGACGGTGAGATGACCGCCCGCGCTCTCCGCGCCGTGCCACTCGGTGGTCCACGTCCGGCCGCCGTCAGTGGTCACATCGATGTCCGCGGAGCTGGTGTCGGACATCAGGTAAGCGGTGTCGAGCTGGAGCTCCGGTGTCCGGCCGCGCAGATCCACGACCGGCGACACCAGGGTGGTGTCCTCGCTGCCGGAGTCGTACGCGAGGGGGGCCGCAGCCGCGAAGTTGCCGTCGCCCCCCGTGAGGTTCGGCAGGTTCCCCGGGGCGTCGAACTCCCAGCCGTGAGCCGCTCCGCCGCCCGTCACGCTCCAGCCCTTGCCCGCCTCGGTGCCGGTCCAGCCCTCGAAGTCGGCGCTGCCCGCGAAGGAGTAGCCGGGTGCCACACACGTTGACCTGTCCACCACGGCCTTGACGTCGCTCCGTACGTCCGCCGTGTCGACGGGGACGCTGAGATCGGTGCGCTCGTACCCGGGTGAGACCGGAGTGACGTGCAGCCGGTAGGTGGCGCCGTCCGGCAGATCGACTGAGTACTTGCCGGTGGCCGGGTCGGTGAAGACCGTGCCGTAGGGGTAGCCGTCCACGGTGATGCCCGCGTACAGCGGCCAGCCGTGGCCGGAGTTGTCGGTCACCTTGCCGGTGACCCGGTGGCGGGGTGTCCTGGACAGGGCGAGGTCCGTGCCGGTCGAGGTGTCCTTGGTGACCTCGACGCCCGACTGCACGGACCGTCCGTAGCCGAACACGGAAGCTGTCACGTCGTAGGTGCCTACCGCGGCGGGCAGGGTGTACCGGCCGTCCGGGCCGGTGAGTGTGTGGTAGCTGCGGCCGTCGGCCTTGTCCTCGGCGAGCACGGTGGCGCCGGCGACCGGGTCACCGGACGCCTTGTCGGTGATGCGTCCGGTGAGCGTCCCGCTGACGCCGAACGTCAGCGCGCGCAGACCGTCCGGGGTGCCCAGACCGGTGGGGCCGTCGTAGCCGTCCCCCGCGGTGCAGGTGATGTCCTCGCAGGTGCCGTCGGAGTCGTTGCCGCCCTTGGTGACATCGTTGAGCCCGGTGCCGTTCAGATACGGGTAGGTCACCGGGTAGGTACCCGGCTCGGGGTCACCGGCCAGCGCGTACATGGCGGCGACCAGCGGCGAGGAGAGGCTGGTGCCCCCCACCTGCAACCAGCCGTCGCTGCCGAGGGTGTCGTAGATGCCGAGGCCGGACGCGGGGTCGGCGTCGGCGGAGATGTCCGCCGTCGACCGGGTGTCGCACCCGGTGACCAGGTTCTGCTGGTACGCCGGTTCGGCCTCGTAGAGCGAGCAGCCGGAGCCGCCGGACGCCCACGCGGACTCGTCCCAACCGCGGTCACTGCCCGGCTCCCGGACCAGTGTGGTGCCGCCGACGGAGACGACCCGCGGATTCACCGCGGGCCAGTTCTGCACATGGCCGGTGTCTCCGGTGGAAGCGGTGATGGCGACGCCGGGATGGTCGTAGTGCTGGTCGTACGTGGCCTCTTCGGGGGTCTCGCCCGCGATGCCGTACGAGTTCGACACGTACTTGGCGCCGAGCCGGACAGCGGTGTCGACCCCGGCGCCGAGATCGTTCACATCGGCCGAATCGCCCTGCACCAGAAGGATCTTGCAGGCCGGGCAGGCGGCGGAGACCGCGTCGATGTCGAGCGCGGTCTCGGTGGCCCAGCCGGTGTCGTCGGCGGGGTAGTCCGTGCCGCCGTTCTGGTCGACCTTGCGGAAGCAGCCGTTGGCGGTGGTGCACGCGGGGAGCCCGTAGTGCTTCCGGAAGGCGGCCAGGTCGTCCTCGGCGTGGGAGTCACCGAAGGCGTCGACGATCGCCACCGTCCGGCCCTCGCCGCCGTCGGGCAGGTGGTAGGCGGCCTTGATGTCGGCCGGGCCGAGGGCGGTGGCCGGCGGACCCGAGACGGCCGACCTGATCGCGTGGTTCGAGCCGGTCCTCACCATGGCGAAGCAGCGGGCCACGCCCTGTGCGACATCGGGGGAGTTGCAGCCGGCGGGTGCGTAGTCGGGCCGGTCCAGTCCGCCGGCCGGGGCCTCGGGGGCGGTCGGGGCGGAGCCGGAGCGGGTGGCCGGGTCGGCCGAGGCCGGTCCGGCGGACAGGACGGCGAAGCCGAGACATCCGGCCAGCAGCAGGCACGTTCGGGCGCGTATGCGCCCTCGACTGGGTCTCAAGGCGAGCAGCCTTTCAGCACGGGGAAGAACACGGGGGGAGAACACGGAGGGGAAGTCGGTGGGGAAGTGGCGGCCGTTCAGAGCGGTTCGTAGCCGCCGTCCGTGGCTGCGGACGGCGGCTGCTGCCGGGGACCGGAAGCGTCGGACGGCTCCACCGCGGGGGCCTCGGCGGAATCGCTCGGATCGGGGAGTGGTTCGGGACGAGGGTCCTGACCGTCGGTGCGACGGGAGGCGTCGCCTGGGGTGCTCACAGGATCGGTTTCGCTCTCGCGGGGGAGTTGGGGACAGGTGGTCCGCACAGGAGTATGGGCGGCGCGGCACGGGCTTTGCGATGCGGCGGATGACCCAAAAAACCTTCCGCGAGGCCGGTCGGCGGTTCGTCCTGTCGCCGGTCCCGCCCCGGCCGCTACGAGATGTCCGGGTCCGCCGGAGTCACTCCGGCGCGCGCCGCTCCCAGGGCCAACGCCGTCCGCGAGGTCACCCCGTGCTTGCGCATCGCCGAATTCAGCTGCGTCGCGACGGTCTTGGGCGAGCGGCACAGCACGGCCGCGATCTCACGATTGGTCAGGCCGTTGAGCAGCAGCCTGACCACCTCCGTCTCGCGCGGCGAGAGCCGGTCACCGTACCCCCGTCGGCCGCCACGCCACACCGGCCGGGGTTCTCTGCCGTGTTCCCGGAGTGTGCCGGCGATCCGCTCGGCGTCACCACGCGCCCCCAGAGTGACCAACTGGCCGTGCAGTGAGCTCAGTTGATCCAAGCAGTCCGCGCTGCTTTCCGGGCTGCCGTTCGCGCTGCTATCGGCGCTGCCCTCGGTGCTGCCGTTCGCCGTGAGCCGGCAGAGCGCCGCCCGTTCCGAGGCGAGCAGCGCATCGTACGGGCGGGGGAGTGCCCGCCACGCCGCAGCAGCGCTCTCCCATGCTTCGGCGGCCTCACGGTGGCGCCCCGGGCCTTCGGTGAGCAGCGCCCGGCAGACGGCGAGCGCCGCTGCGGGCGCCGCCGCATCACAGTCCAGCAGCCCGCGTGCGAAACCCTCCGCGATCCGCTCGGCCTCCTCGGACCGGCCCGCGGCCAGCAGCCCCTGGACGCGCACCGGCAGTACCTCGGTGCCCCACAGCCAGATCTCCTTGCCCACCACGACCCGCACCGCGTTGTCGGTGAGCGCGAGCGCCTGGTCGGTGTCGCCGCGGGCGAGGGCTATACCGGCGAGTGCGGCGGCCGGTTCGAGCTGCATCTCGATGACGTCGCGCCGCAGACCCTCCTGGAACACCTCGTCGAGGTTCTCCTCCGCGGCCCGCAGGTCGCCGTCGGCGCGGCTCCGCAGACCGGTCAGGAGCATTCCCTCCAGCCGGACCCGCGGCTCCGAGCCGACATCGGCCAGCGCCGCCGCGCGTCCGGCCAGGCCGTCCCAGCGGCCGGTGAACCAGTCCAGGTGGACCCGGGTCGCCCTGATCAGATCGTGCAGTCCCTGGAAGTGGTGGCGCTCGGCACGGTCGAGTGCGTCGTCGAGCCACCGGCCGGCCTGTTCGTAGCGGCCCCAGTGCATGGCGGCGTCGCCCGCGTTGAGCTTGCTGCGGTCCAGGTGCAGTACGTGGTCGGCGTCAGCGGAGTCCTCGGGGAGCGCAGCGAGACCGGCCCAGCCGTCGGACTGTCCGAGACTGAGCAGCGCGTTGGAGTGGTCGACCAGGAACGGCAGGCGCGCGGCGGGCGGGACCTCACGTTCGACGAGCTCCGCGGCGCGGTCGAGCCAGCGCCGGTGGTGGGCGGCGGGCACCGGGGAACCGGTGGGTACCCCGAGCACGGTCATGGCGCGGGCCACGACGAGTGGTTCGTCGGACAGGCCGGGCAGCGCCCGTTCGAGTTCGGCTGTCCCGGCCCCGTACTCCCCGGCGTCGATCAGCAGCCGGCCGAGCTGGGCACGGACCTCCGCGCTGTCGCGCGGGGACAGGGCGCCGCTGCCGAGGAAGGCGCGCAGCGTACGGATCAACGCGGCCCGGTCGGGAAAGCCGCCGATGGCGAGCAGCGGGATCTTCTGTACGAGGCGCGTGACGGCCGGGGCGGGCAGACCGGGGCGGGCCAGCAGGTCCTTGAGGAAGGCGACGGCGGTGGCGTGGTCACCCGCGGCGAGGGCCAGATCGGCGGCCTGTTCGCCGTACCTCCCCCATCGTCCGGTGTCGCCCGCCTCACGGAAGTGCCGGGCCAGCCGGGAAGCGGACGGCTGCCCGACGGTCTCCAGCGCGTCCCCGGCCCTGCGGTGCAGCCGGCGCCGGTCGGTCGCGGTCAGGCCGTCGTATACCGCCCGCACGGCGAGCACGTGCCGGAAGGCGACCCGGCCGAAGTCGTCGTCGGTCAGCAGCCCGCTGCGGATCGCCGCCTCGACGGCGGAGCGGGCGCGTTCCTCCGGCAGGCCGCTCACGCTGAACAGCACGGACTCCTCGGCGGGTTCGCCGATCACGGCGGCAGCCTGGAGGAGACGTCCGGCATCGGGCCCCAGCCGGGCGGCGCGCTCGCTGACCGCGTCGCGGATGGTCGGCGGGACGGCGATGTCCGCGAGCGCGTGACGTACCCACTCGTCGTCGCGTCGGACCAGGTCGGCACGGTCGCGCAGCAGCCGGACCGATTCCTCCAGCGCGAGCGGGATGCCGTCGGTGCGCTCCCGCAGGAAGGCGGAGAAGGCCTCGGAGACCCGCTCGTCGTCAAGCATGGAGGAGACCAGCTCGGCGGTGCGCGACACGTCGAGCGGACCGAGGGTGATGCGGGTCTGGCGGACGCCCGCGCTCGGCCGGGACGTCAGGCGGGGCAGCAGCGAGTCGGAGGGGACGTCCTCGGGGCGGTAGGTGAGGACGAGGCCGAGGTCGCGAGTGGGACTGGAGGTGAGGAAGAGCAGGAAGTCGAGGGTGGCGTCGTCCGCCCAGTGGACATCTTCGATCACGAGAGGGGAGACGCCGAGGCGGTCGAGGAGTTCGGCGAGTGCCCGTAACAGGCGGTGCCGGGCCGCGCCCGCGTCGGCAGCCGGTTCGGGCGCGGCCGGGAGGTCGTCGGCCCACTCGGGCAGGAGGGGCCGCAGCGCGCCCGCGAGGGGAGTCAGCGCGAGGCCCGCGACCCCGTCGGGACAGGCGTCCCGGACCGCGTCCACCAGGGGGCCGAGGGTGAGAGCTTCGCGGAACGGCGGACATACGGCGATCAGCGGGCGCCCCGTGCCGCAGTGCCCGGCGAGCGCCTCGCGCACCAGGCGGCTCTTGCCGATCCCGGCTTCCCCCTCGACCAGTACCACGGCCGGTGGCTGCGCCAACGCGTCGGTGAAGGAACGGAGTTCGTCCTCGCGGCCGACGAGCCTGGGCGGGCGCAGCACGGGGAGGAGGCCGGACGGGTCGCCTGCTGCGCTGTGTCTGTCCGCCTGCGCCCTGGCGCGCATAGCTCGTGCCTCCGTACCGCCGTGTGCGCCGGACGGCCCGGCAGCCACATTCTCACCTTGCCGAATACATATGCGCCAGAGGGGGCGGGGCCGTGGCCGTCGCGAGGCGTGCGGGCGGCCGGAGACGGGTGGGCGGCGATGCGCGCGGCGCCGGAGAGGATCGGGTCCCGGTCAACCGGGCGCGGAACACGGCTGGTTGGCGCCGTGCCCGGCAACTCACCCAAGAGAGTGGTTCATTTCTTTTGCCCTTGATGTCTGGAAGATCTGCGGACGATCATCGGGTGTCTCGCTCCGGGACCCGGAGAAATCCGATCGATCGGCTTCGGCGGCTCATCCAGCCGCGCAAGGAGTATGAAAATGTCCGTACGCCGTATCACTGCCTTGATGGCCTCCGCTGCCCTCGCCGGTTCGCTCACTCTGGTCGGGCAGCTGACTGCCTCGGCTGCCACCGGATCCGAGAGCGTCCGCGCCGGGTTCGTGGTCAGCGAGGGCCAGTTCAACCAGATGTTCCCGGGCCGCAATTCCTTCTACACGTACCAGGGGCTCACCGCCGCCCTGGGGGCCTACCCCGGCTTCGCCAATACCGGTGACGAGACGACCAAGAAGCGTGAGGCGGCGGCCTTCCTCGCGAACGTCAGCCATGAGACCGGCGGTCTGAAGTATGTCGTCGAGCAGAACAAGGCCAACTACAGCCACTACTGCGACGCCTCGCAGCCGTACGGCTGTCCGGCCGGGCAGAGCGCCTACTACGGGCGCGGCCCGCTGCAGCTGAGCTGGAACTTCAACTACAAGGCTGCCGGTGACGCGCTGCACATCGACCTGCTGCACGACCCGTACAAGGTGGAGCGGGACGCCGCGGTCTCGTGGAAGACCGGTCTGTGGTTCTGGAACAGCCAGAAGGGCGCGGGCAGCATGACCGCGCACGACGCGATGGTCCACAACAAGGGCTTCGGCGAGACGATCCGCAGCATCAACGGCGCCCTGGAGTGCAACGGCAAGAACCCGGGCGAGCGCCAGGACCGCATCAACCTCTATCAGAAGTTCGTCGGGGTCCTCGGCACGAGTGCGGGCGGTAACTTGTCCTGCTGATCGGCCGCCGCCGTAGCGGTGGTGGGTGCGGCCGACCTCCGCACCCACCGCGCCGTCACGGGCCGATCCTTGTACTGGATATCAACGCCCCTGCAGGGACTTGACGTTGTCGCCGAATGTCCAGTTCGCCGACCCGTCCCAGTTGAGCGACCAGGTCATGAGCCCCTTGAGGCCGTTGTTGTAGTTGCCCCAGGCCTGGGCGACCTGGCCGGTCGACATGTAGCCGCCACCGGCGCCGGGTTGGGCGGGGAGTCCCGGCACCTGCTTGTCGTAGGGAACCTTGATCGTGGTGCCCTGGACGACGAGCCCCTTGTCGAGGCAGTCCGTCTGCGCGGTGAAGCCCTCCACCGTTCCGGCCGAGTACGAGTCGCCGGAGCAGCCGTACATGCTGCCGTTGTAGTACTGCATGTTCAGCCACCAGAGCCGGCCGTTGTCCGCGTACTTCTTCACGATGGGCAGGTACGCGCCCCAGATCGAGCCGTACGTCACGCTGCCCCCGGTGACGTAGGCGGTCTCGGGTGCCATCGTGAGGCCGAAGTTCGAGGGCATCTGGGCGAGCACGCCGTCGATGATGCGGATGAGGTTGGCCTGCGAGGCCGACAGTTCGTTGATGTTGCCGCTGCCGGTGAGGCCGGTCTCGATGTCGATGTCGATGCCGTCGAAGTTGTACTTCTTCAGGATCGGTACCACCGTCGCGACGAACCGGTCGGCGACAGCGCTGGAGCTGAGGTCGATACCGGCTGTCGCCCCGCCGATGGACATCAGGGTCGTGAGGCCGGACGCCTTGGCCTGGCACATCTCCGTCGGCGTCGGGACCTTCACGGTCGAGTCCATGCCGTCCTCCCACAGCACGGTGCCGTCGGAACGGATGACCGGGAAGGCCGCGTTGATCACGTTGTAGCCGTGGTCGGTGATGCGGGAATCGGTGACCGGGATCCAGCCCAGCGGCGGGTGCACACCGTTGGACGCGCCGTCCCAGTTCTCCCAGTACCCCTGGAGCACCTTGCCGGCGGGCCTCGACTTGACCGCGCAGGTGTCGTCGCTCGGGGTGGAGCGGGGCGCTGCTGCGACGAGCATCTGCACGGCGGCGGCCGTCGCGAGGCCGACCCCCAGGAGGCGTGTCGTACGACGGATCATGTCGTGTCCCTTCGTGAACCGGAAACAAGAAATGGCGTGGACCTGACAAATGGACGCGAGGGCTCCGCGATCCACTCAACGTAAAGTGGTCCAGACCTGCCGTCAATAGGTCTGGACCAGCTTGGCCGGGGTCGGCCCAGGGGCTTCGCTCCCGACCGTCCGGACCACGGAGAACGCCGCGAAAGCCACCGGGAACGCGGCGACCCGGGATCAGCCGTCCACGGACTCGGGCCGCAAGGGCGGTTCCGTCAGCGCGGGGCGGAGCGCGCCGAAGAGGGTCGCGCGCACCACGGCGGGTGCGAAGAGTGCGCTGGTCGGTTCGGCCAGCGCACAGACGCCACGGAACGCCGTGCCGATCACCGGGTTGTTCGGAGCCCGCTCGACCACCCGGGCCATGTACCAGACCGCGGGCCGTTCGACCGCACGTCCGGCGCGTACGTTGCCCCGGGCGGCCGGCAGGTTCTTGTCGGCGCCGGCCGCGATGTCCCATGCCTGCCGCGAGGCCTGGAGCAGCGCCTTCTGGACGCGCCGTGTGGTAGGCGTCCGACGTCGGTCGGCCAGAGCGTCCCGCAGTGCGAGCGCACCGAACGCGGCAACCGTCATACCTTGCCCGTACACCGGGTTGAAGGCGCACAGCGCGTCCCCGGTGGCGAGGAATCCGGCCGGGCGGCGGCCTGGACGGTCGTAGCGGCGCCGGACATTGGCCGTCGAGCGGAAGGAATGTACGGCGGACTCGGGCCGGGCCTTCGACAGCCACTCGTACAGCACCGGATGGGCGAGCCGCGCGGTGAATTCGGTGAAGGCGTCCTCGTCCGAAGGCGGCTCACACCCACGGAGCCCCGACAGGGTGACGAGATATCTGCCGTCCTCGAACGGCAGGGCGACCGCGCCCCGTTCGGTTCCGCCACCGGGGATGAAGTAGTAGCCGGCGGTCTCCACTCCCTCCGCGTCCTCGGGGCTCCGGTAGATCCTGGTCGCGTAGGACAGGCCCGTGTCGATCCGCTCCTCGTGTGCGGGATCGGCGCCGATGGCAGCCAGCCACTGCGGGGCGCGCGACCCGCGACCCGAGGCGTCCACGACCAGATCGGCGGTCAGTGACCGTACATCGGTACGGGTGCGCGCGCCGCGCTCACGCAGTTGGACGCCCCGTACGCGAGCCGCGTCGCCGAGCAGTCCCACGACCTCCGTGCCCTCCATCACGGTGATCCGCGGATCGGCCAGGACGCGTCGCCGGACCAGCCACTCCAGCAAGGGGCGGGAGCCGGTGAGGAGATCGGCCGTCGTGGTGGTACGGCGGTAGAAGCGTCCGGCCTGCCACTGCACGAGGTCCCGGGGCATTCCGACCCGGGGTGCGCCGTGCTCGCTCAACTCGGCGACGATGCCGGGCAGTAGTTCCTCCATGGCCCGTGCGCCGCCCTCCAGCAGGACATGGATGTGCCTGCCCTGCGGCACACCCGCACGTTGCCCGGGACCGTCCGGGAAGCGGTCACGTTCGACGACGGTCACCCGGTCGGCATGCCCGACCAGTGCCCGAGCGGTCAGCAGGGCCGCGATACTTCCGCCGACGACCACCGCATGGCGCTGCCGGTGCCCTGGCGAACGGGTGGCCGTGCCGCTGGTGAACACGGCACGGCTGCCGCCCTTTTCGCCGCCGCCGAGGTGGTCGTTCCCGCCGTCGTGGGCGGCTGATCGCGCAGCTGCTGGGTCCGCCATGCTCGTACCTCCGGCCGGTGTCGCCAACGCCCCTGTCGGCCCTGGCTGCCCCTGATGTCACAGTATTCAGGTGACACGGTGTCTTCTTCACGATCACTGTGCGCCAATTCCGGCCCGGTGGACGGGGCGTGGCGGCATTACGCCCTCAACCGATTGCCGTGACCGTCGCGGCGGAGCAGTATGCAGGAATGCGCTTCTCGATCAACATTCCGAACTTCGGGGACTTCGCCGACGCCAGGACGGTGGCGAAGGTGGCGGTCGCGGCCGAACAGGCGGGCTGGGACGGGCTGTTCGTCTGGGACCACGTCGTGCACGACAAACGCATGCACCAGGGCCGGGCCTTCGGGGACCCCTGGATGTTGCTGACCGCCGCGGCGTTGGCGACGTCCCGAATCAGGCTGGGCACTCTGGTCACACCGGTAGCCCGTCGGCGCCCGCATCAACTCGCCCGCCAGGTCGCCACCTTGGACGGCCTCAGTAACGGGAGAGTGATCTTCGCCGCGGGTCTCGGCGGCCCGATCGAGGACGAGTACGGAAGCTTCGGCGAGACCACCGACCCCGCCGTACTCGCGGAACGCCTGGACGAGGGCCTGGACCTGCTGCAACGCTACTGGTCGGGTGAGGCGGTGAACCACCACGGACGGCACTACCAGGTCCGGGACGTGACACTGCTGCCCGCTTCGGTGCAGCGCCCCCGTCCCCCTGTCTGGATCGCCGGATTCTGGCCGAACCGCCCGCCGATGCGCCGAGCGGCCCGCTGGGACGGCGCGGTCCCGCTGTTCACCTCCGCCAGGCACGGGCAGGTTCCGCCGGCCGATCAGGTCCGGGATCTGGTGGCGTACGTCGGGCAGCACCGCGACGCCCAGGACGACCGGCCCTTCGAGGTGGTTCTCGGTGGTGTCAGCCCCGCGGCCCCGGCCAAGGCGCACGACCTGATCGGGCCGCTGATCGATGCCGGTGCCACCTGGTGGGACGAACGGCAGCTGCAGAGCGGCGACGACCTCGACCGGCTCGCACCCGTGCTGCACCGCATCGAGCAAGGCCCACCGGTCTTCTAGAGCAGCGGCCCTGGACTGCGCGGTCGTCGGCGTGCGGGATGAGCCCGAGAGCGTGGGCCGCCGGGGATGATCCGAAATCACTGGAAGGGCGCGGCGCCCGCGTTCATGATGACGCCATGGACCATCGCGCGCTTCCCGCTGATGCATTGATCGTTGATGCCCTGATCGTGGTGGATGTCCAGTCGGCCGCTGTCTCCGGGGCCAGGGCGGTTCCCGGGGCGGCCCGGCTCCTGGACCGGACGACGGACCTGATCAGGCGGGCGCGAAGCAGCGGGGCGCTCGTCGTCCACGTGCAGAACGACGGGCGGCCCGGAGCGGACGACGAGCCACACACGCCCGGCTGGGCACTCCACCACCCCGTCGAGCCCGGCCTCACGGAGGCCGTGATCCGCAAGACCAGGGACGACGGCTTCGAAGGGACGTCACTGGGTGGCCTGTTGGCCGAATCGGGCGTACGGTCGCTCGCCGTCTGCGGCACGATGTCGGAGATGTGCGTCCAGGCGACGGCCCGCACGGCCCTGGCCCGGGGGTACCGCGTCGTCCTGCCGTACGACGCCCACGCGACACACGACGTCCCGGCAGCGCCCGGGATCAGTGAGGAGATCCCGGCCGCTGCGGTCTCACGGGTCGCCGCATGGGCCCTGGGCAGCGAGGCCGAGGTCACCGTTCGGGCCGCGGACGTCACGTTCGCGGCCCCGGCTTCGTGGTCCTGACACGGCGTTGGGGACCAGCGGTACAGCCGTTGGCGCTAAGGACTTGATCTTGGTCGCCTGGGCCGTGTATCGAAAATGGATCTTGAGTAATGGATGATCCCGGTTCATGGGGCGTGGAGATCTCACGGACGAGCAGTGGACGGTGCTGGAGCCGTTGTGCCTCGCGCACGCGATCGGGACGGCCACGTGTCCGCCCCGATCGCGTGCGCGCTGACAAGGCGTACGCCGCCCGCGCGAACCGCGCCTACCTATGCCGCCGCGGCATCCGCTGCACCATCCCTGACAAGGCCGACCAGGCGCGCAACCGAAGAATAGGCGGCTCCCGTGGCGGCCGGCCGCCACGTTTCGACCCGGTCGACTACCGTGAGCGCCACGCTGTCGAGTGCGGTATCAAACCGCCTCAAGAGACACCGAGCTGTGGCCACGAGGTACGACAAGCTCGCGGTCCGCTACGAGGCGACCGTCCTCATCTCGCGGCCGTCAACGAGTGGCTGTGACCCTCGGCTGTCATGCGGTGGGATCCAGGTTTCATGCCGCAGAACACACAGCCGAAGTCGCCCTCGCGCACGACGTTGCGCTCCTGGGGTGCTTCGCTGCTGGGCCGTAGGGTGCGCCGTCAGGCCGTGAGGTAGACGTTCAGAGGAAGGAATGACCATGGGGGACGTGCAGTTGGCGTGGCAGCGATTGGTGGACTGGCTGGAGACGAATGCACCGACGACTGCGTCGTCGATCCTTGCTCCCGCTCCGCCGGCAGCGATCACTGCGGCTGAGGAGCGCATGTGCGTCGTTTTCCCGGTCGAGCTTCGGACGTGGCTCCAGGCATCCGGGTCCGACAATGACCCTGAGGGTGTCACGGAGGGGGTCGTGCCCGGCAACCGCGATTTGCTGGGACTCGCGGCCATGGAACGGACGTACCACTTCAAGATGGAGATCGAGCGCGACGACCCGTCCGACGATCCGGAGTTTCCCTTCTGGCATGAGCAGTGGATTCCGATCATCTCGGACGATGATGCTTGTTACGGCAAGTTCCTGGATGTGCGTAGCGGTCAGATCGGTTCATTCGGCGATGGGGATGCGCCATCCTTCGGAGTTCACGAGTCACTGACCGTTCTGTTCAGCGAGACGGTCGTCCTCATGGAGCAGATTTCTGCGGGGGTGCAGGGCGCAACTGGACGCGTTCAGGGCGGCAGGCTGATCTGGGACTGATGATCGGCGTACGCACGTAGGCCCACGGTGCCGACCGACACCACGGGCCCACTGCTGCTTCTGTTGTGCTACTGCGGCTGTGTCGATCGGGTCCCGGTCGCCGTCAATGACTGATCTACTTTGGATCTCCCACCGCGATTTGAACCTTCGCCGCACCGTTCGAGATCCACTTCCGATACACGGCCTAGCACAGGTGATCGGTGCGGTGCGGGGTTCTCCGGAAGATCCTCGATCACTGGTGGGGGCTGGCTACCGTCCGCCGCATGCCGGTGGAATTTCTGACTGATGAACAGGCCGTTATCTGTACCTGGCCTGGAAAAGAGCCAAGCTGAGCAGGTCATCTACTTCGCTGACAGTGTCAGCGATGCGGCTCCGGGGAAAGGGGCCAATCCCTGGTCAACCTGGTGGAGCATTGTCAGTGGCAGAGGGCAGACTCGCAACATGAGCACACCCTCATCCACCCAAGCCGGTTCAGCCCAGCGTTCCCACCCCTGGGTGGAGTCGATGGGCGGCCCGCTGATAGTCGTCCCTGTTTCCGCACTGGCCAGATGGGGCGGCTGCACGGAAACGGGGATGGTCATCAGCGACGCGGACACCCCGGACGACTACGACCGCGCTTGCGAGGTGGACGGTCTGGCCGGGGTGATTGCCGTGGGCGAGGACGGTGCGCGGGCACTGATCTTGGCAGACGAGCCCGCTAGCACCTGCTACCTCCCGCGGCACCATGCCTTCCTCCGCTGGCTCGCTGCTGACTCCGAGGCCGATCTGCTCGCTGTGGCCGAGGCCGTCCTCGCCGACCCCGCTGTCGAGTGGGAGGAGTGCGGCACCTGGGAGACGGACGGGCCGGCGGTGCTCGTGGACTCCGTCACCGCAGGGACCGAACTGAACGTCGAGTACCCCAATGGCGGTGGGCTGCCCGACCAAGGACCCGTCCCGCTGCCCGGCGGTCGCTGGACGGTTCGCGCCGTTCACGCTGAGGTCGACGAGCGGACCTGGGTTGGCCTGATCCAACTCCTGCGCGCCGACGCCTGAGACCGATAGCCGCAGCGATGGCTGCACTCCCACTGGGTGCCGGGTGGGCGCGGCTCTCCGGTCGGGGCGTCAGCCGATATCAATCTTGAAGGTTGATGTCGTGCCGTCCTCGGCGGTCAGAGTCACGGCTCCGAAGGTGATGATCGGGATCGATGTACTGCCGGTGCCTCGGTAGAAGCCTGTGGCCTCAGTGATCCTGAGGGCGAGTGCAGCGAGCGTGGCGGCCTTGCCCTCGTCGGCGTCGACCTTCGGTTGGGTAAGCGCGAGGTGGCCGTGGTCCTTCGCCCAGTCGCGGACGGTGCGAGCGTCTCGGCTCATCTCGGGGAGGATGCTCTCATTGGCCCATGCCCAGAGCCAGGAGGCCGCTGAGGGGTTGTAGCTGCCGATGATCTGCGCCGGCGCGGTGGCGGTCTTGTCGGGGAAGGTCCAGGTGATGATTCCGGTGCGCTGGTCGAGTCCCCATCGGTCCGCTGAGCCGAGTCCCCAGGACATGTGTGCTTGTGCCAGCTGCTCGATCATGTCTTCGCCCTGCAGGAGCAGGGTGCTCAGTTCAGTTTGATCGGATTCTGCCGCAACACCGTCTGGCCTGCTGTTTCGCTTGAACAATCCCATGCGGCGAAGTCTCTCAGGGAGCTCCTGGGAGGTGCTCATTGGCCAGGGGTTCCCGCTGCTCCACCGCGGTTCCGGACCGGGTTGCGGTGACATCCCCTGTCCACCAGTCCGGTTTGTCGGTGGGCGTCCAGGCCATGGTGACCGGCCGTTGGAAGGTGTCCTCGATCCAGCGGTGCATAGCCTCCTGAGCGGACTCGGGGGAACCGCCGGGCGATTCGTTGGGAAGCGCGCCGTCCAGAACACCGCCGGGCTCGGCGAGGTAGACCGCGAAGCGCCACTTGAGTGGGGTCCTGAACAGGACGACCGCGGCGGGTCGGCCCAGTCGGCTGCACCAGTCCTGCCTGGGCCTAGGCATCAGGTACTTGCCTTCCATTCGTCGAGCTTGATCTTCACCTGGTAGTTGTGGTCGGCATGCCAGATGACTTCGCCGCTGACGCGGGTTCCGATGAGCGGGAGCACGGCATCCCTGGGCATCGCCATGATCTCGGCCAGGCCGATCACGTCTGGGGCGTTGTCGATGGTGATGAAGACGCCGAAGGGCTGGCGGCCGATGACCTTGCCGGTCACCGAGGTTCCGACGGGCAGGGCCAGGCAGGTCGCGCACCAGGCTGCCTGGGAGCGAGCTCCGGCCTCGACGCCGTTGTCCGGCCACGAGTATTCGTCCATGCGCCGATCATGACATGCGCCGGTTTCACCTCGGACGCGTTCGTCCAGCGTCCGGGCTGGGAGAGCGTCAGTCGCGTTGGGCCGCGGACTGTGTGGGGATGCGGCGGCGGAGGTCGCGGATCTGCCCGAGTGCGACGGCGAGCTCGTTGCGGAGGCGCTCGTTCTCCTCGTTGAGCTTTCGGTTGGCTCCCCGCAGCGCGCGCACGACGGCCTCGTGGGACTTGGTGGTGATGCGCTCCTTGTCGGGCAGGGCGGGTCGGCCCGAGGCGGGCTGTCGGCTGGCGAGGCCCCGCAGTCTGGCCAGCAGGGTTGCCTGGGCGTCGTCGTAGAGGAATGTCCGGGAGACCCCGGCTCGGGAGGCGACCCCGGAGACGGTGACCGGACCGCCATCGTGTTCCAGGCTGTCGAGAACACAATTAACGCGCTCGATGCAGTCCAGGCGGCGTTGTTGGGCGGCCTCGACCAAGTGGTCCGAGTTGTCAGCCCGCATCGGTTGCCCTTTCGGTCGCCTGGTGACCGGTGTCGCCCGCGTCCAGTGTCGGGGCCAGGCCATCGTGGTCCTGGTCAGTGATACGGGCGATGACGTGCTCGACGGCGGTGGCCAGTCGCTCGTTGACGGCGACAGCGCGGGGCCGTTCCGCCGCTTCGGCACCGGCCTGCAGCTCGCGGGTGCGGGCGAGGGTGTCGAGGTGGATCGGCAGGAACTGTCGATCGGTCTGGAAGTCCTCGCAGAAGTAACAGCCGTCGGCGGCAGTCTTGGGGCAGGGGCGCGCGATGTGCCGTCCGCACCAGCCGCCGGCCACCGCGTGAAGACGGCGACCGATCTTCTCGGCAAGCCACTCGACGCCGGACAGGTCGGCGTCGAGGCCAATCACGACGCTCACAGTGATGCTTCGTACGCCTCGCGGATGAAGGCGGGGATGCGCCCCTTGTCATTAACGAGGTAGCCGTTCGCGCGGGCCCAGAGGCGTATCGCCTCGCCCTCCGGACCGCGGTCGCGCATAGGGCCCCCGGCGGTTTCTCTCGCGTTGACCGAGGAGACTCCCTCCAGGTGGTCCGCTGCATCCTGGACGAAGGCGAACAGCGAGGGAAACTTTCCTTCTTCGGGGTAGGAGCCCTCGGTCCAAGACCCGATGCTTCCAGTGCGTGTGTTCAAGAACCGCCCATAGAAGCCGTCGCTCTCCGCGGCGATCGGCACCCATTCTTGGCGCCAGGACGGATAGTCAGGGTCGTCGGACGGTTCCATCTCCCCCACACCCCAGCGCCACCAGGCACGAGTGGGCATCGGGTTTTCTCCCGGCACCGACGTCGTTCGACAGAAGCCACTGCCACATTTCTCTCGGCAGCTTCAGGCTCATGCGGTCTTCAGTACCGCTGAGGGCTGTCGGGCTGCCCGGGTCGCCAAGCTCAGCAAAGACGTCGGGAGTGTGCTGTTCGAGCCACTTGGTGACCCGGCCCCATGGCTGTCGTACGTCTTCTGCCTCGTGCGTCGGCATTTCGCTCATGCGTGATCTCCAACGGACGGAGCACGCCGAACCGCGTTGCTGGCCCCCAGGAACGGCAGAACGGACTCCCAGGTTCTGACGTCGTCTATCAGAGGGCGACCGCTGATCATCCATGGGCAGACCGTACGCGGGGCCACTGACATCGAACCCTGTCGGGGTCTCCATGTTGCTGCGGGCTACCTACCTGCGCGCGGCGGGCGGTCTCCGGCAACGGACATCACACATGGTCATTCTCAGAAATGGTCATCTGTGAGAGTTCTGCGAGAGGCCCGGAAGCGATTACGTTTCACCAGGTCGCCATTCGCAAAAGTCCTCTCGAAACCCGCACGTTGTGCGAGGCACTTCTGAGAGGCTGCCGTCATGGATTTGACACCCGATCAGGCCGCATTGGCTCGAAGCCCTCCGCCGGGCGGAGTGCCACAAAGTCTTCTCCGAGCAAATCAGCACCCGGGTCAAGGCCCGGCGCGAGCTGGAGAAGGCGCTCGCGCTGGCCCACCAGTTCAAGGAGGCCGCGCCCGAGACCCCCGTCATCTTCACCGTCCACGAACTCAAGCGCCTCGCCCACAACGCCGCCGAGCTGATGACGCTGTCCGCCGAACTCCAGGCCGGCGGCATCCAGCTCGAACTCCTCACCGGCCCGCTCACCGGCATCTACGACCCCAACGGCATGGGCGCCATGTTTTCGCTGTCCTCGCCGTCACCGGGCAGATCGAGCGCAACTACATCCGGGAGAAGACCCTCGAAGGCCAGGTCATCGCCGCGTCCAAGGGCAACCACGGAGGACGCCCGAAGGTCATCGACGACGACATGCTCACCTTCGCCGTCGCACTCAAGGACAAGGGCGTCCCCGTCCCCGAGATCGCAAAGAAACTCACCATCAAGGTCGGGAAGAACGCGGGCAAGTCCCCATCGGTCGCCTCGCTCTACCGAGCCCTGGCCGAAGCCGAGGCCGCCACGGTGGACGACGGCCTGCCGCTCAGGCCCAAGCCCGTACGCATCCGCCGCCCTGAGGACCCACTCACCCCAGAAGAGAGCGACCTCCGCGAACGCCTCCAGGCCCAGCCCCACCCGAACGCGGAGACCCGCAGCTAGCGACCATGATCAAGGGCTTAGCGCCAACGGCTGTACCGATGGTCCCCAAGGCCGTGACAGGTCACGCCTGACGCATCACGCCTGACGCATCAGGGCCGATGCCAGGACGGTGGCGGTCTCGGCGATCAGGGAATCGTCCGCCGTGGCGTCGGCGACATGCTTGGTGGACAGGACGGCCAGCACGATCGGCCCCTGGCCGGGTGGCCAGGCGATGCCCACGTCGTTGGCGGTGCCGTAGCTGCCGGTTCCGGTCTTGTCGCCGACGGTCCACTCCTCGGGGAGGCCCGCGCGCAGCCGCTTGTCCCCGGTGGTGTTGGCCAGCAGCCACCCTGTCAACCGTTCCCGGTCCGCCGCCTCCAGGGCGTTCCCGAGAGCGAGGCGCGCGTAAGTCATCCCGATGGCGTGAGGAGTGGTGGTGTCGGTCGTACGGCCCGGCTCCGCCGAGTTCAACTCCGGCTCCCAGCGGTCGAGTCGGGTCACCGTGTCACCGAGTGACCGGCAGAATCGGGTGACGGACGCCGGTCCGCCGAGTTCGGCCAGCAGGAGGTTGATCGCGGTGTTGTCGCTGTACGAGAGGGCCGCCCCGCACAGGTCCTCGACGGTCATTCCCCGGGCAAGATTATCCGGCAGGCCGGTGATCGGGGCGCCCCCGGACCTGTCGATGTCCTGCTGGGTGTAGTGAATGACCTTCCGGAGGAAGGAACCGTCCCGGTCGAGGTCTCTCAGTACGGCTCCGACCGCGGGCGTCTTGGACGTCGAGCACAGCGGGAAGAGTTCGTCCGCCCGATAGGAGACCCGTCGGCCGGTCGCCGTGTTCCAGCCGAACGCGCCCAGACGGGCGTCGTGTTCCTGTTCCAGGTCGCGCAGCTTCCGTACTGCTTCGCCGCCGGGGACCGAAGCGTATGCCGCGGACGCCGACGGAACGACGGTCAGTGCCGCCCCGAGACCACCGGCCAGCACCGCGCGGCGGGACGCACCCGCCACCCTGATCGACTCCAAGATGTCCAGCCTTCCTCTCACGCTGCCACTTCCTGCACAGGACGCCTCCCGCGGCTCACCGGTTCCACGGTGGGTGCTGCCGGGTTCAGCCCTCGGCGGCCTGCACGGTGCCTGCCGGAGCAACAGCGCCGTCGTCAACGGGCCCACGCCACCGAGAGCGGGGGTGAGGGCGCCCGCCCGATCGACCGGGCGGGTCACCCGCCGTGCGTGTCGGCCCGAGCCCTACGAAGGAGGGAACAGGCTCACCACCCCACGTGCGATCCCCAGCTCCACCAGATCGTGGGGGCGCAGGCGCAACTGGTCGGCGGTCTCCCCGGCCCGGTCCGGGGCGCGCTTGAGGATGGCGGCAGCGGCCTCCGGGGCGATCACCGAGAAGTAACTGTCCGGCGTGGCCCAGGTGTTGCCCGGTGCGGCCAGTGCGAGCGCACCGCCCGAGCCGCCCTCGCCGATGAGGAGTGTGGTGAGCGGGACGCGGGCGGTGGCCATGGCCGTGAAGAGACCGGCGATGGCCGCGCCCGCGCCGGATCGCTCCGCTTCGGCGTCGTTGGCGGCGCCGGGCGTGTCGATGAGGGTGAGCACCGGGACGCCGAGGGCGTCGGCGAGGCGGACCAGGCGGGTGGCGGTGCGGTATCCGGCCGGACGGGTCGCGGTGCCGCACTGTGCGGCGTACGCGACGGTCCGGCCCCGGTGGATGCCGAAGCCGCAGCGCATACCCGGATCGGTGCCGCCGCAGCGGTCCCCGCTGATCTCCCGGACGCGGCCGTCGAAGTAGGCGGCGAGGTACGCGGCGGCACGCGGGCGACCGGGGGAGCGGGCCAGGGCAACGGCTTCCTGGCCGGAGGTGGCGCGGTCCGGTTCCCCGACGGGTGTGCCGGGCGGCTCGGGCGGTCCGGCGTCCCGTGGCCCGGCGAGCAGCAACAGCCAGTCGGCCAGGGCGGTGCGCAGTTCCCCGGGGCGAACCAGTGCGTCGACATGCCCGGCGGTCAGTTGGCCCTCGGCGGTGTACGCGGTGGGATCGGCGCCCGGCGGCCGTACCCGCGATCCGGCGAAGCCCACCTGCGCGCCGGGCAGCGCGAGGACGACATCCGCTCCCGCGCCGAGGGTGGCCCAGCCGCCGCCGGTCGTGGGGTCTCGCAGGACCGCGATCTGTGGGGTGCCGGAGTCCCGCAGCAGCGCGGACTGACGTGTCACGCGCTGGAGTTGGGCCAGTGCGCGCATGCCCTCCTGCATCCGGCTGCCGCCGGTGGCGATCAGCGAGACCAGCGGGGTGCGCCGCTCACGGGCCAGGGTGAAGGCGGCTTCCAGGAGGTCGCCCGTGGGTTCCCCCAGCGAGCCGCCGAGGAAGCCGAACTCGAAGGAGACGAGAACCGCCGCCCGGCCGCCGATCGACGCGGTCCCGCAGACGACGGACTCGCGCTCGCCGGTGCGCGCCGCGGCCCGTACGGTCGACTCGTCGTACCCGGGCCAGCCGAGCGGGCCGTCGCACTCGCGGACGTGCGGCGAGTGCGGCACGTCGCTGAAGGAACCCGGATCCGCCACCGCACCGATCGCCTCGCGGGCCGTCCACAGGTCAGCCATGCAACGCCCGCTTCATGATCTTGCCCATGTCGTTGCGGGGCAGCGCGTCGAGCAGCCGTACCTCGCGGGGCCGCTTGTGGGGGGCCAGCTGCCGCGCCACGTGCCGGGCCAACTCATCTACCGTGGGCGGGAGTTGGGCGTCCACCGGGACGATCCAGGCGACGATCCGCTCGCCCAGGTCCTGGTCGGGCTCGCCGGTGACCGCGGCCTCGCGTACCGCAGGATGGTCCAGGAGGGCGTTCTCGATCTCGCCCGCACCGATCTTGTAGCCGCCGCTCTTGATGAGGTCGGTGGCCTTCCGGCCGACGATGCGGACAGCGCCGTCCGGATCGCGGGTGGCCATGTCGCCGGTACGGAACCACGCGCCGTCGAAGGCCGCGGCGGTCGCGTCCGGCCGGTTCAGGTACTCGGTGAACAGGTTCGGGCCGCACACCTGGATCTCGCCGACGGTCTCGCTGTCGTACGCCGTGATCTCCTCGCCCGACTCCTCGACCAGTCGCACCTTCACCCCGCTCAGCGGCACGCCGACCGTGCCCGGCCGCGGCTCGCCGTCGGCGCGGACGCTCGTGTTCATCAGGGTCTCGGTCATGCCGTACCGCTCGATGACCCGTCGGCCGGTCGCGGAGGCGATGCGCTCGTGGTCGTACACCGGCAGCGCGGCCGACCCCGATACCAGCAGCCGCGCGCCGGACAGGGCCTTGACCAGTGCCGGTTCCTGGGGGAGTGCCTCGGCGATGCGGTGGTACATGGTGGGGACACCGAAGAACATCGTGCCGTGAGCGGCCAGTTCGCGGGCGACCGCGTCCGTCTCGAAGCGGCCGAGATGGTGCACGGCGCCACCCCGGCGCAGCGGGCCCAGGATGCCGAGGATCAGCCCGTGGACGTGGAAGAGGGGAAGGGAGTGGACCAGCACGTCGTCGCCTGTCCACTCCCAGGCGTCGGCCAGCGCGTCCAGGGTGGAGGTGATCGCCCGGCGCGGCAGGACGACACCCTTGGGCGGCCCGGTGGTGCCGGAGGTGTAGACGATCAGGGCGGGTGCCTCGTCGGACGGCTCACCGGGGAGCGCGTGGGGACCGGAGGCCGCCCGTACGTCGATGTCCACCCGGTCCAACGCGGCGAGCACCGGCGGGAGTTCGTCGCCGGGCGCCGCCAGGACCAGAGAGGGCGCGCTGTCGGACAGGATGTGCGCCAGCTCGCGCTCACCGGTCCGCGGGTTGAGCGGCACGGCGGGCACCCCGGCGAGCAGTGCGGCGACGACGCCCACGGCGGTCTCCAGGGTGGGCGTGGCCCAGACGGCGACCCGCCCGGCCCCGCCGAGCAGGGCCGCCGCCGCTCCCGCTGCGGCGGCCAGCTCGGCATGACTGAGCGACCGGTCGCCGAAGCGCAGCGCCGGGCGGGCCGAGCCCGCGGTCAGTGCCGGGAAGAGAGGAGGCATACGTCGAACTCCTTGGCCGAGGCGGCAGAGAGAGTGGTGCGCGTCGGTGACAGGATATTTTCGGGGCCGGGCTGATTCAGGCTCTTCTCCTCTCAGGCCACCCCGACCCGCGACCCTATGCGGTCCGGGGGCGGGCCGGTGATCGTGACGCAGCCACAGCTTGCGGCCGACTCGCGCGAAGCCCAGGACGGGACCTGTCCCAGCCATTGGCAGGTGCATGACTCAGCGTCTAGGCTCGGCACCTGGATTGATCGGATCTATATCCCCTCATGAGTCTTCAGTTTCATCTGCGTGTCGAAACTGTGCGCCGAAGAGGCCAATTCATCGGAGGTACTGCGTATGCGCTCACTCCGTTTCACCATCGTCGCCCCAGTCGTCGCACTGGCTGCTCTCGCCGCGGGGGCGCTCGCCCTCGCTCCGGGGGATGCCGCGTCGGCAGCCACCCGGGCGACCGGGAACGGCTCCGGCAGTTCCTGGCAGCGGCAGCTCAGCACGGCGCTGCCCTCGCTGGGGCACCGCAACTGGATCGTGGTCACCGACTCCGCCTACCCGCAGCAGACCAGCCCGGGTGTCAGGACGATCGTCACCGGCGGCCACCAGGTCGATGTCGTCAAGGACGTCGTGGGCATGCTGGACAGGCAGCCGCACGTGAAGGCCCACATCCAGCTCGACAAGGAGCTGTCCTACGTACCGGAGAAGTCGGCGCCGGGCATCACCGCCTACCGCAAGGACCTCGGCAAGGCACTCGCCGGCCAGGAGACGAAGTCCCTGCTGCACGACGACCTGATCGGGAAACTCGACGACGCGGGCAAGGAGTTCGGCGTCATCATCCTGAAGACCGACCTCACGCTGCCCTACACCTCGGTATTCTTCGAGCTGGACGCCAAGTACTGGGACGCGGACCGCGAGGCCGACCTGCGCAAGCGGATGGCAGGCTGATGACTGTGGCGCCTCTCCCCGCCGGGCGCGCACGCCGCTCCCGTACTCTCACCACCGCCCTGATAGCCGTTTCGGCCCTGATCGGCACGGGAGCACTCACCGGAGCCTCCCCCGTGGACGCCGTGGGCTCCGCAACCGCCCCCGCTTTCACCGAGGGGTTCGAGGGCGGCGTGCTGCCGGAGGGCTGGCGCGTCGCGTCCGGTGCGTTCGGACAACTGGTCACGGACCGCGCCCGGTTCCACAACTCGGACGCCCCCTACCTCAAGGAGGGCACCTGGTTCCTCTCCACCCTGGAGACCGCCGGACAGCAGCCCAGCGACAGCTACACCGGCACGGTCGTCTCACCGAAGTTCACCCTGGCCCGGCCCACCGTGACGATGCTCGTCGGCGGCGGTTCCGGCGCGAACACGTACGTGGCGCTCTGCGCGTACGACGCGACCGCCGCCGACGGCTGCGGCAAGGAGGTCGCGCGCGCGAGCGGCGCCGACTCCGAGGTGATGGCCTACCGCACGCTCGACGGTTCGTCGCTCGTCGGCAAGGACGTCGTCCTGAAGGTCGTCGACAAGTCCACGGCGGCGTGGGGCCATGTCACCCTCGACGACGTCCGGGCGAACGTGCCGCCCGCCCCGACCGCGCCCCGTACCACCCGCACCGCCGACGCGGTCTCCCTGACCTGGCAGGCGGCGCCCGACCCGCAGGTCACCGGATACGAGGTGTACCGCTCCACCGCGCAGGACGGCGCCTACACGAAGGTGGCGACCGTCAAGTCCCCCTCCTACCAGGACCGTTCGGCGGGCAAGGAAGGAACCTGGTTCTACCGGGTCGTCGCGCTCGACGCGGACGGCGGGGAGTCCGAACCGGTCACCACGCTCGCCCGGCCGTACACGGACCTCTCGGGCAAGGGTGCGCCCGCGACCTACAGCGGGGACCATCTCACCGACACGCGCTTCCCCGTCGGACCGCTCGGTTCGGCAGGCATCGTCCACGACGGCACCGGCGCCCGGCCCACCTGGTGGATCTTCAACAACATCGGCAAGCTCTCGCCCGGCAGCTGGCAGCTCGACGAGGACACCTACACCCAGGGCAAGCTGCCGAACAGCTTCTTCGGGGTGCGCGCCCAGGCACAGGGGGGCCGCCCGGTGGTGCGGGCGCTCCAGACGAAGGCTGTCGGCGACACCGCGTTCCCCGCCATGAAGTCGCTGACGCAGCAGGGCGAATACCCGCAATTGGGGTACGACTTCAAGGACGACCAGCTTCCCGTGCGGGTCTCGGAGGACGTCGTCAACCCGATGATTCCGGGCGATGCCAAGGACTCCGCGATCCCGACCGCGATCTACCGCTTCACACTCGACAACCCCACCCGTAAACCCGTCAAGGTGTCGCTGCTCGCGTCGCAGCAGAACGCCGTCGGTTTCAACGGTTACGACACCGTCGGCGGCGCCGACGACCGCGTCGTCGACGGCTACGGCGCCAACCGCACCCGGGTGACCGCAGCCTCGGGCGCTCAGGGACCGCAGACCGGCCTGAGCATGTCCGGCAAGGATGGCGCGGGCACCATGAACCTCACCGCGTACGGGAAGAACGTATCGGCGACGGCCTCCTGGGACTCGCTGAGTTCGCTCTCCGCGGACCTCGCCGACGACGGGAAGCTGAGCGGGTCGAAGGACGCGTCGAGCCCGGCCGACCGGACGACGGTCGACGGCGCGCTCTCGGTATCCGTAACCCTGGAACCGGGCGGACACACCACCGTGCCCATCGCCCTGAACTGGCACTTCCCCGGCGCCAAGAACTACAACGGCGGGGACGGCCGCCAGTACGAGAACTGGTGGAACTCCGCCGACGACGTCTCCTCGTACGTCACCCGGAACTACGACCGGCTGCTCGCCGACACCACCGCGTACCACGACTCCCTCTACGACTCGAACCTGCCGCGCTATCTCATCGACCGGGTGTCCGCGGCCACCGCCGTGCTGCACTCGCCTTCCGTGTGGTGGGCGAAGAACGGCTTCTTCGGCGCACGCGAGGGCTGGGGCTGCTGCCCCGGCATGCCGACACACGTCTTCCACTACGCCCAGGCGCAGGCCTGGCTGTGGCCGGAGGTCGGCCGGCGCTGGACGCAGCAGTGGCTCGACAACGCCGACAGCTCCGGCAAGATCCCGATGCGGTTCGACGGCGACAGCAGCTTCACGATGGACGGCCAGACGGGCGTTCTTCTCTCCGCCTACCGGACCTATCAGACCACCGACAAGAAGTGGCTGGACGCCAACTGGGCGAAGGTCGAGAAGTCCATGGACTACGTCGTCGGGCTCGGCGACGCCGACCACGACGGCATCCTGACCGGCAGCTTCAACACCACCCTCGACGGCGGCGAGACGGGCAACGGCTCCTGGCTGGGCTCGATGTACCTCGCCTCGGTGCACGCCTCGCAGAAGATGGCCGAGGCGGAGGGCGACACCAAGGCCGCCCAGCTGTACGCCTCGATCTACGAGAAGGGCCGCACAGCCGGTGAGAAGGCCTACTTCAACGGCGAGTACTACACCGAGGTCAACTCGGGCGTCGGCGCCTCGTACGGCAACGGCTCCGAGGTGGACATGCTGCTCGGCCAGTGGTGGTCCACCCAGCTCGGCCTCGGCGACATCTACGACAGCGCGCACATGGACCTCGCCGCGAAGAACCTCTTCAAGAACAACTACCGCGACAACCTCCTCGGCGACACCCCGTACTCCGGCTACAACTACGCGCACCAGTTCCGCCAGTACGCCCTCGAAACCGACGGCGGTCTGCAGATGACGACCTGGCCGCACGGCGACAAGCCGTCCAACACCCCGCTCTACTACGACGAGTTGATGTCGGGCTTCGAGTACTCGGCGGCGGCTCTGATGCTTCAGCGCGGACAGACGGCGGAGGGTCTCAGGGCCGTGAAGGCGATCTCCGACCGCTACGACGGAAAGGCGCGCAAGGGCCCGTACATCAGCATGGGCACCTGCTCGACCGGCGACGGCACGGGCAGCCCGTTCGGCGACGACGAGTGCGGCAAGTACTACGGCCGCACGCTCTCCTCCTGGTCGCTGCTGACGGCGGCTCAGGGCTTCTCCTCCAACGGTCCGGAAGGCGCCCTCACCTTCGCACCCACCTGGCGGCCGGCCGACCACCGCTCGTTCTTCAGTACGGGCGCGGCCTGGGGCACGTTCACGCAGAAGCGGGCGGGTGGAGTCCAGACGGACAGCGTTCTGGTGCGGCACGGGTCGCTCGCCGTGCGCCGGCTGACACTCCAGGTGCCGCAAGGCACCCGGACCGTACGGCTGCGTACGTCGGGGAGCGCCGGGGAACTGCGGGGCGCCGAGGTGACGCTCTCCGGCACCACGGCCACCGTGCGGTTCGCGAAGCCGCTCACCGTGCGGCACGCGCCGCTGACGGTACGGCTCGCGTACGGGCCCTGACGGACACCGGGCGGCGCGCGAGACGCCCTGACCGTGCGTGTCCACGGCCCCGAACCGGTCCGTGAACACCGAGTGGGCCTGCCGTCCCTGCTGCCGGAGACGGCAGGCCCACCCCGAGGAACGCGCCCGGCTGTCAGCGCCCCGGCGTGTGCGTGGCCGTGACGTCCGCGGCGTTCACCAGGACGTAGCGGTGGTTGAACTGGACCGTGTAGTAGTGCTTGGCCCCCGTGACCACCTGCCCGCCCGAGGGGAAGAAGTCGGCGCTCGCGGCGGGCGGCTGGTCGGCGACATAGGCCTGGCCGACCGGGATCACGTAGTTCTTCGCCGTCAGGGGTGCCTGCGTCGACGGGGACAGCCCGGCCGGGTACTCGGCGGCGTCCGGGTAGGCGGTGCCGTACACCGGCGCGGCGCCGTCGCCCACCGCCCTGATGATCCGTACACCCGTGGCGGGAGTGGTGTTCATACCGTGCGGGTCGTGGATCCAGCCCTTCTGGCCGTCGTACCAGATGGCCGTCCAACTGCCCCGGCGGTCGGCGACGACGAACTGCTGGCCGGCCTGGACGGTGACACTCCAGTCGTTGACCCTGTCCGTACCGCCCTTGGCGGCCGGGTCGGGGTGCACGACCGGGTCGAGGACGAGCGGAGCGTCGCTGCTGGGGGCGGTGCGCACGAACAGCGCGCTCGACGGCCCGGTGACCGGCGTGCAGGCGGTGACGGTGCCCGACGGGTCGTCCGCGGGGCAGACCGTGTACGTCTGCCGGTTGCGGTGGAAGCCGGGAGTGATCGTCACTGCCGATCCGACCGCTCCGACCCCGTGGCGACCGTTGTCGACCGGAGCGCCGAGCATCCGCAGGAAGCGGGTCCAGTCCCACCCGTCGGCCGGGTCCCAGTGCATGCCGGTGAGTGTGCCGGCGGAGGGGCCGGGAACATTGTCGTGCCCGAGGATGTGCTGGCGGTCCAGCGGGATGTCGTACCGGTCGGCCAGATACTTCACCAGCTCGGCCGTCTGCCGGTACGCCGCCGTCGTGTACCAGTCCGCACCGTGCGCGGAGAATCCCTCGTGCTCGATCTGGACCGAGTGGAGGTTGCTGTCGTAGTTGCCGTCACCGAACGCGATGTCCTTGTCGGGCACCATCTGGGTGACGGCGCCGTCCGACGAGCGCATCACGTAGTGCGCGGAGGAACCCCCCGGTGTCCGGAAGGCCTTGACGGCGCCGTCGTACGACCCCTCCGTGGTGTGGATGATGACCTGGGAGATCCTCATGCCGTTGGCCGGACGGTCGGAGACCTGACCGTTGGACGGGGCCGCCGCGGTGAACCGGCAGTTCATCGACTCGGGGCACTCGGCCTGCGGGGCTGCGGTGTCCTTGAGAGCGAGTGCGCGCAGCTGGCCGGGGGCGGGCTTCGCCGACGGAACGGCCGCCAGGGTGACCGGCGTTCCCGCCGGGGACTCCTGCCGGGCACCGGACCTGAGGGTGGCGAACACGTCGTCGACGTACGACGTGGCCGCCTTCTTGTCGGACAGCCTGCTGTACCTGGCGATCGCGGCGGTCCACTCCGACGGGTCGTCGGAGGTGCGACCGGTGAGCTTCTTCTGGTACGAGGCGAGCAGGGCGGCTCCACCACGGAGGTTGTCGAGCCGGTCGTTCCGGAGCTTCTCGGCGGGGAGACCGGTCAGTTCAGCGGCGGCCCGCAGGGTGTGCAGTTCGGGGCGGCCGGTGAACGAGGCGAGGTCGGAACGTCCGGAAGCGCCCGCGGCGCCGTCGACGGCCATCGCGGACGTCACATCGGTGAGGTTCATCAGTCCCCACCCGCCGGTGTTGCTGTAGCCGGTGTGCTGCTGCCAGCCGGATTCCTCGTGGGCGACGCCCAGCAGCACGGGCAGCGGCACCTCGAACTCGGCTGCGGCTGCCGAGAAATCGGCCTGGGCGGTGGGTTGCTGCGCTTCGCCGTCGTTCTGAGCCTGCGCGATGGTCGGGAGGAAGGCGAGAGCGCCTGCGGCGAGCGTGCCGCTCAGGGCGGCTGCGGGCAGCCACCGCTTCCTTTCTCGTCGGTGCAAGGGATTCCCTTCGGGACAACGGTGTTCCGGGTCTCTTCGGCAGGACGGTCACCATGCCTTTCCGCGGGCACCGGGTGGGAGATGGCGCGTGGATCCGCCCCGTACCCATGGAGTCAGCCGGTGACCGCCCCGCAGGGGGACGGATCTCGGCGTCAGGTGACATCAGTTCAGAAGCTTGCTATGAGGGAGCGGCCGGGGGCGGCTGCGGCTCGCCGGTAGATTGTGCGAACGGAGAGCGCGTCCCGCGGGAAGAGCCTGACGGGCGAGAGCGCGGTCGCGTCCCGTGAGGCACTGACGGAGGATCCCGTGAGGCACACAGCTGACGGAGGATCAGAGAACGATGTCCGGACGGAGGCAGCAGTGAAGTGCACCGACCTGTCGCGCAGCGCGCGTCTCACCGCCCATGGAGCCGTCTCCACCTCCCTGGCCCTGCACAGCGATCAGGCACTGGGTGACCTCGTGGACGCGGCCGAGCCGATCGGTTCCGGCATCGGCGGGAAGTCGGCGCTGCTGGAGATCGACGGAACACCGGTCTTCGTGAAACGGGTGCCCCTCACCGACCTGGAGAGGCAGCCCGGACACGTCCGGTCCACGGCGAACCTGTTCGAGCTGCCCGTCTTCTGCCAGTACGGTGTCGGCACCATCGGCGGGCCGGGCTGCGGGGCCTGGCGGGAACTCGCCGTGCACACGATGACGACGAACTGGGTACTCGCGGGGGAATGCGAGAGCTTCCCCCTGATGTACCACTGGCGGGTACTTCCGGACTCGACGCCGCTGCCCGGGGAACTGGCCGACGTCGAACGGGCCGTCGCCTACTGGGGCGGCGGATCGCAGATACGCCGCCGGATCGAGGGGCTCCAGCAGTCATCGGCGAGCGTCGCGCTGTTCCTGGAGTACATCCCGCAGAACCTGCACCAGTGGCTGGGGGAGCAGTTGGAGGGAGGCGGCGAGGCAGCCGACCGGGCCTGCACCTTGGTCGAGAGGGGCCTGGAAGCCGGCACCTCGTTCATGAACAGCCGGGGCCTCCTCCACTTCGACCTCCACTTCGAGAACATCCTGACCGATGGCCGGCGCCTCTTCTTCGCGGACTACGGCCTCGCGCTCTCGTCCCGGTTCGAGCTCTCGCGGGACGAGGCCGCCTTCTTCGACCGGCACCAGTCCTACGACCGCTGCTACGCGGTTACCTACCTCGCGAACTGGCTGGTGACCGCCCTGTTCGGGTACGGGAGGGACGACCGCGAGGCGCAGGTGCGCGCGTATGCCCGAGGCGAGCGCCCCACGGGAATCCCGGAGGCGGCTGCGGCGATCCTCACCCGGCGTGCGCCGCTCGCCGTGGTGCTGTCGGACTTCTTCCGCGAGTTCCAGTACGGGAACAGGGAGGCGCCGTATCCGGTGGAGCAGATCCGCCGGACCGAGCGCGCTCCCGGTCACGGGTCCGCCCGCCATGACGGCCGAGCCCCGTGACCGGGTGCGTATGCCGTTCGCATGCGGTCCGCCCCGTGGTGCCGGGGACGGGGACCCTGCCGCGTGGCGAAGTGGAGCGCTTCAGGGCCTCGCCGCTTCCGGGGCCGGCGCCTTCGCGGTCGTGGCCGTGACCCAGGCCGCCGCGCCCGCCAGCGCGCTGTCCGCCTGCGGGAGCGTGCCGACGGCGCCGAGGAAACCGTGGAACACGCCGGTGTGCAGGTGCACTTCGGCCCCCGTGCGCCGGGCGTACGCCAGACCCTCGTCGCGCAGCGGGTCGCAGTCGGCGAGGACGAGCAGGGTGGGTGGCAGGCGGCTGAGATCCGGGGCCAGCCCCGGGGACGCGTAAGGGTGACCGGCGTCCCGGCCCGGCGCGTACTGCTGCCAGTACCAGCGCATGCAGGCGGTGGTGTGGAAGTAACCCTCGGCGAATTCGCGGGCCGACGCCGTCGTCAGACGGTGGTCGAGGGCGGGGTAGAGGAGCAGCTGGGCGGTGATGCGGGGGCCGCTCTCGTCGCGGGCGCGCAGGCTGCACGCGGCGGCGAGGTTGCCGCCGCTGGAGTCCCCGGCGAGGAGCAGCTGGTGACGGGGGTGGTTGCGGGCTGCCCAGGTGAGCACGGTGTACGCGTCGTCGGCGGCGGCCGGGAAGGGGTGCTCCGGAGCACGCCGGTAGTCGGCCGAGATCACCAGTGCCCCGGTGCGGGCGGCGAGTTCGCGGCAGAGGCCGTCGTGGGTGTCCAGGCCGCAGAGGACCCAGCCGCCGCCGTGGAAGAACACGATCACGGTGGTCGGCGCGGGGGACGGGGAGTAGAGCCGTACGGGGATTCCGTCCGCCGTGTCGTCGCGCACATCGGCGACCGGGCGCACCGGGCGGGCCGCCGCGCCCGCCTCGGTCGCGGCGCGCAGGGCCTCGACGCCGACTGCCGGACCGGGGAAGGCCGCGGACATGGCATCGCACACCCGGCGGGCCAGGGGAGTCAGTGAGTCGGTCATCCGGTGGTCAGCCCTCCGTCGACGGGGAACTCGGTGCCGGTGATGTAGGAGGAGGCATCGGAGACCAGGAAACGGACGAGTTCTCCGACCTCCTGCGGGCGGCCCATCCGGCGCAGGGGAACATGTGACCAGTCCCGTCCGGCGACGTCCGCCGTCATGGGGGTGTCGATCGCACCCGGGTGGACGGAGTTGACACGGATCCCGTACTTCGCGAGGTCCAGGGCGCAGGAACGGGTGAGGCCGCGGAGGCCGAACTTCGTCGAGCCGTACGCCGCGTGGCCCGGGATGCCGACCAGACCGGCCGTCGAGGAGATGTTCACGACGGAGCCGCCGCCCGCCTCCCGGAGGGAGGGGAGGACCGCCTTGATGCCGAGGAACGGGCCGAGGAGGTTGACCTGGACCAGGGCGGTGAAGTTCGCCAGGGTCTCGTCCTCGACGGCGGCGACGCGCCACAGTGCCGCGTTGTTCACCAGGGCGTCGATGCGCCCGAAACGGGCCCGCGCGGCGCCGACGACTTCCGACCAACTGGCGGGTTCGGCCACGTCGTGCCGTACGAACAGGGCCTGGTCGCCCAGGGAATCGGCGACCTCGGCGCCCTCGTCCTCCCGCACGTCCGTGAGGACGACCCGGGCGCCGTCCGCCACGAAGAGACGGGCCTCCGCCGCACCCTGACCGCGGCCGGCACCGGTGATGACGACGACCTTGCCGTCGAGTCCGGTGGTCACTGCTGCTCCAGCGCGCGGAAGTGCGGGATGACCGTCTCGCCCCACTGGCGGATGGTCTCCAGACAGGCATCCTGCGGGACCGTGCCCATCTGGATCAGGCACATGACCTCGTCGACGCCGATCTCCCGGAGCTGCTCGACGTAGGCGATCGCGGTCTGCGCGTCGCCGTAGGCGTGGTCCGCGTTGTAGGTGCCGGTGTCGACCGGCCGGGCCGGGATGTTCGCCTCGTGCAGCCTGGCGACGAGATCGTCGCGGTCCTTGGCGAGCGCGGCGAGATGGTCCGCGGTGTCCTCGGAGTCGGAGTAGCCGGTGGGCGCGGGGGAGTTGCCGTACCAGTGGGCGATCGACTCGGCGAAGAAGCGCTGGCCACGGGTGCCCAGACGCAGGGCGCGCTCGCTGTCGTCGAGGACGACGGTGGGGCACAGCGCGGAGAGGTGGTTG
This sequence comes from Streptomyces sp. NBC_01267, assembly GCF_036241575.1. NCBI lineage: Bacteria > Bacillati > Actinomycetota > Actinomycetes > Kitasatosporales > Streptomycetaceae > Streptomyces > Streptomyces sp. NBC_01267. The sequence continues at coordinate 371,260 of NZ_CP108455.1, read as the reverse complement.
TTGGCCTCGGTCGAGACGAAGCGCGCTCCGGTGCGGGCCGCTATGGCCTCGTCGTACACCTTGCGCATCTCGCGTACGTCGGCGGCGCCCGCGAAGCCCATCACCAGGGCGCCGACGCCCAGTTCGGCGGCGAGCCTGAGGGTGTCGTGCTTGGAGCAGGCCATGAAGAGCGGCGGATGCGGGTCCTGGACGGGCCGGGGGAGGATCGCGCCGGGACCGATGTCGATCGACCCGTGCCACTCGAACTGCTCCGCACGCCAGGCCGAGGAGAAGATCCGCAGGGCCTCTTCCATCTGGGGGTAGGTGTCCTCGGGCCGTACGCCGAACATGCGCAGTTCCTGCTGGGTGGCGCCGCGTCCCGCGCCGATGTCGACCCGGCCGCCGGAGAGGACGTCGAGCATGGCGGCGCGTTCGGCGACACGTACCGGGTGCTGGTAGCCGAAGGGCATCGTGACGACGCCGTGGCCGATCCGGATCCGCTCGGTCCGGGCGGCGACCCAGGTCAGGAAGATCTCGGAGGCGCTCATGTGGGCGTACTGGGTGAGGGAGTGGTGCTCGACCGCCCAGATGCGGTCGAAGCCCATCTCCTCGGCGAGGACGGCCTGTTCGACGCAGTCGTGGATGACCTGGCGTTCGCGCTCCGGGGTCGGATCGGCGAGCTGTGCCTCGAAGATCATGGAGAACTTCATGCGGGTGAACCTCTCTGGTGTATTCCTAATAGGAATATCTCTAGCAGTCATGGGTGGATGAGGGAAGAGGGTCGGCGCCCCCTGGTCGTAGACTTCCTGGCGTGGCGGAGAAGAAGCAGGTGAAGGAGGGGCGTCCGGCGCTCCCGGCGACCAGCTGGGCGGTCCTGGGGCTGCTCTCGTTCGGCGAGGAACTGTCCGGCTACGACCTGAAGAAGTGGTCGGACCAGTCGCTGCGCTTCTTCTACTGGAGCCCGTCGTTCAGCCAGATCTACAGCGAGCTGAAGCGGCTCGAAGGCGTCGGATACGTCTCGTCGCGGATGGTCGCGCAGGAGACCGGCACCCGGGACAAACGCGTCTACCTCATCACGGACGAGGGGATGGACGCGGTGCGGGAGTGGGCGCGAGAGGCGCCCGTCGATCCGCCGGTCCTCAAGCACGGGCCGATGCTGCGGATGTGGCTCGGGCATCTGCTGGAGCCCGAGCAGATGCGTGAAGTGCTCGCCCGGCACCAGGAGTTCGCGCAGTCCATGCGGCGGCGGGCGGCGGCCGACGTCAAGGGTGCCGAGGCCCGGGAGGAGTGGGCGTTTCCGACGCTCACCCTGAAGTGGGCCGAGCGGTACTACGCGGCGGAGTGCGAACTCGCGGAGGCGATGCTCGCGGACATCGAGGAGTTGGAGAAGAAGCGGCCGTAGCGGCGGCGGAAGTAGAGCAGGGGCCCCGCGGACGGCCGGTGGGTGGCCAGCGTGGTGACCCGGCCGAGTGCGATGGCGTGATCGCCGCCTTCCAGCGAGATGTGCAGGTCGCACTCGACGGTGGCCAGGGCCCCGTCGAGGACGGGTGCCCCGTTGGCGCCCGGGGCCCAGCGGGCGCCGGTGAACTTGTCGCCGCCGGTCACCGCGAACCGGCGGCAGAGGTCCTGCTGGTCGGCGGCGAGGATGTTCGCGGTGAAGCGGCCCGCGGCCCGGATCTTCGGCCAGGTGCTTGAGGTCAGCGCGGGGCAGAAGGCGACCAGGGGCGGATCCAGCGAGACCGGGGTGAAGGACTGTACGGCCATTCCGGCGGGGCTGCCGTCGGGAGCGATGGCGGTGATGACGGCGACGCCGGTGCAGAAGGCGCTGAGGACCTCACGCATCCGGGACGTGTCCGTGGTGGACGGTGTGGCGGGGGAGGTGTTCATTCCGGCTCCAGTATTCCTGGTAGGAATATGCCTAATCGAAACACCGTGATTGCATACCCCCGCCGCCGATCCGTCAAGAGGCCGCCGTGCGCCCGATCGGCCGGGGCCGGTCAGCGCTGGGTGAGCCCGGCGACCGTGGGGCCGACGGTCCAGCCGCCGTCCACGGCGAGTTCGGCGCCCGTGATGTACGAGGCCGCGTCGGAGAGGAGGAAGACGACCGCCGAGGCGATCTCCGCGGGTTCGCCGACCCGGCCCATGGGGGTGCCGGGGAAGTTGCCCTCGCCGGGAACGAAGCCCTCGGCGGACGTCATCGGGGTGTAGGTCACGCCGGGGTGGACGGAGTTGACGCGGACGCGGGACCCGGCCAGCTCCACCGCGCCGATCTTCGTGAGGCCGCGCACACCCCACTTCGCCGCGCCGTAACTCCCGGTCATCGCCAGCCCCATGAGGCCGGCGGCCGACGAGATGTTCACGATCGAGCCACCGCCGTCCTGCCCGGCCATGACGGGGATCGCGGTGCGCAGGCCGATGAAGGTGCCGGTGAGGTTGGTCTCCAGGACCTTGCGGAAGTGGGCCACCGACTCCTCGTGGAGCAGACCGCCGGTCGAGATCCCCGCATTGTTGACCAGGGAGTCGAGTCGTCCGCCGCCGAACTCGCGGGCCGTGCCGACGGCCGTCGCCCACTGCTCCTCGCTGGTCACGTCGTGCGTGACGAACCGGGCCCGGTCGCCCAATTCCTGTGCGGCCCGCGCGCCTTCCTCGCTCAGGACGTCGGCGAGGGTGACGCGGGCGCCCGCCGCCACGCACTGGCGGGCCATTTCCAGGCCGAGACCGCGGGCGGCGCCGGTGATGAGTACGGACTTGTCGCCGAGGGGCGGGGTGGGAGTCATGGTGAGTGCTTCCTGCCGTAGGGCTATGCCTATTAGAAACACTGTGATTTGATGCCGGGCACGTCGGCCCTGTCAAGGGCCGCGCTGCACGCGGGCCAGTCCGCCGCCTTCCCGCAAAGGAGCAGCAGGGGCATGAACACCGCACCCCTCCCCACCACGCTCGCTGAGTTGCCAGGTTTCGCCGCCGAACGGTACGCGGACCAGGAGGCCCTCAGTGACCAGCAAGGACGCCTCACCTTCGGTGAGTTGAGAGAGGAGATCAACCTCTGCGCGCGGGCCGCCGTGGCCTGCGGGATCGCGCACGGCGACCGGGTGGCCGTCTGGGCCGCCAACAGCCGCGAATGGATCACCGCCGTACTCGGCGCGGTGTCGGTCGGCGCCGTCGTCGTGCCGCTCAACACCCGCTACAAGGGCGCCGAGGCCGCCGACATCATCCGCCGGAGCGGGGCCTCGTACCTGCTCACCGAACGCGGCTTCCTCGGCATCGACTACCCCGCGATGCTGGGGGAGTTGACCGGATCCCTGCGCGCCACCGTGCTCCTCCGGGGTACCGCAGGTCAGGGAGAACTGGACTTCGCGCAGTACCTCGCCGCCGGGAAGACCGTCGGCGAACCCGAACGCGCCCGGCGCGCCGGCGCCGTCCGCGCGGACGACCTCTGCGACATCATCTTCACCTCCGGCACCACCGGACGGCCCAAGGGCGTCATGGTCACGCACGGGCAGACCATCCGCGTCTACCGGGAGTGGTCACGCAACGCCCGGCTCCGGCCCGGCGACCGCTATCTGCTGATGAACCCGTTCTTCCACACCTTCGGCTACAAGGCGGGCATCCTCGTCTGCCTCCTCAACGGCGCGGTCATGGTTCCGGAAGCGGTGTACGACCCCGCCCGGGTGCTCGCGCTGATCGCGCAGGAACGGATCAGCGTGCTGATGGGACCGCCCACGCTCTTCCACACCCTGCTGCGCCACCCCGGGCGCGGGGACCGGGACCTCACATCGCTCCGGCTCGCCGGACTGGGCGCCGCTACCATCGCGCCCGAGCTGATCGAGGAGATCCGCGCCGAACTCGGCATCGCGTACGTCTTCAACGCCTACGGGCTCACCGAGTCGTGCGGCGTCGCCACCATGTGTCCGCCGGACGAACGGGCCGAGCTCATCGCCCGCTCGGCGGGCGTCGCGCTCCCGGGCACGGAGGTGCGTACGGCCCGCGCCGACGGAAGCGAGGCCCCGCCCGGCGAACCGGGAGAGGTCCAGGTGCGCGGGTACAACGTGATGGTCGGCTATCTCGACGACCCGGCCGCCACCGCCGAAGCCCTCGCCGACGGCGGCTGGCTGCGCACCGGTGACATCGGGGTGCGGGACGAACGCGGCTATCTGACCGTCACCGACCGGCTCAAGGACATGTACGTGGTCGGCGGGTTCAACGCCTACCCGGCCGAGGTCGAGCACACCCTGATCGCCCATGAGGGAATCGCCGATGTCGCGGTCGTCGGGGCGCCGGACGCACGGCTGGGTGAGGTCGGGGTCGCCTACTACGTACCGGCGGCGGGCCGGGGCGCGGGACCGGAGGAACTCACCGCCTGGACGAGGGAACGGCTCGCCAACTTCAAGGTCCCCCGCCGCTTCGTCGCGGTGGACACGCTGCCCCGGAACGCCGGCGGAAAGCTGCTCAAGGCCGAACTGCGGCGCAGAGCCCGGGAAGAGGCCGACCGGAGGGCGGGCGAAGCGGGGGAGCGGACATGAGGGAGACCGAGGAGCAGTCCGGGCTGCGGGAGGCGGTGCGCGCCGTCCTGGCCCGCCACGAGGGCGCGGCCGCCTGGGAACCGCTGACCCGTCAGATCGGCGTGGCCGCACTCGGCGTTCCGGAGACGTACGGGGGGCTCGGCTGCGGGCCCGCCGAGGTCCATGTGGTGATGGAGGAACTGGGGCGTTCGCTCAGCCCGGTGCCGTATCTGGGATCGGCGGTGCTGGCGGCGCAGGCTCTGGTCGCCGCGGGGGAGTCCGCCGAGGAACTGGCCGCGGACCGGATCGGCGCGCTGGCCTGGGCGGAGAACGGCTCGTGGGAGCCCGGCGCGATCCGCTCCCTCGCCGCACCGGACGGTGGGCGCTGGCTGCTGACCGGCGTCAAGGAGCATGTGCTGTGCGGCGATTCGGCCTCGGTGCTGCTCGCCTTCGCCCGGATGCCGGGAGGCCGGCTCGGTCTCTTCCGGCTCGACGGGGCGGGGGTGCGCCGGGAACCGTGCGGGGTGCTGGACCGGACCCGGCCGCAGGCACGGCTGGTGCTGGACCGGGCCCCCGCGGCGCTCGTCGGCCCGGCCGGCGCCGAGGGCGCGCGCATCCTCGCGCGGGTACGGGACCTGGCCTGCACGGCACTGGCCGCGGAGTCGGTGGGCGCCGCCGCGCGCTGCCTGGAGCTGACCGTCGCGTACGCAGGGCAACGGGTGCAGTTCGGCCGGACGATCGGCTCGTTCCAGGCGGTCAAGCACCGGCTGGCCGATGTGTACACGGCAGTCGAGGCCGCCCGCTCACTGGCGCTCGGCGCCGCGCACGCCGATGCCGAACCCGTGCTGGCCGCCGCGGCCAGGTCGGCGTGTTCCGAGGCGCTGTCACTGGCCGCCGCCGAGATGATCCAGCTGCACGGCGGCATGGGGATCACCTGGGAACACGATGCCCACCGCTACTTCAAGCGGGCACACGGCGACGCCCACCTGCTCGGTACCCCCGCTGCGCACCGCCGCCGGATCGGCTCCGCCGTGCTGGCCGGTCTTCGGACGGGGGACGGCCCGTGAGAGGGGCGTTCGGGCGGACGGCCGGCGGCGCCACCCGGGGACGGTCGCACGGACATGCGGATGAACACGTGAGGAGAGACGGCGCCGTGGCGTTGGACGAATTCAGGGCCGAGGTCCGCGCCTGGCTGCGCGACCACCTGGAAGGCGGGTTCCGCGAGGTCAAGGGGCTCGGCGGGCCGGGCCGCGAACACGAGGCCTTCGCCGAGAGGCTGGCCTGGGAGCGGCACATGGCGGCGCACGGATGGACCTGCGTGGGCTGGCCCGAGGAGTACGGCGGACGTGGCGCCACCCTGGAACAGCAGGTCGTCTTCCACGAGGAGTACGCACTCGCGGACGCGCCCGCCCGCGTCAACCACATCGGTGAGCAACTCCTCGGGCCGACCCTCATCGCCTTCGGCACCGAGGAGCAGAAGCAGCGCTTCCTGCCGCCGGTCGTCGCCGTACGCGAACTGTGGTGCCAGGGGTACAGCGAGCCCGACGCAGGCTCCGACCTGGCCGGGGTACGGACACGGGCCGAACGGGACACCGGCCGCGGCGAGTGGGTGGTCAACGGCCAGAAGACCTGGACCTCGCTCGCCCACGAGTCGCAGTGGTGCTTCGTACTGGCCCGCACCGAGCCGGGATCCGAGCGGCACACCGGCCTCTCGTATCTGCTCGTCCCCATGGACCAGCCGGGCGTGGTGGTCCGGCCCATCGTCCAGCTCACCGGGACCAGCGAGTTCAACGAGGTCTTCTTCGACGACGCCCGCACCGCCGCCTCCTGCGTGGTGGGCGCGCCCGGCGACGGCTGGCGGACCGCGATGGCCACGCTGGGCTTCGAGCGGGGCGTCTCCACTCTCGGCCAGCAAGTGGGCTTCCGCCGTGAGCTGGCCGCGATCGTCGCGCTGGCCGAACGCAACGGCGCGATCGATGATCCGCTGATCCGCGACCGGCTGGTCCGGGCCTGGATCGGACTGGAGACCATCTGCTTCAACGCACTGCGCATGCTGGACGGTGCGGCAGCCGGGGCCTCCGGGCCCGAGGCGTCCATCGGCAAGATCTACTGGGCGACCTGGCACCGGGCGCTCGGCGAGCTCGCCATGGAGGTCAGCGGCGCCGCCGGGATGCTCACCGGTTCCGGCCCCGGCGCGGGTCCGGACGGACTCGACGACCGGCAGCGGCTGTTCCTGTTCTCCCGCGCCGACACCATCTACGCGGGCTCCAACGAGATCCAGCGCAACATCATCGCCGAGCGGGTGCTCGGACTGCCGAAGGAGGCGCGGGGCCAGGCCGTCCGAGGCCGCCACTGACGCGGATTCCTCACCCGTCCAGGAGCTTTGTCCCGCCGAGCAGTTCGCGCAGACAGCGGACGGCCAGCTCGGCGGGTGAACCGGCCCCGGTGAGCGGCGCATCGGTCTCGGCCCAGGCCTCCAGGGCGACCCGGATCGCGTCCGTCGCGGCAGCCGCGGCGAGTCGCACCTCCAGCGGGTCCGCGTCCTCGCCCGCCAGCCGGGTCAGGACCGGCAGCAGCCGCTCCTCGGACTCCTGGTTGATCCGGTACCAGACCGCACGCAGAGCGGGGTCGTCCTGTGCGGCGCGCAACAGGCCCCGGGTCCAGTTCAGTTGCTCCGCTGCTTCCGCACCCCGCGCGGTGAGGGCTTCGGCAGCGGCCCGTTCCAGCGCGGTGGGCAGCCCCGTCCCCGGCTCGGCCTCCGCGAGCAGCGCGCGCCAGCGGTCGGCGCCGCCGGAGAGGAGCGGGCCGACGGCGTCCTGCTTGTTGCGGAAGTACCGGTAGAAGGTCCGCAGTGCGACCCCCGACCGGTGGGCGATGGCCTCCGCGGTGGTGCCGTCGGGCCCGGCCTCGGCGAAGAGGGCGGCAGCGGCGCGGGCGATGTCGAGCTGGGTCGCCGTTCTGCGGCGCTCGGTCAGGGTCGGCTGGTTGCTCACTCCAAGAGGGTACGTCGGCGGGCGTGGATCCGCACGGATTGCCGTGATGGCAAAACGTGCCATGAAGGCGTATTGTGACGTGTAGGTAACGATGCCGACCGGCATCGGCACGCGTACGAGAAACCGGAGACACCCCATGAACCGCTACGAAGGCCGCCGCGTACTGATCACCGGCGGCGGCTCGGGCATCGGCCAGGCCACCGTGCACCGCATCCTCGACGAGGGCGGTCGCGTCGTGGCCGTCGATGTCGACGAGGCCGGACTCAGGACCACGGCCGACCGCGCCGCTGCCGACGGTCACGCGGACCGCCTCACCACCGCCCTGCTCGACATCTCCGACGAGGCGTCGGTCAAGGCCGGTGTGGCCGCCGCCGTCGAGACCCTCGGCGGAATGGACGTACTGGTCAACGCGGCAGGCATCCTCCGCTCCGGGCACACCGCCACGACGACCCTCGACTTCTGGAACAAGGTCATCGGGGTCAACCTGACCGGCACCTTCCTGATGATCCGCGAATCGCTCCCGGCGCTGCTGGCGGGCGAGAAGCCGGTCGTCGTCAACTTCAGCTCGACCTCGGCGAGCTTCGCGCACCCCTACATGTCGGCGTACGCGGCGTCGAAGGGCGGCATCCAGGCCATGACCCACAGCATCGCGAGCGAGTACAGCAAGCAGGGGCTGCGCGCCGTCTCGGTCGCGCCCGGCTCCATCGCCTCCGGCATGACCAGCGGCAAGGGGCCGGGCCTGCCGGAGGACACCGACTGGAGCCTGTTCGCGAAGCTCTCACCGGCCATCGGCGAGGGCTACGCGGGCCCGGAGGCCGTCGCGAGTGTCGTCGCCATGCTCGGCTCGCAGGACGGCGCGTTCATCACCGGCACGGAGATCCGCATAGACGGCGGAACGCACTTCTGAGCTGCCGGTTCAGTGCAGGAGACGGGCCTGGAGCGCTGCGAGCGTGCGGTGGTCCAGGCCCAGCCCCCGGGTGAGGTAGTGGTCCAGGCTGCCGTAGTCCCGCCGCACCTGATCGAGGGCGGCGTCGAGATAGGCGGGCCGTACCTCCTGGACCGGGATGAGGAGGCCGGGATCCTGCATGAGCCCCGCTGACCTGAGCCCCGCCCGGGTCTGCGCGTCGGCGGCGGACCGGTACGTGTTGGACGCCAGGTAGTCGGCCTCGGCGGTGCGCTGCGGTACGCCGAGGATCCGTAGGAGGAGGTAACTCATCCAGCCCGTACGGTCCTTGCCCGACGAGCAGTGGAAGAGCAGCGGGCCGGAGTCGTGGCGCGCGAGGTCGCGCAGTGTGGCGGCGAACCGGGCGCTGCTGCCCGGGTCGCTGACGAAGCCACGGTAGAGACCGCGCATCAGGGCCTCGGCCGCACCACCACCGAGCGCCTTACGCTGCGCCACCGGATCGCGGGTCGCGATGACGGCGTCGACCTCGGCGGAGAGCCCGCTGTCATCGACCGGTCGGGCGGTCACGGCGAGCCCCTCGGGCAGCCGGTCGGCGCCGTCCCGCGCCACCTCCGTGGACGTCCGGAAGTCCACGACCTCACGCATCCCGAGGCCGGCGAGCCGGGTGCGGCCGGTAGCGGTGAGCTGGTTCAGGGCGTCGGCACGGAAGACCAGGCCGTGGCGCACGGTGCGCCCGTCATGGCTGCGGTACCCGCCCAGATCGCGCACGTTGACCGCGCCGTCGAGCAGCACCTGACGGCCGGCTGCCGGCTGGTGCTGCTGCTGGTGGTGGCCGGGCGGCGCGGTCGCCGCCGTGGCGACCCCTGCCGACAGGGTGCAGACCCCGGCCGACAGGACGCAGCAGAGGGTGAGCGCACAGGTGCCGATGGTCCGGACGGTGTGATGCGTCATGGCAGTACTCCCGCGTTGGTGGTGAAGAGCTGAGTAGCACCGCACGGTGCAAGAGAGAAGGTGTACGGGCGCCTTCGTCCCTCGGCTTCCCGCTTGGCGGGAGCGTGCGGACGCAGGGTCAGCGGGGGAGCGCACACCGTGCTGTCGTCGTCGCCCGGCACGGTCCTTGTCCGCCCCCGGGCCCGCGTGACCGCCGGACGGAGCGGGGGAGTTCGCCGCGTCTTCCCGGTCAGCGGGAATCCGGGCTCACGGGAAGCGGCCGGTCCGGCCTACCGTCGCCCGACCAGCTGCCGAGCGCTGGTCCCGGCACAATCCCCGCCCCGTTCCGAGGAGCAACGATGCTCGACGACCGCCGCAGGCAGGACGCAGCCGAACTGCTGCGTTCCGCCGAGCACCGCAGGACGCCTGTCGCTCCGCTCGTCGATACCTTCACCGGGATCGGTACCGAGGACGCGTACGGGATCCAGCTGATCAACATCCGGCGACGGATCGCCGGAGGGGCAAGGATCAGCGGGCACAAAGTAGGGCTCTCCTCACCCGTCATGCAGCAGATGATGGGGGTCGACGAACCCGACTACGGTCACCTCCTCGATGACATGGAGTTGTACGCGGACCGGCCCGTGTCCGTCACCCGGTACTGCGCACCCAGGATCGAGGTCGAGGTCGGCTTCGTGCTCGGTGCCGATCTGCCGGGCGAGGGCTGCACCGAGCGGGACGTGCTGGACGCGACCGCACAGGTCGTACCCGCCCTGGAGCTGATCGACAGCCGGATCGCCGACTGGCGCATCTCCATCGCCGACACGATCGCCGACAACGCCTCGTCGGCCGGCTATGTCATCGGCGAGGGACGTGACCCGCGCGAACTGGACCTCAGGAGCATCGAGGCCCGGCTGAGCGCCGACGGTGAGCTCATCGCCGAAGGGCGCAGCGACGCCGTCCTCGGTGACCCCGCGGCCTCCGTCAGCTGGCTGGCCCGGACCGTCGCCCGGTTCGGGGTGCCGCTGAAGAAGGGGCAGCTGGTGCTGCCCGGCTCCTGCACCCGGGCGGCGGACGTCACCGCGGGAGAGACGTTCACCGCCGATTTCGCCGGGCTCGGCTCCGTATCCCTCTCGTTCTGTTGAGGACTTCATGACCACGAAAAAGGCAACGGCCGCCATCGTCGGTTCCGGGAACATCGGCACCGACCTGCTCCACAAGCTCCTGCGCTCGCCGCACATCGAACCGCGCTGGATGATCGGCGTCGACCCGGACAGCGAAGGCCTCGCACGGGCCGGAGCGTTCGGGCTCGACGCCAGTCACCAAGGCGTCGACTGGCTGCTCGCCCGGGAGGAGAAGCCGGACCTGGTGTTCGAGGCGACCAGCGCCCAGGTCCACCGGGCGAACGCACCCCGCTACCGCGAACTCGGCATCAAAGCCGTCGACCTCACTCCGGCCGCGATCGGGCCCGCCGTCATCCCACCGGCGAATCTCACCGCACACCTCGACGCCGACAACGTCAACATGATCACGTGCGGCGGCCAGGCCACCATTCCCATGGTGTACGCGGTCTCGCGCGTCGTCCCGGTCGCGTACGCGGAAATCGTCGCCTCCGTGGCTTCGGTCTCGGCCGGACCCGGAACCCGGGCGAACATCGACGAGTTCACCCGGACCACCGCCCGGGGCATCGAGGAGATCGGCGGTGCCGAGCGCGGCAAGGCGATCATCATCCTCAACCCCGCCGACCCGCCGGTGATCATGCGGGACACGGTCTTCTGTGCGATTCCCGAGGACGCCGACCGTGACGCCATCGCCGTATCGATCAAGCAGATGGCCGCCGACGTGGCCTCGTACGTGCCCGGCTACCGGCTGCGCGCCGAGCCGCAGTTCGACGATCCGTCCGACGGGAACGGCGGGATGGCCAGGGTCGCGATCTTCCTGGAAGTGGAGGGCGCGGGAGACTTCCTGCCGCCCTACGCCGGAAATCTCGACATCATGACCGCCGCCGCCACCAAGGTCGGCGAGGAGTTCGCGAAGGTGATCACCCGGCAGCGGACCGGCCGGAGAGAGACCGGCCAGAGGGAGAGCGACCAGAAGGAGAGCAACCAGTGAAGGCGTACAGCGGGACGCTCGACATCAGAGTGACCGACTCCTCGCTGCGTGACGGTTCGCACGCGAAGCGGCACCAGTTCACCCCGGCCGACGTACGGTCGGTGGTCGCCGCCCTCGACGACGCGGGTGTTCCCGTCATCGAGGTGACCCACGGCGACGGGCTCGGTGGGTCCTCGTTCAACTACGGGTTCTCCAGGACACCCGAGCAGGAACTCATCACCGTGGCGGTCGAGACGGCCCGGCGGGCCAGGATCGCGTTCCTGATGCTGCCGGGTCTCGGCGTGAAGGACGACATCAAGCGGGCGCAGGCGAACGGGGCCGCCATCTGCCGCATCGCCACCCACTGCACCGAGGCGGACATCTCCGTCCAGCACTTCGGACTCGCCCGCGAACTCGGCCTGGAGACCGTCGGCTTCCTGATGATGGCCCACTCCACACCGCCCGGAGAGCTGGCCCGGCAGGCCCGGATCATGGCGGACGCCGGCTGCCAGTGCGTGTACGTCGTCGACTCGGCCGGCGCCATGGTCATGGACGACGTCACGGACCGGGTGGCCGCGCTGACCGCCGAGCTCGGCGACGACGCCCAGGTCGGCTTCCACGGCCACGAGAACCTCGCCCTGGGCGTGGGCAATTCGGTCGCCGCGATCCGGGCGGGCGCCAGCCAGATCGACGGCTCGACCCGCCGGCTCGGCGCGGGCGCGGGCAACACGCCCGTCGAGGCCCTGGCCGCGGTCTGCGACCGCATGGGCATCCGTACCGGCATCGACGTCATCAAGATCATCGATGCGGCCGAGGACGTCGTACGGCCCGTCATGGACGAGGAATGCACGCTCGACCGGCTCGCTCTGATGATGGGCCACGCCGGCGTGTACTCCAGCTTCCTCAAGCACGCCTACCGGCAGGCCGGCCGCTACGGGGTACCGGGCGCCGACATCCTCCTCCGCGCGGGCGAACGCCGCCTCGTCGGCGGGCAGGAGGACCAGCTCATCGACATCGCCGTCGAACTCGCGGCGCAGCAAAGGACGAAACAGATGAGGCAGATGAAGCAGACGGAGCAAGGGAGTCAAGGACGATGACCGCACTCGACGAAGAGGCCCGTGTCATCGAGGCAGCCGCTCTGCCCACCCGCTTCGCGCGCGGCTGGCACTGTCTCGGCCTCGCCGACGCCTTCAAGGACGGCGAGCCGCACGGGATCGAGGCCTTCGGCACCGAACTCGTCGTGTTCCAGGGCGCCGACGACGGCGAACTGCACGTCCTCAACGCCTACTGCCCGCACATGGGCGGCAATCTGGCCCGCGGCACCGTCAAGGGTGACGCCGTCGCCTGCCCCTTCCACGACTGGCGCTGGGCGGGCAACGGCCGCTGCGCCGGGATCCCTTACGCCCGCCGCGTCCCGCCGCGCGCCAGGACCCGTGCCTGGACCACGCTGGAGCGCAACAAGCAGCTGTACGTGTGGCACGACCCCGAGGGCAACCCGCCGCCGCCCGGCGTCACCATCCCCGAACTCGACGGCATCCACGGCCCCGACGCCGGGCAGTGGTCCGACTGGTCCTGGAACGCCCTGCGGGTGGAGAACTCCAACTGCCGCGAGATAGTCGACAACGTCGTGGACATGGCGCACTTCTACTACGTCCACTTCGCGTTCCCGAACTACTTCAAGAACGTCTTCGACGGCCATGTCGCCACCCAGTACATGGAGTCCAGCCCGCGCGGCGACATCGACCTCGGCACTCTCTCCACGCCGCTGCGCTCCGACGCCTCGTACCACGGACCCTCGTACATGATCGACAGACTGTGGACGGAGGTCGCCCCCGGCCTGGAGATGGAGGCCGTACTGATCAACTGCCACTACCCGATCGACTCCAACAGCTTCATGCTGATGTACGGCGCCCTCGTCAAGAAGCTCCCCGGGATGAGCGACACCGAGGCGGCTGCCGCCGCGCAGCTGACCTCCGACGGCCTCCGGGTGGGCTTCGAGCAGGACGTCGAGATCTGGCAGAACAAGACCCGGATCGACAATCCGCTGCTCACCGAGGAAGACGGACCGGTCTACCAGCTCCGCCGCTGGTACGAGCAGTTCTACGTGGACGCCGCCGCCGTGACCGACGAGATGGTCCGGCGCTTCGAGTTCGAGATCGACACCACCCGGGCCAACGAGGCCTGGCGCGCCGAGGTCGAGGAGAATCTGGCCCGCCGCAAGGGCGAGGCCTGAGATGCGCCCCGTCGAGTGCGGCACCTGCGGGAACCAGGTGCTGTGCGAGAAGTTCAGCCCCGCCCACACGCAGATCCAGTGGACGGCGGAGGCGGCTGCCGTCTGCCCGGTGATCGGCGAACTGGTCGCGGCGGGTGAGCTGTCGGCGCGCGTCCGCTCCTGTGCGGCGCTCCGCGACAGCATCGACGCTGCTGTCGCATCGGGGCAGCTGGAGGCGAGTGGTGGCTGAGGTGCGCATGCGGGTCGCCGGGGTCGTACGGGAGACGGCCGACGCGGTCTCCCTGGTACTGGCTCCGGAGCCGGGCACGGAACTCGCCTACCGGCCGGGCCAGTTCCTGACCCTGCGGGTGCCGGGCGGCGCGGCCCGCTGCTACTCGCTCGCCAGCTCCCCGCACACCGGGGAACCGCCACGGATCACCGTCAAGAAGATCCCCGGCGGGCGCGGCTCCGCCTGGGTGTGCGAGCGGGTGGCGGTGGGTGACGAGATCCAGGCACTGCCCCCGGCCGGCACCTTCACCCCGGACGATCTCGACCGCGACCTGCTGCTCGTGGCGGGCGGCAGCGGCATCACGCCGGTGCTGTCCATCGCCAAGTCGGCACTGACCGCGGGCCGGGCGAACGTCACCCTGCTGTACGCCAACCGCGACCCGGACGCCGTCATCTTCCGCGAGGAACTCCACGGCCTCGCGACGGCCCACCCCGGCCGGTTCACGGTCGTGCACTGGCTGGAATGCCTGCAAGGGCTGCCCACCACGGATCAGTTGGCGGCCGTCCTCGCCCCGTACGCCGGCCGCGACGTGTTTCTCTGCGGCCCGGTCCCGCTGATGGACGCCGCCGAGCAGGCGATCGGCCGGGCCGGGGGCAGCAGCATTCACCGGGAACGGTACTTCTCCCTCGCCGACGACGTGTTCGGCGCACCGGTGCGCGACCCGGGCGACGGCGCGCACACCGCGCAGGTCGAACTCGACGGCGCGTGGCACGAAATCCCCTGGGGCGCCGGCACCCCGCTGCTCGACGCGATGCTCGCCGCCGGTCTCGACGCTCCGTACTCCTGCCGCGAGGGCGCGTGCAGCGCCTGCTGCTGCCGGGTGACCGACGGCGAGACCGCGCTGCTCCGCAACGAGGTACTCGACCCGGAGGACCTCGCCGACGGCTACATCCTGGCCTGCCAGGCCGTGCCGTTGACCGACCGCGTCACGGTCTCCTACGAGTAGGCGGCCGGACACGGCCGCCGGGCCGGAGCGCCGGGAACGGGCCCGGCCGTCTCCGAAGCGGCGTCACATCCATTCGCTGAAGCGGAGCCAGCCCATCATGCTGCTCATGGCCCCTTCGGAGATGTCCGGGTCCCGGACGCCGCGCGTCCGCTCACGGACCGCCCGGCCGGGGCCGTACAGCTCACGCCAGATGGTGCCGGCGCAGGCCCGGACGGCCGGACCGTGCTGCTCGACGCCCTGATGGGAGCTGCGGCGGGTGACCGAGATCGCGGCCACGGCCCGCCCGGCCCCGCGCAGCGGCGCGGCGACACAGCAGACGCCGCGCCAGCTCTCCTCACGGTCGTAGGCGATCCCGCGTTCGCGGGTCGCGGCGAGTTCACTGCGCAGGACGGCGGGGCGGACCACGGTGCGGGGCGTACGGGCGGGCAGCTCGCCGGCCAGGACACCGGTGACGTCGGCCTGGGTGCCGAAGGCGAGCATCGCCTTGCCCGCCGCCGTGCAGTACGCGGGCATTCTGGCGCCCACCCGGGGCGGCAACTGCGCGTCGTCGGATCCGCCGATGCGCTCCAGACAGACGACCTCGCCCGCGTCGAGCACCGCGAGATGCACCACGTGGCCGGTCGTCTCGTGCAGGGCGTGCAGATGCGGGAGCGCGGCGCGGCGCAGCCGGTTGTGGTGCGAGGCGAGCGCCCCCAACTCCAGCATGCCCATGCCCAGCCGGTAGTCCCGCCCGTCCCGGTCCAGCCAGCGCAACTGCACCAGCTGGTCGAGGATGCGGTGGGTGGAGGAGCGGGGCAGCCCCGAGCGGCGTACGACCTCGGTGAGGGAGAGCCGGGGCTCGGGGCCGGCGAACGTACTCAGGACGCGTGCGGCCTTCTCGAGCAGCGAGAGCGGTGATCGCTCGGCGGTGGCGGCCAGTGCGGGCACGACAAACCCCCAGGTCTGCGTGTGGTCACCGGACGTTTTCCGGCGTTGCTCGGACACTGCCACGCGTTCCGGCCGGAGGGAATACGCGGGAGCTGTGTATTTCGTTCAGGCATACCTTTTGGGGTTCCCGCTCAGCGGGAACCGGCGGTGTCGTTGCTCGCGTGCACCGTCGTACGGTCCTCAGCACTTCACCCCGCAGATCTCACGAAGACAGGAAAAGGGGACCCGCATGAGCGACGAGGAAGTCCTTCAGGCAGTCCGCGCACTCGCCCCCGCACTCCACGAACGCACCGACCGGGCCGAGGCGCAGCGCAAGGTGCCAGAGGAGACGATCAAGGAACTGGAGCAGACGGGCTTCTTCCAGCTGCTCCAGCCGAAGGCCTACGGAGGGCGCGCCGCGCACCCCGCGGTCTTCTACGAAGCCGTCAAGGAGATCGCGACGGTCTGCGGCTCCACCGGCTGGGTCGCCTCGGTCCTGGGCGTCCACCCCTGGCATGTCGCACTCTTCGACCCACGCGCCCAGGAGGAGGTGTGGGGAACGTCCCCGCTGACCCGGATCGCCTCCTCGTACGCCCCGAGCGGCAAGGTGACGGTTGCCGACGGCGGCTTCCGGATCACCGGCCGCTGGCACTTCTCCTCCGGCTGCGACCATGCCGAATGGGTACTCCTGGGCGGGCTCGTCACGGACGACGAGGGCCGGACCGTCGACATGCGGACCTTCCTCCTGCCGCTCGGTGACTACCGGGTCGACGACGTCTGGGACACCGTCGGCCTGCGCGGCACCGGCTCCAACGACATCGTCGTGGAGGACGCCTTCGTGCCCGAGCACCGCGCGCTGAGCTTCGGCCCGGTGAGCGCACTGAAGGTGCCGGGACACGAGCTCAACCCCGAACCCGTCTACCGGCTCCCCTACGCCACCGTCTTCACCACCACGATCTCCACACCGATCGTCGGCATCGCCCAGGGCGCGTACGAGTCGTACACCGCCGCCACCCGTGAGCGCTTCCGGGTCAGCTACGGCCAGAAGGTCGCCGAGGACCCCTTCGCGCAGGTACGCATCTCCCGCGCGTCCAGCGACGTCGACGCCACCTGGCTCCAACTCATGCGCAACGTGGGCGAGATGTACGCCGTCGCCGAGCGCGGCGACGAGCTCTCCATGCTGCTGCGCGCCCGTGCCCGCCGCGACCAGGTCCTCGCCACCGAACGCTCGGTCGCGGCCGTGGACCTGCTGATGGAGAACGCCGGGGGCAACGCCATGCGCACCGGCCCCAACCCGGTCCAGCGCGCCTGGCGCGACGTGCACACCGGCCGTGGTCACGCGGCCAACGACCCCGAGCGTGCCCTCGTACTCCACGGCCAGGCCGCCCTCGGCCTCGACATCCAGGACCCGATGCTGTGAGCACCCCTGTGACCCTCACCCCCGAGAACACCTCACGTACCGCAGAGGCGGGCGGCCTGACCCTGCACTACCACGAGGCCGGACCCGCGGACGCGCCCGTGGCCGTGCTGCTGCACGGTGGCGGGCCCGGCGCCTCGGCCTGGTCGAACTTCGGCCGCAACCTGCCCGTCTTCGCCCAGCACTTCCGCACCCTCCTGATCGACCAGCCCTGCTTCGGCCGCTCCGACAAGACCGAACCCGACCGCGACTACTTCAGCTTCGCCGCGCACGCCGTGGCCGCGCTCCTGGACGAACTCGGCATTCCGCAGGCGTACTTCGTCGGGAACTCGCTCGGCGGCGGAACCGTGACCCGCCTCGCCCTCGACCACCCGGAGAAGGTCGCCAAGCTGGTCCTGATGGGCCCCGGCGGCATCTCGGTCAACCTCTTCGCACCCGATCCGACCGAAGGCATCAAGCAGCTCTTCGCCTTCTCGCTGGCCGCCGAGCCGACCCGTGAGCAGATGCGGACCTTCCTCACCACGCTCGCCCACGACTCCTCGATCGTCACCGACGACTTCGTCGAGGAGCGGTACGCGCAGGCCACCGACCCCGACGCCAGGCTGGGCAACGCCCGGATGGCCGCCGCGTTCGCCAAGTGGCCCGAGGGCACCATGCTGTGGCGCGAGGCCCACCGCATCACCCAGCCGACGCTGCTCACCTGGGGGCGGGAGGACAGGGTCAATCCGCTCGACGGCGCCCTGCTCGCCCTCAAGACGATTCCCGACGCGCGCCTGCACGTCTTCCCGCACTGCGGCCACTGGGCCCAGACGGAACGCTTCGACGAGTTCAACCGCCTGGCCATCGACTTCTTCTCTCACCGATCCCACTGACTCCGCTGATCCCACTGATCCCACTGAGGGGTTCATCATGGACATTCGCTCGCTGGGCTACCTGCGCATCGGGACCACCGACCTCGCCGAATGGCGTACGTACGTCCTCGACATCCTGGGCATGGCCGAAGGCGCCGACTCCACGGACACCGTCCTCAACGCCCGTATGGACGACCGGATCCGCCGCCTCTCCTTCGTCGCGGACGAGGCCGACCGCCTGCTCTGCGCGGGCTTCGAAGTGGCGGGCGCCCGCGCCCTGGCGGAGGCCGCAGCCGAGCTCGAAGCGGCCGGCGTCACCGTCAAGGCCGCCGACGACGCGACGCTCGCCGAGCGCCGAGTCCAGGGGCTCATCCACTTCGAGGACCCCGCCGGAAACCCCCTGGAGCTGTACTGGGGCCAGGCCCAGGACCACACCCCGCTCCACACCCCGTACGGCAACCGCTTCGTCACCGGCGACCGGCTCGGCCTCGGCCATGTCGTCCTGCCCGCCCCGGACATGGAGACCACCGCCGACTTCTACGAGAACATCCTGGGCTTCCAGCTCCGTGACCGCATGAAACTGCCGCCCGCCGCCGTACCGACCGGTGAACCCGGCCGCGACTTCTACTGGATGAACTTTCTCAGCCCCAACCAGCGCCACCACAGCCTCGGGCTCTACCCCGGCGCACTGCCGCCCGGCATCGTCCACTTCATGGTCGAACTGGAGACCCTCGACGACGTCGGCTTCTGCCTGGACCGGATGAACAAGGCGGGCATCCCGATCGCGTCCACCCTCGGCCGCCACTCCAACGACCACATGGTCTCCTTCTACGCCGCAGCCCCGGGCGGCTTCCAGGTCGAGTACGGATGGGACGGCCTGATCGTCGACCCGGCGGCCTGGACCGCCAAGGAGATCACCGCGGACAGCTTCTGGGGCCACCAGTGGAACGGCTGATCTCCCAGGACGACTTCAGGGAGGTGCTCGGCCGGTTCGCCAGCGGCCTCACGGTCGTCGCCGCCGTCGACAGCACCGGCCGGCCGGCGGGCCTGGTCTGCCAGTCCTTCGCCTCGCTCTCCCTGGATCCGCCGCTGGTCCTGCTCTGCGTCGGCAGGACCTCGTCCAGCTGGCCGAGGATCGAGGCCGCCGGGCGTTTCACGGTCAACGTCCTCGCCGGGGACCAGCAGGCGGTGTGCACGGCGCTCGGCCGCAGCGGCGACGACAAATTCGCGGGCGTCGACTGGACGCCCTCGGACCACGGTGGTGTCCGCCTCGACGGCGCCCTCGCCACCATCGACTGCGAGCTGTACGGGATGCACGAGGCCGGTGACCACTACGTCGTCACCGCCCGCGTCCTGGACCTCGACGCCCGCGAGGACGGCAGCCCGCTGCTGTACTTCCGGAGCGCTTACGGACAGGGGACGTTCTGATGCCGGCCGACGCCGCAGGAGAGAGGAGCAGCTGAGATGGCTTCCCAGGAACACCCGTGCACGTACGACGTGGTGGTCGTCGGCTCCGGCGCCGCCGGATTCGCCGCCGCGATCACTGCCAGGCTGCGCGGCCTGACCGCGCTGATCGTCGAGAAGACCGACCGCTACGGCGGTTCCACCGCACTGTCCGGTGGTGCGATATGGGTCCCCGGCAACTTCCACCTGGACGCCGCCGCACTCGGCGACACACGCGAGAAGGCCCGCGCGTACCTCGACGCCACCGTCGGGGACCGGGTACCGGGCGCACGCAAGGACGCCTATCTGACCCACGGGCCCCGCATGGTCGAGGAGTTCCACCAGAAGACCGAGGTGCGCTTCATGTACACCCCGGGCTACTCGGACTACTACCCGGAGCGGCTCGGCGGCATGGCCCTCGGCCGCTCCGTCGAACCACGGATCGTCGACCTCAAGCGGCTCGGCGAGGCCCGGCACACCCTGCGCCGGGCGGGACTTCCCACGTACGGCCTCACCATCACCTCGTACGACTTCCGCTTTCTGAACATGTCGGGCCGCACCTGGGCGGGCCGCCGCAAGGCGCTCCGCTTGGCCGGACGTGCGGCCGGGGCGCTGCTCAGGGGACGGAAACTGCTCTCGCTCGGCGAGGCACTGATCGCCCGGATGCGGCTGTCGTACGACAGACTCGGCGGCGAACTGTGGCTGCGGACCCCGCTCACCGGCCTCGTCACGCAGGACGGCAAGGTGACCGGCATACGGGTCCAGCGCGACGGCCGGGAACAGACGATCCACGCCAGGGGCGGTGTGGTGCTCGCCTCCGGCGGCTTCTCGCACGACCAGCGGCTGCGCGAGAAGTACCTGCCCGCACCGACCTCGGCCGACTGGACCCACGCCTCGGAGGGCCAGACCGGCGACGCGCTGCTGCTCGGCGAGGAACTGGGCGCCGCTACCGGCCTGCTCGACAAGGTGTGGGGTGCGCCGTCGCTCTGCCCGCCCGGGGAGAAGCCGTTCTTCCTGGTCGCGGACCGGGGCATCCCCGGCATGGTGATCGTCAACGCGGCGGGGGAGCGGTACGCCAACGAGGCCGCCCCGTACCACGATTTCGTGGACCGCATGTATGCCTGTGACCGCCCCGACGCGACCACCGTCCCGTCCTGGATGATCCTCGACGCCTCCTCCAGGGCCCGCTACATCTTCGCCGGCCTCCTCCCCGGACAGCCCTTCCCGAAGGCCTGGCGGGAGAGCGGCTTCCTGCGGCAGGCGCCGACTCTCGACCAACTGGCCGGGCAGCTCGGGGCGCCCGAACTGCCCGCCACCGTAAGCCGTTTCAACGGCTTCGCAGCCGCCGCCAAGGATGAGGACTTCGGCCGGGGTGACAGCGTCTACGACCGCTACTACGGCGACCCGACCCTCCCCAACCCCAACCTGGCACCCTTGGCGAAGGGCCCCTTCTACGCGGTCCCCGTCCACCCCGGGGACATCGGCACCAAGGGCGGGCTGATCACCGACCCCGACGCGCGGGTGCTGCGGGAGGACGGCACACCCGTCGACGGACTGTACGCCTCGGGAAACTGCGCGGCGGCGGTGATGGGTGCGACCTATCCGGGTCCGGGGGCGACCATCGGCCCGGCAATGGTCTTCAGCTGGGTGGCAGTCAACGCGATCACCGAGAGGCTGCACCGGGCCGCACCGTAGACATCGGGCACAGCCGGGCGGTATCTGTCACCACGGGCGGTACCTGTCCTTACGGTGATGCCCGGACGGCGACACCCGACGGATACCGGGCCCTCGGGGCTGCGCTGTGGGGCCGGGGTGCCGCGGAGCTACCCGGCGAGCCGCTGGTCGCGGACCCCGGCCCAGCGCAGCGAGTCGCGGATGCCTTCCGCGACGCTGAACTTCGGCACCCAGCCGAGCAACTGCTCGGCCCGGTCGCTGCGGGTGAAGGCGCCTGCCACGTCGCCCGGCCGCGGGCCGGTCTCGACCACCGCGACCGGCGGGGTGACCACGCTGTTGAAGGCGTCGACCAACTCGGTGACGGTGGTGCCCGTACCGGTGCCGAGGTTGATCACCGAGGACCTGGCGCCGTCCAGCGCGGCCTCGAACCGCTGGAGCGCGGCCACGTGCGCGGTGGCCAGGTCCCAGACGTGCACGTAGTCGCGGATGCCGGAACCGTCCCGGGTGGGCCAGCCGTTCCCGGTGATCCGGAACGGCACACCCTCGTCATGTGCCTCGATCAGCTTGCCGAGCGCGTGACTGGGCCGCCGCAACTGGAGACCGGTGCGCAGCTCGGGGTCCGCGCCGATCGGGTTGAAGTAGCGCAGGGACAGGATCCGGATCGGCTGTGTGGCCGCGATGTCGGCGAACATGCCCTCGCAGACCGCTTTGGTGCGCGCGTACGGGCTCTGCGGCGCGATCCCGGACTCCTCGTCCACGCTGAAGTCCTCGCCCGGCAGATAGATCGAGCCGGAGGAGCTGAAGATCATCTTCTGGCAGCCGTTGCGGATCAGGTGACCGGCGAAATCCAGGCTCTTGGCCACGTTCGCCCGGTAGTAACCGATCGGGTCAGCGACCGAATCGGGCACCACGATCAGCGCCGCGCAGTGCACGACCGCCTCGATGTCCGGGTGTTCGACGAAGATCCGGTCCACCAGCTCGCCGTCAGCGATGTCGCCCTGGTAGAACGCGCGGTCCTCGGCGAACTCCCGACGGCCCGTCACCAGACTGTCCAGGATCACCGGTGTGATGCCCGCGTCCAGGCAGGCGGAGGAGACCGTGCTGCCGATGTACCCGGCCCCGCCCGAGATCAGTACCTTCATGTCTGGGTTCAACTCCTTCTGTCCGCCCGTTGACCAGGTGGTTCGTACCGTGAGCCTAGCCCGGCCGGAGCCGACGGCACGGGTGGTGACCGGCCGGAGCGGATCATGGTGAATCACACGCCGAGGTCGTCACGCATGGCGCGTCTCATCGCACGGAGCACGTCCCAGATCTCGTACTGGGCCCGGCTCGCCGTCTCCATCGCTTCGCCCGGTCCGGGAGCATCCTGCTCCAGGCGCTTGACCTGCCCGTAGACCTTGGTCAGGGCCTGGTTGACGGCACTCGCCCGTCCGAGTACCGCTTCGGGAGCGATCATCTGTGCTTCGGAGTAGCGGTCGCGGTGCGCGTTCTTCGCCTTGTCGAGTGCGTCGATGTCGGCGTCCTCCGCGCCGCGTTCCCTCAAGACGTGCAGGTGGTGATTGAGCGCGGTGGTGAACTGCCGGGCGTCACGGTTGAGATCTGTGTAACAGGTGCGCCGCAGTGAACGGTTCTCGCGCATCTCCTCATGACTACGAACAAGATCTATTTCCCGGCGCTTCGCTCGTTCGGAGCCGCGCTGGGTGAGGAGCGATCCCCCCAGGGTTCCTGCGACACCCGCCACCGCGATGATCACTGAGCTGAGATCCACCGACGCACTCCGCCCCCGTCTTCGGCCACGTGCCCGCTACACATGGCCCGGAGCGACAAGTCTGCCGCTCCTCGGTGTGCCGGGGCCGCCCTTCTCGAAGTGGGTCGGGACGGCTGTACCGGAGTTGGGGGCGGGCGGTGACCACCAGTCACGCCCCACCTGTCGTCCACCCCATACATCAGGGCACGAGGACACGGCGGCACCGACCCGTTCGGGTGTCCGCCGTGTCGGGGTTCGAGGCCGGTCGTTGATCGGGATGCGGCCCGGTCGACGTGGATCGGGCCGCATCCCGTGAGACACGGCGGGCACGGTCTGTACGAGCACCGGGGCCTGTCCCGGGCGGGGAGGAACTCGATGAAGGTGGACATGCTGGGTACGGGCAGCAAGGCGGCGAAGGCCGGTGTGCGAGCCGCGGTGCTGGGTGCGGTGGCAGGGGCCACGCTGCTTCCGGCCGGTGCCGCGCACGCGAGCGTCATCGGGGTCGGTGACGCGGTGTTCGGCAACGCCTGCGTCAACCAGGACCACGGGGTGCGCGCTGCCGGTGCCACGGTGACCGGGAGCGGAGTGGGCGGCGGCAACCACGCCGCTCTGCCGTTGAGCCTGCCACGCAACCACTGCGGCTCCAGCGGCATCGTCTGTACCGCCGTTTTCGGCTCCAGCGTCTGACCTGCCGGGATGGGCGAGTGGCGAACGACCGACCGGACGGCGCCGAGCGTCGCGGAGGGCGCGCTGGTGGGGGAACGTGCGCTCGCGGAGCTGCTGGCGCTGGGCGGTCGGGCGCTGCCTCTGCTCCGCCGGTGGACGGCCTCGGATCCGGCGTGCGGTGTCGCGAGGCTGACCCTGGCGACCTGCGACAGTCTGGGCGACGCGGCACTCAAGGAGCAGTTGGTGGTCGCACACCGGGACGCGCAGACCGCAGGTGAGCGGGAAGCGAGCCTGGTGTACGGCGTGTTCCTCTTCTCGCACCGGCAGTACCGACTGACGGCCGACCACCTGGCGGCGCACTTCGTCCGGTGGCCCGCCGACGAGGTGGCCGGGCTGATGCTGGGGGCCTTCCACGCCTGCGGAGACCCCGTCTACCGTGCGTACGGCGACGCCCTGGTCGAGGAGCAGACGGCCTCGGCCGGCCCGGACAACTGGGCGTGGGTGAGCTGGCTGGCCGCGATCCGGGCCGAACAGGGCCGCATCCAGGAGGCGTACGAGCTGGCCGGACAGGCCCTGGCCCTGAACCCCCGCTCAGGGGTGGCCGTCCACGCCCTCGCGCACACGGAGCACGAACGGGGCACCGGCCACGACGCCGTCGTCTTGCTGGACAGCTGGCTCACCAGCGACCCGCAGGCGGCGCAGTCCCGGCATCTGAACCGGCACGCCGACGGCCGGCCTCCCCTCGTCTTCCACCACCGGGACATCCGCGACCGGATCGTCGGCCAGATCCGCGCCCTCACCCAGCCCGCAGACCCCGTGGGCTCGCTGCCCGAGCACCTCGTCTACCGCGACATCCTCACCGCCCTGCCCACTCTGGACGCCCGCATCACTCTCGCGCTGACCGACCCCGGCTTCCCCGGTACGGAAGAAGCGCGTCGCAGCCGATGGCTGCTGCACCATCCGGCGGTCTGCGTCATCACCCACGAGGAACTCGCAGGCCCCGATCACGGCGGCACCATCCACGCCCGCGCACAGGCACTCACCCGACTCCTGACCGCCATCAGCCACCCCGACCCGTCAGCGGTCCCGACGGCACCACCACCAGCTGCTCCCGGCGCCGAGGATCTGGCCATCGGCACGGACGGGCGTTGTTCACCCCCGCCCACGAACGCCTCCTCGACCGCCACCACAGCCACTGAGCCGTCCGTATTCGCCCTCCGGGTCCCGTGAGACGGTCGCTGCCCCAGCTGTCCCCCGTGGGCCCGGCCCCGGAAGTTCTCCGCACCACCAGGGGTGATCCTGGGACGCGCCGCGATACTGGGGGTATGGAATTCGTCGTCTTCATGACTCTGCCAGGACTGGTCATCCTGCTGACCGTGCTGGCCTTCGTCGACCAGCTGTTGTTGCGCGCCGGGCGGGCCGGCGTCCTGCCGTGGCGGAACTGGGCGCGGCAGGGCCAGATATCGGCAACCGGGTTCGAGCAACTGCACGCGACCATGTCGGCGGGGAAGCAGAACGAACTGAAGGAACGGCAATCGGCACTCGTGATGCGGGACGACGAGGAGGACGGGGCGCCGCCGAACCGGACGACGGTGGATCTGGAGCGGGGGACCGTCGTCGTCCGCATGTCGCGGACCGGGCGTCTTCGTACGTCGTAGGGGCAGTCCGGGCCGATGCCGGCTTCGGGAGACGACGACGCCGGAGTGCTGTTAGGTACTCCGGCGTGACGTCGGGGGCAAGGAAAGCGGAGGGACTAATTTCAGTGAGGTGAGAAGGAAGTCCGTCCATGGCCTCGCCCGGGCCAACGGTAGCAGTCAGCCCGGGATCAGGGCACGCAGATTTTCCGGAGTGATCGTCCGGGAATCGGGGTGCAGGCCGTCCGGGCGTTCCATGCCGATGTAGGTGACGGGGCCGTCCGGGACCGTCGAGCCGTCCCACAGTGTGGTGGCCGTGGCACGGTCGGCCATCAGATCGATGAAATGACGAACCGTCAGGTACTCGCGCTCGACGATGCCGCGCAGCAGCGTGGCGACCGACACCCGGTTCTCCTCGACCCGGTTGGCGCTCGGGTTGCCCTGGAGGTACAGGTGGAGCCACTTGGCGCGCCAGCGGCCGTCGTGCCCGCGCAGGAAGGCCATCGGCAGCGCGACCCTGCCCGGCCCGCGGACCTCGGACTTCATGCGTACGGTGCGCGGCTCGAAGGGGCGGCCCCGCTGCTCGGCACCGCGCAGCATGAAGCCGAAGAACGACTCCTCGACGGTTTCGAAGCTCTCGCCCGAGAAGATGTTGACCTGCGGGACGATGAAGGTGCCACGCACGGCGTTCAGCCGCAGGTCGATGAACTCCGATGCGCCTTCGGGCGCTTCCGTGATGTCGCCGGAGTGTTCGCCCTCGACCTCGGTGAGGGCGGTGTACGAGAGCCAGCAGACTGTCGCGTACTCGGAGTCGAGCATCAGCGCCGACAGGTCGAAGTCGGTGTCGTGGCTCTTCTGCTTCCAGTGGACGAAGAAGCGCAGCAGTTCCCCCTCGACGGGCGAGAGGGAGCCACGTGGCAGCACGCCGAGTCCGGCAGCCGTCGCCTTGCCGCTGAGCGGCAGCGCGACATCGAGGATGTCGGGGTCGATGAGCAGGTGCCCCGGGTCGGGCAGGCGGCGGCGCGTCTCGGAGTCAAGGATGTCGATGAGGCGGATGCGCTCGGGCGGCAGCACGAGGGGGCGGTTGTCGGCGGTGACCCAGGCCCTGCCACGGCTGTTGACGAAGACGCGGCGCTCGCCGGTCTCCCGGGCCCGGTTGTGCAGGTGCTCGCGCACCGACAGCAGGACCCGGCCGGAGACCTGCGGAGCGACCTGTTCGGCGGCGGCTACGACAGCGTCGCGCTCCTCCTGGGTGAGGCACGTGCGCAGCAGCCGGTCCAGGGAGCGGAACAGTTTGCCCGGGGCGGCCGTCAGCAGACGCACCGCCCCGAGGATGTCGTTCGCGCCGAGCAGTTCTTCGAGGTGGCTGTCGAAGGACCGGGCCTCCTTCTCGCCGCGGGCGACGGCGAACACGTCGGCGGCGTACGGCCATTGCGGGTACTCGTGCGGGTGGAGGCGCTCACCGAGGCGCTTGAACGCCTCACGGTGCGTGGATACGTCGGCGAGTTTGGCGGGGGCCTTCTCGATCACCGAGTCGAGTCCGGCGAGCAGCGCGCGGCGGACCCGCCGGGCCGAGACCCGGAAGCGGGTCGGTTCCACGAGGGTCAGGTCACCGCCGGAGAGCGCACAGGCCAGCCGCAGCACGTCGGTGACGGTGTCCAGCAGGAGGTCCCGCCCGGCGTGCAGGCGGACGACGTTGATGACGGCGCGGTTCTCCCGTACGGGGATCGCCTCGGGCTGGGCGCTGTCCACGCAGTGCTCGGCCAGCGAACGGAGGCCGCGCAGACCCTCCTCGCCGAGTGGGGTGGTGCTGCCGGCCAGGGCCAGGTACAGAGCGGTGACCTCGTCGTCCGGGGCGCCGCCCAGATGCAGGACCGTCGTGCGGTCGCCCGCGGCGGCGATCAACTCGTCGTGAGCGGCCAGCATCTCGGCGTACGTGTGCTGGTAGGTGCCGTACGAGGGCAGGGTCAGCAGGTCGACCACACCGGTACGGAGCTGGGCGAGGGTGCCGTCACGCGAGGCGTCGTCGGCGAGCGCCTCGGCGATGCACCGCGTCCAGAAGTCGAAGGTGTCCGGCACGTTGGCGGGGAAGTCGAGGAAGTAGACGTTGTGCTGGACGTGGGCACCGGTGATCTCGCGGACGTTCTCCAGCGTGCGCGTGGCGGTGTCGACGACGGTTTCCTCGGACAGCCCCGACAGATGCTCCAGCAGGGCCGACGAGAGCTTGAAGCCCACGGACATCAGCGCGACATCGAACTGCCGCGCCGCGACATCGCCGTGCCCGGCAGGTCCGGAGGGGGCGGGCAGACGCCGAGCGTGCCGGATGACCAGGGGTTCGAGAGGATGGGACATCCGGGCATGTTCCCAGAACTCCGTGGGGCGGCGCATGCGGGTTTTCGAACGCAGCGCGACGGGTTCAGACGGAGCCGAGCGGCGGGGGCGCCTGGAAGATGCGGCGCAACCACTCGTCGAGGGTGACGAAGTCCGATCCGATGAGGCCCTGGCATGGGTCGACACGATGGCGCAGGGCATGTCCACCGGTCACCGCTGCACGAGAGTGGCTCGTCCTGGGAGCAGCGTTCCCCTCGACAGTACGTCGGCGACGCAGGTGGCAGTACGGAGATGTCGGCCGGGCGCGCGACCTGCCGGTTTCCCGGCAGGCGGCCTGACGCCCATTTCGGAGATGGGCGGGGTGAGCGCGAACGCCAGCGCAACGCCTGTTTCCACAAGGCGTGTTGAAAGGGAAGGCGCTCAACCACGATCGTTCTGTAGGGTCGACGCCCATGGTTGATTTCTACCCTCCCACCAGCCCCTACGACCATGGATTTCTCGACACCGGAGACGGCAACCGCATCTACTACGAGCAGCTCGGGAACCCTGAGGGCAAGCCTGCCCTGAACATTCACGGAGGTCCGGGCGGGGGAGCGCCGCGGCGGCCGACGAGGGCCTGGGACCCCGAGTGCTACCGCGTCATCCGCTTCGACCAGCGGAACTGCGGCCGCAGCACCCCGCACGCCGGCGACCCGGTGGCGGACATGAGTCTGAACACCACGCAGCACCTGATCGACGACATGGAGCGGCTGCGCGAACACCTGGGCATCGAGCGGTGGCTGCTGAACGGCGCCTCCTGGGGGACGACCCTCGCCCTGGCATACGCGCAACAGCACCCCGAGCGGGTCAGCGAGATGGTCGTCCAGTCGGTGACGACGGCCCGCCGCACCGAGATCGACTGGCTCTACCGGGGCGCCGGGTGGTTCTACCCCGAGGCGTGGGACCGGTTCCGGGACGGCGTCCCCGAGGCCGAGCGCGGCGGCGACCTGCTCGCGGCCTACGCGCGCCTGATGGAGCACCCCGACCGGTCGGTCCGGGAGAGGGCCGCTGCCGATTGGCTCGCCTGGGAGGACGCCGTCATCTCGAACGAACCCAACGGTGTACCCGGCATGTACAGCGATCGCGACATCGAAGCGCAGATCGCGTTCGTCCGGATCTGTGCCCACTTCTTCAGCAACGGTGCGTGGCTGGAGGAGGAGCAACTGATCCGGGACGCACACAAGCTGGCCGGTATCCCGGCGGTGCTGGTCCATGGCCGGCACGACATGGGCTGTCCGGTGCAGACGGTGTGGGAGCTGGCGAAGGTGTGGCCGGGCGCGCGGCTCCACATCATCGAGGACTCGGGGCACTCCGGGAGCGACACCCTGGGGGAGACGGTCCGGGCGGCCATCGAGGAGTTCAAGCACCGGTGATCCTCAGTGTGTGTGGCGCCGCGTCAGCGCCAGCACGCTCAGTCCGAACATCAGGACACCCAGGGGGAGATGGACCGACGGTATGTGCGCGATGCCCAGCACGACCTGGACCGAGGCGAGGACGAGGAAACCGGACGCGTGCCAGACGGGCCGGGGCGACCCGCCGCCCGGCTTCCACGCCAGCACCGCCGCGAGCACGTACAGCATCGACGCCCCGTACATCACACGGGCTCCGGCACTGTGCAGCGTCTCTCCGTACGACGAGGTCAGCAGCAGTCCGGCGGAGACCGCTTGAAGGAAGATGGTGAGCGTCTGCAGGGCGATCGCGATCTGCAGAAACGAGAAGCGCCGTTGTGCCGTCGCCTGGGTTGCCATGCCTCGGTCCTCTTTTCCGCCCGGAGGGCGGTAGATCGATAAGGTCTCACCAGCCCGACGACGCGGGCGTGCGAAAGGTAAGGCGAGGGGGCGGTCGGGAGCATGGGGACGGCTGGGACGAGCACCGACGGGACGGCCGGTGAGCGGCGCCAACTGATCAATGTCGCCTACCGGTTGCTCGGTTCGCTGGCCGAGTCCGAGGACGCCGTACAGGAGGCCTACGCGCGCTGGTACGCGCTGCCACGGAGCCGGCAGGACGAGATCGTGTCCCCCGGCGCCTGGCTGACGACGGTGACCGGCCGCATCTGCCTGGACGTGCTCGGCTCGGCGCGGGCCCGGCGCGAACGCTATGTCGGCGCATGGCTGCCCGATCCGCTGCCCGACCACGCCGAGCGGGACCACGGCCATGACACCGACCCGGCCGCCCAGATGGTTCTGGACGAATCGGTGACCATGGCCTTCCTCGTCGTCCTGGAGTCGATGACACCCGCCGAGCGAGTGGCATTCGTCCTGCACGACGTCTTCCGGTACCCCTTCGCCGAGATCGCCGGCGTCCTCGGCCGGACCCCAGCGGCCTGCAAGCAGCTCGCGGCCTCCGCCCGGCGGCGGGTGCGCGTCGAGCGGACTCCGGTGACGGCGGCAGGGCAGGCCGGTGTGGTGCGGCAGGTCAAAGAGGCATGGGAGACCAAGGACATCGCGGCCCTCGTCGAACTCCTCGACCCGGCCGCCGTGATGACCGCCGACGGCGGCGGCCTGGTCGGTACCGTCCTGCGCCCGATCGAAGGCGGCGCGCGCATCGCCCAGTACATGGTCGCCATCGCCGACAGGGCTCCGGGCCTCGAACTCCTGGAGCGGTCGGTCAACGGTGTGCCGGGCCTGGTGGCCCAGCGTGCGGGCGCCGTCATGACCGTTGCCTCGTTCGATGTCACCGACGGGCGCGTCACCCGGATCTGGGCGGTCCGCAATCCGGAGAAACTGCGGCCGTGGGTGCGGGACGAGTAGGACTTCTCCGGCGGACCAGGGTCGGACAAGCTCTGGACCGACGGACCGACGGACCGACGGCCTAGACCGGGAGCAGCATCGCGACCGTCACCGTGGCGAGCAGCCCCGTGTACGCCCAGGCGTAGGTGCGGTCGGGGATCCGCGGCGGGCGCCGCCGCAGCACCGCGATCACGGGCAGAGCCCCGAGGAGCAGCGCCGAGGCGGCGCGGAGGTCGATGAGACCCACCAGGTGCACGTGCGCGTCCGCGGCGGCCGGGACCGCGGCGCCGCCCAGGGACAGTGCGGTGGCAGGCAACGCGATGGCGAGGGTCAGAGGGTTGGCCAGCGCCGTCGCCACGTGCATCGTGTGCCCGGCCCGCCGCATCGCGGGAACGGTCATGACGCTGCCTCCCACGCCGAGGAAGGCGGCGACCGCGCCGACCGGCGCACCGAGGACGGCCGGCAGCGGACGCGGAGCTTCGGAGGCCGCCTCGGCCCGGGTGCGCGGGCGCAGGAAGCCGGGCCGCAGGAGCAGGTCGGCAATGGTGAGAACGATGTACGCGACGAACGCCCAGCGGGCCGGACCGGCCGGGGTGAAGCGGGTGGCGAGCGAGCCGGCCGAGGCCCCGACCGCCAGCAGCAGGAGCAGCGGGCCGCTGCCGCGGAGGGCGAGAAGCACCCGCCGCGGTGTGACGGCCGTCGCGAACCCCGCGTTCACCACCATCACCAGGGCGGAGGTGGCCGTCGCCACCCGCATCGCGTCCGCGCCGAGCGTGGCGTCCACCCACACCACGACCGGCACCGCGACGAACCCGCCGCCGAAACCGAACAACACGGTCGTCACTCCGGTGAGGAGCCCGATCCCGATCAATCCCACAACGTCCATGGGTTCCACTTCACCAGCCCCCACAGGCTTCCCGCATGCGATGGTCGGCACCATTCCTTCGCGTCTCGGCCAGTAGAATGGCCGGGTGAAGAACGTCTCGCTGGACGGCGTCGACCACGTCGACCGGGCCGTCCTGCCGATCGGCACCGACTACCCGCCCGGCCATGTACTGGACTGGCACGAGCACCGGCGCGCGCAGTTCCTCTACGGCGCCACCGGCGTCATGGTCGTCGACACCGCCGAGGGCAGCTGGACCGTCCCGCCCGAGCGCGCCGTACTGATTCCGGCCGCCACCCGGCACCGGGTCCGCATGATGGGGGTGAGTACCCGGAGTCTGTACATCGAGCCGGACGCCGTCCCCTGGTGGCCCGTCTCCTGCACGGTCGTGGACGTTTCGCCGCTGCTGCGCGAACTGCTCCTGGCCGCCGTCGAGTTCGAGGCCGACTACCGCCTTTCCGGGCGCGAGGGAAGCATCGCCGCGCTCCTCCTGTACGAGATCGCCGAGCGCTCCCCGCTCCCGTTCCACGTCGGGATTCCCGCCTCCGCGGATCTCGCGGGGCTCTGCCGCGCGTACCTGGCAGCCCCCGATGCCGGCGTCACCAACACCGGGTGGGCCGCGAGGGTGGCCATGAGTGAACGGGCCTTCACCCGGCGCTTCCGCTCCGAGACCGGTGACAGCCCCGCCGCCTGGCGGGCCCGCGCCCGTCTGCTCGCGGCCGTCCCGCTGCTGCGCACCGCCTCGGTCAGCGAGGTCGGCGGCCGTCTCGGCTACGCCTCTCCCGCCGCGTTCACCGCTGCCTTCACGCGCGCCTTCGGGATGCCCCCGTCCCGCTTCGCCGCGACCCGCCAGGGCAGCCGCAGCTCCTGACGGCACCCCGACGTTCCGGGCCCGGCGAAGATCGACCGGACAGGTCCTGGTCGTCGAGCAGCCGCCACGCGATGAGGGCGAGTCCGGCCCGTGCCCACCCGGTGGACCCGGTGACGGGAACTTCCGGGCGGGGAACGCCTCATAGGTGGTACCGGCGTTCGTCCTGCCGCCCGGGGCCCCTCGTCGACCCTCAGGTCGTTCCGAGGGGTTCCGGCTCGCAGCGGGCGGGTTCGGTGACGCCGAACCAGGGCTGGGCGGCTGTCCGGAGGGCGTCCGGGTCGGCCGGGTCGGGGTGCGGCAGGGCTGTTGCCCATGCCACGTAGCAGTCGGGGCGCAGCAGCAGGGCGGTGACCGCAGGGGCGGCGGGCCCGGGTTGCGCGGTGACGATGTCCACCTGATCGCGGCAGTGCGCGAACGCCTGCGCGACTGATGCGTCCTCGGTCAGGTCGAGCAGCAGTGGCCGTGCGCTGGTGGTGAGTTCCGCCAGCCGGACCGCACCGGCCGGAGTGCTCAGTTCCATGTCCGGTACGAACCGGCCGACCAGGGGGTGGGCGTCGGGCCCGCCCATGGCGTAGCGGATGTCGGTGCCCGCCGTGAGGTCGGCGAGGTGCTGGACGGTGCTCGGGTGGCCGAGAAGTTCGGTGAACAGCTCACGCAGCGCGGTGACGTCGCTGCCGGGGGCGCTCAGCGCGCTCTGCGCCTGGGCGTTGACGACCATGCGGTGGGCCGCTTGCCGGCGCTCGGTCTCGTAGCTGTCGAGCAGTTCGGGCCCGGCGTTGCCGAGGACGGCGGCGGCGAGTTTCCAGCCGAGATTGACCGCGTCCTGCAGACCCAGGTTGAGCCCGGGGCCGCCCCCTTCGGCGTAGACGTGGGCTGCGTCGCCTACGAGGAACACACGACGGTCCCGGAAGCGCTCGGCGACCCGGGTGTTGCCGCCGGTCAACCGGCGCAGCACGTGCGGTCCCTCACCGGTGGGCGGGCTCAGGGGCAGATCTGCGCCGAGTACGCGGTGGATGCTCGCCCCGAGTTCGTCGAGGCTCATCGGCGCCTCGGTCCTGGGCTGGTCCCACTCGGTGGTGCTGACCAGCGGCGGGTGACCGGGGAAGGGCGCGTAGGAGAACCCGCCGTGCTCGGTGCGGTGGGACAGGAACGGCAGGACGGGTCCGTAGCCGGGCACGTTCAGGGCACCGGTCGTGGGATCCACCCATGTCGCCGGTACCGTGGCGTGCGCCGTGCGGGTGGTCCTGCGGTCGTAACTGACGCCGGTGAAGCCGATACCGGACAGCTTGCGCGTGACGCTGCGCGCCCCGTCCGCCCCGACGACGTAACGGGCCCGCAGCCGGTACGTCCCGTCCGTCCCCGCGATGTCCACGGTCGCTGCCGTGTGGTCCTGCGACAGGCCGACGACCTCGTGTCCCCGCCGGAATTCCACCCCGAGTTCGGCCGCCCGCCCCTGAAGGACCTGGACGATGTGCTGCTGCGGCGCTGCCAGACCGTGGACGGGACTGTCCTGCAGCAGGCTCAGGTTCAGGCCCATCGCTGCGAACATGAAGTAGGCCGAGTTCGGCTGCGGCGGCCCGGGTTCGCCGCTGATGCGCTCGTACAGCCCTCGGTGGTCGATCATCCTGACGACCTGGCCGAGCAGCCCGTTCGCCTTCGGCTCCTCGCTCGGCACGGACAGTTTTTCCAGTACGACCGGCCGAATTCCGGCCAAGGCCAGTTCGCAGGCGAGCATCAGCCCGTTCGGGCCGCCTCCGACGATGACGACATCAGTGATCACCAGCGTGTCTCCTTCTGGACGGGTGGAGAAGGGCAGGACGGATCAGCCCGGCACCGACCGGGCGGGATCGGACTTCCTGTCGGCTCAGGAGGCGGGAAGGCCCGCCGCGATCCGTTCGAACACCTCGCGCAGCACCGGGGCGAGCGGGGTGGGCGGATCCGCCCGCAGACAGTGCTCCACGGCCACGGCGCTGCCCGCGCCGATCACCGCGGCAACGAGCTTCGGGTAGACGTCATGGGTGACGTCGGTACCGGTGCGCTCGGCGACGGCCTTGGCCAGTTCCTCCTGTGCGGACGCGTTCGCCTTGACGACCTCCCCGTGCAGGGCCGGTTCGGCCAGCATGAGCCGGAGCCCGTCCGTCCAGCGTTGGTCATGGGCGGAACCCGCGCCGGTTCCGCCCTGCGGGACGAACTGGGTCCGCACGGCGTGGGCGATCGAGTCCCACAAGGGCTCGGTGGCCGGCCGCGCGCGCAGTGAGTCGGCGATGCACAGCATGCGCTCCAGGTGGCCGGCGGCGATCGCCTCGGCCTTACCGGAGAAGTAGTTGCGGAAGGTGCGTACGGACACGTTCGCCGTGGCGGCGATGTCCTCCACCGTCACGTTGTCCCACCCTCGCTGGACGCACAGCCCGATGGTGGCCCGGCTCAGCGCGACGCGGGTCTCCCGCTTCTTGCGCTCCCGCAGTCCGATGCGGGCGTCGTCTCCCTGTGTCATGGAGCCACCGTAAACAAACGTTGCCGAATGGGCAAGTTTTCCGATGCGGCAAAATTCCGCCGTGTCCCGCGAACCTGCCCCGGGTGGGGGCGCGCCGCGGTCGCCCTGGCGGGTCAGGTTCCGGGCGGGGGGACGTCGCGGGCCGGGTCGACCCGTACAAGAAGGGTGTCGGTGTTGTGCCTCAGCTCTCGGGAGTGGGAACGAAGATCCCGGTGCGTCCGGTGAGCTGTCCGCGAAGATGTCCGTCTGTGCTCTCGGCTCCGGTGAGCCAGTCGGCATCGGCCAGGGGGTCGAGGAGCGCCGTCAGCTCTCCCGGGGCATCAAGGGCGCAGAACGTGGCGACTTCGGTCAGGGGCAGGCCGGGGGCGGCGAGTTGTCCGTCCGACCGGGCGTGCGCAGCCGTGTAGAGCGCGAGGAGGCGGGCTGCGGCCGGGGCGTTCTTCTTGCGCATCTTCTTGTCGCTGACGATGCGCTGGGCCCAGCCCGAGATCCGTGGGCGAGCGGCTTTGCTGAGCGCGAGGGGCGCCGCGGCGCCGGGCAGGAAGTCGGGCAGCGTGATCTGGACAGGTTCTTCCGCTCTGGCGGTGAGTACCGTCTCGGGCGCAGCGGTGAGCTGGAGCCAGCCGGTGTCCTGGAGTTCGGCCAGGATGGCCAGCGGGTCGCTGATGCGCCAGCTGGTCAGGTCCTGGCCGACAATGTTGCCGATGCCCCCGCGGGCGGAGCGCAGGGTGAACATCAGGGCCACCAGGCGGGCCTCGGGGGTGGTGCCGATCCGCCGGTCGGTGAGGTACGCCAGGACTCCGCGGGCCGCGCGCCCCTGACCGGCGGTCAACAGCCGCTCCTTCACTACGACTGCGGCCTCGGTCGTGGGGTCGGCGTCCGGGGCGGGCGCCGGTCCGGGG